>CBDUST010000221.1:0-7790 GCA_965369945.1 uncultured bacterium | reverse complement strand
GTATCGGGTGATCGCCTCTGAGAACTGCTTGCCGGACTCGACGTCCGTCTTGATCGACAGCAGGATCTTGCGGAACTTCGGGTTGGTCACTTGGTCGGAGATTCCGTCAAGGGCGGCTCGCAGACTGATGCCGGCCCGAATCATGACCGCTAACTGCGTCGTGAAGTCAAGAATGTCCTTTTGAGATGGACCCGATGAATAGTTCAGCGTGGCCCACAGCTTGTTGCCGATTTGTGCGCTCGTTGTCTGGACCGGCACCAATTGCAGGACATGGTGGCCCTGATTGCGCAGGATGGCTGCCGCGGCGCCGGCGTTCTCGGCGGCGAGCGTGCCAGCTTGCAGCTGACCCGAAGAGTGTCGCGCTTGATAGCGGTAATGCGGCATCGATGCGGCGCCCTAGGCCTTTACGCGGCCAGTTGTCGTTCCAGCTTGTCGGGGTAGGCGGCCTGCGCCACCGCATCTTCGCGGCTAATCAGCCCGTTGAAATACAGCTCCGCGATCGAGTTGTCCAAGCTGATCATCCCCATCTGGCGATTCGTGTCGATCACGTTGGGAATCTCGAACGTTCGTGACTCGCGAATGATGTTGCGGATCGCGGGTGTGCACAGCATCACCTCGACGGCCGGCGCCATGCCGGGACGATCGATGCGGCTGAATAGTGTCTGGGAGATCACCGCCTGAAGGGTGTTGGACAGCATTGAACGAATCTGGTTCTGTTGCCCAGCGGGGTACATGTCGATGATGCGTTCCACGGTCTGCGATGCGTTGACGGTATGCAGCGTCGAGAAGACCAGGTGGCCGGTCTCCGCGGCCGAAATCGCCAAGGCCGACGTCACAAGGTCGCGCATTTCGCCGACCAGAATGATGTCCGGGTCCTGGCGCAGCGCGTGCTTCAAACCTGAACCGAAGTCCGGCATGTCTTGGCCGAGCTCACGCTGTTCAATCAGACTCTTGTTGGACTGGAAGGAATACTCGATCGGATCCTCCAGCGTGATGATGTGCTTGCGGTAGCGCTCGTTCATCGCTTGGATCATCGCCGCCAGCGTCGTTGACTTGCCCGAGCCGGTATCGCCGGTGACGAGCACCAGACCGCGCGGCAGGTAGGTCAGCCGGCTGATCACCTCCGGAAGATTCAAGTCGTCCAGCGGAGGAACCTTCTCCTTCACCGCACGCATGGCCAGACCGATGGTGCCACGCTGACGGTGGGCATTGACGCGGTACCGTCCCAAACCCTTGACTTGGAATGAGAAGTCGAGGTCTTTACGCTCATCGAAAATCTCGCGTTGTTCGGGCGATATCATTTCCTCCAGCGCCGTCTCGACTGCCTCTGCCGTGAGGATAGGACAGTCCATCGGCGTCATCACAGTATGGACACGCATCATCGGCGGATGGCCGCTGATGATGTGGATGTCCGAGGCATCATGTTGGTGCGCTGTCTTGAGTATTTCGCCAAGCTGCATGGAAACTCCCCGTTGCTGATATTCCCGGCGTACAGTACCGTCTCGATATTTATCGACATGGGCTGTGCGCGGCATGACTCCCGTGTTTGAACCTTCTGTCGTCTTGCTGGCGGTTACACCGCAAAGCAAGGCTGTGTCATCTGTGCAAAGTGGGATAGCCCGACCGGTTGGGGTATGCTGTTGGTCATGGCGAGCCACGTCCGAAAAAGCTCAGATGCCGTAGGAGCGACGTATGGGAATTCGCAAGTGAGTCCGCCGGTCCTGGCGCCTGACAGGGGCGCGGATTAGCGGTCCTGAGTTTCGGCTCGGTCGTCCCGTGGCGTGAGGTCCAATACCCCCTTAGCCGCAAACGACGCTTTGGGTTTACGGACGCCCGTGTCGAAGAGAATCTCAGCGATATCACCCGGGACAAGATAGAGGACGTGACCGGATAAATCGTACCTCGGCTTCAACGTGCCCGACGCCGCCGCTGGCCCAAACTGGTCGTACCGGACGACCGCTGGAATCGACAGGCGGCGCGTGCCGGACGCCGGTAATGTGGCTGAGGCCGCCCATCGGCCCCGGTAGGCGACCGTTCCGTCCACCGCCAAGGTGTAGTTGAACTCGTGAAGGGTCAACGGCTGCTCGTTCGGGTTCTCCAGGACGAGACTGAAGTTCAGCCCCAGCAGTCCGTCGGCGGTCTCGGTGACCGTAGCACCCGCAACCGACACCGTCGGGTCACGGTAGGCCGCGCAACCGGACATAGCCGAAAGAGCAAGGAGTAAGTTCCAAGCAGACAAGGTTCGACGCCACGACCTGTGCATGAGATCAATGTACTCTTACCGCCGGGTTTGGTCGAGGATGACCCCTTGAAGGGGGGTGGCTGGATTCGAGGTCGTGCCCAAGGCACAGCGCGCTACGATTCAAGGGATTTCAGAGGTCGCCGATGAGAGATTCTCGGGTCAGTCGTTGGGAACGCAAAACGTCGGCGTGTCGGGCCTGGTGGGTGGGCCGTGCATGTGCCGGTGTTGCGCCGGTGGTGCTGTCGTCGTTTGTGATTGCAGCGCCGCCTCCGAACCCGGTGTACGTCGATGATTCGCCTCAGGCCTGGGAGCAGTTCCAGTTGGCCCAGGATCACGCGTCCGCCAACACCAGCGAAGCCGTACGCCTCTATCAGGAATTGCTCGACGAATACGCGATGAAGCTTGTGCCGATGACGGCGGCTTCGCCGGATCAACTCGTCGCTGTCCGCGCGCGAGTGCTTGCGGAGATGGTCGCCGACGAAGTGCTGCTCGAGCGATACCGGCTCATCGAAACCGCCCAAGCACGACGTCTGCTTGAGGCAGGCGAGTTGATGCACTTGGCCATTACGCGTTCATTGACGAAACCGGGGTTGGAGGCATTGCTCCGGCTCGGTCAGTGGAACCTCGAGTCTGCACGCTTCCGTTCAGCCTTGGGTTGGCTTTCGGAGGCCGCGGATCATCCGGATCTGACCGGCGAGCGCGCGTCACACTGTTGGTACATGATCGGTCTGGCTGCGCGCTACCTCGGTGATTTCGATCGTAAGGACGGTGCGGTCTCCGTTTTAGACGAGCTCGTAAACGAATCCGATCCGCTAAGCGACGCGATGCACCGCCTGTCAGCAGCGACTTCCGAGTCGCCGGTCGAATTGTCCGTTTCGATCCTGGATCGGGCCGACGCCGTTCAGTTGCAGGAATTGGTATCTCAGCCGATCTGGTCAGTCCGCCTGGACGGTACGCCGTATGGTCAGCAACTGTTACCGCCGGAAGCCGAGCCCGTCGCCTCGCCCAGGAATCGCCCTCCCGGACGCGGTCCTGGGATCGAGTTGACAACGGCGGCCACCGTCGCTGGGTCCGTCGCCTACATCAACGAGGGCCGGACCATTCGAGCGATCGATCGTTTCACCGGGCGACCGTTGTGGCGGCCGTATGTTGATCGATCCGGAAGCTCAGTGTCGAATCGAGCCGGCGCACGAATCGCGGATCTGAATATCGTGGTGATCGAAGGAAGCGCGCTGGTCACGATAACGGGCCACGCCTACGCCGATAGCCGGGACGCCAGAGCCGCCGATCGAAAAGTGATCTGCCTGGATGCCGGCAGCGGCGAGCTGCGCTGGTCTCGGCGCATCGATCGTCTGGATGGCAAGGAAGAGTATGACGGACTTATTCCCCACGGCGCGCCGGTTGTTGCGGAGGATGCAGTCTTCGTGTTGGCCAGGAAGGTAAGCAGGCAGTTGCTCACGAGCTGCTATTTGTTCTCGCTGGATCTGGCCGACGGTCGATTGCGCTGGGCGCGTCACATTGCCTCCAGCGGTGGGATCCGAAGCCGCGTCTCACGACCATTCTCCTCGCCGATCTACCACGAGGGAGATGTGGTTGTCGCGACTCCGGTCGGGGCTGTGGCAAGGATTCGAGCCGATACCGGCGAAACGCGGTGGCTGCACCGATACGCGCCGCCGCTGAATCCGGTCTTTGCTGAGCGTCGGGCCTGGCAGATCGGTGGGCCGGTCGTTACGCCGCGCGGGGTTATTGCGCTCCGGCCAGACGAGCGCCGCGTGATCCTGCTGGATTGGGAAAACGGCGACGAGCTCCAAAGTGTTTCCGCGACCGGACGGGATGCCTGGAACAGTCCCCGGTACTTCGTGGCCAACGAGCACTCTGTCTACGGCATCGGCCGAGAGATCCGAGCCTTTCCTCTGGAGGCGTTGGATCGTCCGATCTGGCAACTGCCCAATTCCGTATCGGATGTGGATCCCGTCGCAGGACCTTCCGGTCAAGATTTGGAAATCTACGGGCGAGTGCAATTGACGGACAGCGCACTGATTGTCCCCACGCCGTCGCAGCTTCTGGTCATCGACGACGAAACCGGACAGGCGCTGCAAGCTGTGGAAACCGATGTCCCCGGCAATCCGCTTGCGATCGGCGCGCAGTTGCTGGTGGCTGGCAATGTGCGCCTGGATTCGTACATGCCGTTTCGCCGCGCCGAGCAGATGTTGCGTCAACGCTTGGCGGGCGCACCGAACGATCCGGGTCCGGCGTTATCACTGTTGCAGCTGGGCATGCAGGCCCGCGACCTTGGTCTCGCTCTGGAAGCGGCGGAACTGGCACTCGAGTCAACCAACATCGGCATTCCCACGTCGAGCTCGCGGAGTGCTCGAAGAGAGTTGTTCGGCATGCTCCTTGATCTCGATGCCCTGCACCTCGCCCAGAAACCGTCCGACGGTGAGGCGCTACACGCGATGATTGGAGCCGTGGCCGCAGAGCCGGATCAGCGCGTCGAGCACCTCCTGGCCTACGGCGATTGGCTTTCGGACCATGCGCTACCCCGCGCGGTCGAGACGTACCAGTCGATCCTCTCCACCGCCGATCTTGCCGCGACGCCGCGGTTCGACGGAACAGTTCAGCGCTCCGGCGCCGCATGGGCCGCCGAGCGCCTCAGCCGCATCATCGCCCGTCGCGGGGAAGGTGCGTATCGACCGCAGTCTGAATTTGCGCGCTTCCGGCTGGAGCAACTGCCGGCCGAGCAGGACTCGCCGCAAACGTTTTTGGCGCTGGCAGCCGAGTTCCCTCTTGCCGACGCGGCCGCTGATTCCGCCTTGCATGCCGCCAAGCTGTTTGAGGCTGACGGTGACAGTCCAAACGCCGTGGCGGCGCTCATCGGGACATATCAGCGTGATCCGCGCCAACAGCAAGCCGAGCGATTGCTAGGCGAGGTCGTCGAGTATTGCCACCGCATTGGATGGACTTCGACCGCCAAGAGCGTGCTCCAATACGTTGTCGAGACATATGGCGATGTCACGATGGAGACTTCAAACGGTTCGCGAGCGGCGCGTGGTTGGCTTGAGTCGTACCAGCCGGCCGCGGATGTAAGACTCAAGCCTCGTATTGGCGAGATGAACGTCGTAGGCAAGAGCTTTGAGAATTCGACGCTTGTAACGAGCCAACCTGGGATCGCCGTTGCCATGCCGACCGACCGGATAATGCGGTACGAGGGCGGGCAAATACACATGATGGCCTCGGCCGGACTTGGCACGCTTTGGTCGGCCCGGGTGGGGCAGCGCGCTACGCCACGCATCCTTCAGATCGATCAGGAGCGATTGCTGCTTTGGGTTGTGGCGGACGATGGTGATGCCCAAGCAGTGATGCTTGATCTGACGAAGGGCGGCGCTCAACTCTGGGCGACGCCGTGGATGAGTGAAACATTGGGCGAGCCGCCGCCCAGAGGCCGTAACTCCCGAGCTGGACAACGATCGCGCGAAGAAAGGCCGCTTGATCCCGGTGAATGCCTGCCGCTGATCTGCCGCGACCTGCTCCTTGTCATTCGTCGTTCAGGAGATGGCGCCGCGTTCGATCTTGCCGACGGCGGTCGCCTTCGGTGGAAGGCCGAGCCCAAGTTTGCTTTGGACAATGTGTCACAAGTTTTGGAGCATGACTTCGCGCTGGTTCTAAGCGGAACGCGGTTCGCTCCGGGCGAGGACGAGCCGATACCGAGAATTGTCCTGGTAGACCCCACTACGGGCGAGTCGTTGCACGAGATTACGCCCTTGGACGCGGCGCCGGTGCGCTGGTTGGCGTCAGGACCGCTTGGCGAACTGATTTATGGCACCTCCGGCGGTGTCGAGATGCTCCAACTACCTAGCGGTCGATCGTTGTGGTCAAACCTCTCAGCGGCCGCACGGGGTGTGAGGCAGGGCTGGCCGCTGCTGGACAGCGTTGTCGTCCGAACTCAAATCGACCGTCGTCAGGACCCGCGCAATCCCTTACGGACGCTCAAATTGAGTAACGGCGTGATGTCCGATCCGTTTGCCCTACCGGCACGCGGTGGATGGGATCCTTCCGGACTGAATGCGCTCGTTGTCGATGGTCAACGCGTGTTCGCGTTGTTCGGCGAACGCGTCGTGCGCTTTGATGCCTCGGGCGACGTGTTGGGTGCAGACATCATTTCCGACGAGCGCGACTACAAGTGGTTGCTCCCGACCGACGATCGCCTTGTCTTGATCAGCCGATCGGACACCAGTCAGCCTACCGTCCCGGGACAAAGGGGCAGGCGAACACAGCACACCTACCGGCTATATACCCTCTCGGATAACTGCAAGCTCATTAGCGATGCGGTCGAATTGGAACGGGTATCGGAGCGGTTCGAGCGGGCGGCGGTGATCGACGGCTGGGTAGTGCTGTCGTCACGATCTCAGACGGTGTTCATCCCGGCCCCGTACTGAGAACGTCGGCCCGCCCTGCTCGGCACCAGACCGATCCAAGTGCTTTCGTCTGTGCCCATCAGAATGTTGGTTCGATTGGAGTTGACTTCTCGTGCGCAGTCGATCCAATACGGCGCGCAGGAGTATGAGTCCATCTTTGCCGGGAGCTCAACCGATGCCCGATCTTTTGGTCCCCGCCGCTGATTCCATCACGGCAAAGTTCTTGAGAACGATTCGTGCCGGCGCGCCTGTCCCCGCGGCGAGTGGTGTGGCGCCCGGGTCAATCTACAACAGCCTTACCAAGTGGTGCGCACTGGCCGTATCGAGTGATGCCCGGGACGATGAAGAGGATGTCGACGTGGATGATGATGAGGGTGGCGAGGATCTCGACGACGAAGATGACGACTTCGAGGATGATGAGTTCCTCGATGACGACGATGATGAGTTTCTCGACGACGAAGATGACGAGGATTTGGATGACGATGAAGGTGACGAGGAACTGTCCGACGAGGATGAGATCAATGTCGACGATGATCGATCTTGATGATCGTTGAGCGCGAGGAGTTGTCAGTGCCGTTGCTAAAACTCGCACGCAATCAGATCGGCTCGATGTACTGGCTGGAAACAAACTAACAACAAGGAGAGACACGTGAAGAGGTTTCTGTTCCTGCATTACGGATTCGAAAAACCCACCCCGGAGATTATGGACGCGTGGGGCAAGTGGTTCGAGTCCATCGGAGATAGGATGGTCGACAAGGGTGGTTTTCACGGGGGCGCCAGAGAAATCTCAGACGCCGGAACCAAGGATTTACCATGGGAATGGAGTCCATCACGGGCTACAACATCATCAACGCCGAGAGCCTTGAGGAGGCCGAACAGCTTGCCCAGAGGAACCCGTACATTGCGAGCATCAGAGTCTACGAAATCATGTAGAAACAGGCCCACTGCAGCAGTTTCAATGGTCTTGTAGCGTCAGGGCATGGCAGAAGAGGGACTAGATACCAGCCTCAAGACTGGTGGCATTCTGAGTCAATCGGAACCTCGCGCGGGCGAAGACCGGTGGCACGGGCCTGCGGCCCGTGCCGATTTAACGCCATGATAAGTGGCACGGGCAAGATGCCCGAGCCCCCGGG
>CBDUST010000220.1:0-7824 GCA_965369945.1 uncultured bacterium | reverse complement strand
ATTTGCTAGCCGAGTCGATCCCGAGCTGGGCTTCCGAGCCTTGAGCTATCAGGAAGTAAAAGCTGCGGCGATGTTGAGCCGAGCGGTGGCCGGGCTGGTTGCACAACAAGATGAGGCCGGCGGCGACACGTTTATCTTCGCGATGCCAGGATCGACCAACGCGGTTCGGACGGCCGTAAGCCAGTTGATCGTCCCACAACTCCCACACGTGGTAGGGCTGCGCAAGCGCGATTGATCAGGCTTCCTCGGGCGGATCGCCAGCCATCACTGCTGACCAAGTCTTTGCCGTTTGGGTCAGTCCAAGCCACGGCTGCGACCATTGCCGGGCATCGACAACAACCGGCCGGTCGTACCCACAAACCGACAGCGCAGCCCTGTAGCTCAGCACATCAAGCCGAGCGCCTTGAGTCTCTCCGATCGGACCGCGCATGCCGCTGGTGAGCAAGTCGCACAGGCGGGCTGAGACCAGTCGATCAGCGCTGCTCGTGACGGCTACCGCCGGGTCTTCGTTGCGACTGAGTTGGGCTGCAGGATCGATGCCAATTCCAAGATGGTCCGATGGAGCGTCGAGCCCGGCGTGATCGGCGACCTGCACCCCTGCTCGCAATGCGTGGTGGGAGATGGCGTCGATGACCGATTCCAGCGATGCGTCGTCCTCCGGCCGAGGTAGCTCAAGACTGACCGGGCACCGCTCCAGGTCGCTGGCAAGCTGAAGTGTCGCGTGAACGGCATCCACCGCTCGATCCACCTGGGCCGGGTCCAGAAAGTGGTCGGGCGGAATCCACAGATCGATCCCGCTGATCTGCATCTGCAACCGCCGCATTCGCACCAACAGGTCGCGGCGAGCGGATCGACCCAACTCGCGTGGTCGAAGCCCGCTCTGTGTGGCGCTGAGCTGGACGTACCGGAACCCCATATCCGCCAATCGCTCCAAGGCAACCCGCGGCTCCTCGTTCAGCGGACCCAGCGTCGGGGCCAAAGGCAGCTGCGGGTGTACGCCGGATACAGGATGCATGGACGAAAAGGTATCGGCGAGCGCCGCAACAGCCAAGTGACCACAACATTGACCAACCGACTACGATGCGATCGTGGAGCAGCAAGACCCACTCATCGACGTGCAATTGGTCGACCATCCGGTCGAAGCGACGCCGATGGAGCCGTTCCCGACGTCAGCCGGCGCTGAGTGTGTTTTCCTTGGTCGCACTCGTTCAGAAAAACACGACAAACATGGCGAGCTGAGCCGGTTGTATTACGAGGCTCATGTTCCGTTGGCAGAAAAACAGCTTCGTGAATTGGCCAGCGAGGCGATCGAACGATTCGGTTGTCAAGTGGTGCGGATTCACCACGCGCTGGGAGAGGTCCCCCTGGGCATGGCCAGCGTGTATGTGCAGGTCGTCTGCGGTCACCGAGATCGCGCGTTTGACGCCTGCCGATTTCTCATCGATCAACTCAAAGCGACGGCCCCGATCTGGAAGCGCGAGATTTGGGCCGATGGCGAGACCTGGGCAGGCGGATCAGCGGTTGTTGTGAAGGAGGACGAATGATGCAAGGCTTGTTCAAGCTGTGCAATGCGGTGTACTGGCTCGCATTGGCGCTGTGGTTGGCGTTGTTGGTCTCGGCCGGCGTGTCCGCGGTCGCTGTCTTTACGACGCTTGGCGAGATGGACCTTTCGCTGTCGCAGTATGCTGCCTTCCAACCGGCCGAGTCAGATGCGCCGTATGCGCACGCCCATCTTGCAGCCGGGCACATTCTGGAGCCGGTGTTCACGCTCGTTGACTTCGCCCAGTTCGCGGTGATTCCGCTCCTGATCATTACGTTGGTCATTCAGTTCACCGTGTTCAAACTAGCCCTGCGGCGACCGGCGAATCTGATTCGCGTAACGTGCATCGTCATAGCATCCGGGTTGTTTGCGATCCATGCGTTTACCCGTGCCCCGCAAATGAATCAGGATTTGAAGGCGTATTGGGATGCGGCCGAGCATGGCGACGTCGCGACTGCACTTGAGCACCGTGAAGCGTTCAACCGCCGGCACCCCACGGCCGAGGCCGTTCTCAACGTCACGCTGCTATTGGTGGTTGTGGCGACCGTCACCTCAGCCATCGCAATGACGCCCGACCTGCCGAGAGGTCGTGCGAGCGCTCTTCAAACACCGTATTTGGCGTCGAAACGATGACGATGGTCAAAGCGCAAGGATCGACGAGCAAGTCTGGATTCGATCTGCCGAAGAAAACAAGTGCCGAGAAGGCTCGGGCCAAACGGATCCTCGATGGGCTGTACCGGCATTACCCCGATGCACATTGCGAGTTGGACTATTCCAATCCGCACCAACTGCTGATAGCGACGATTCTATCCGCCCAGGCCACGGACGTAGCCGTGAACAAGGCCACGCCCAGGCTCTTCGAGGCGTTCGCTGCGCCAGCCGAATTCGTAAAAACGACACCGCAGAAGATTGAGCCATACGTTCGGTCATTGGGGTTCTTTCGCAACAAATCCAAATCGATCCACGGCGCGATGTCGATGATCGTCCAGGAGTTTGGCGGGGAAGTGCCCCAGACTATGGACGATCTGCTGCGACTGCCCGGCGTCGCGAGAAAGACCGCCAACGTCGTGCTGGGCAACGCGTTCTCCATCAATGTCGGCGTAGTCGTTGACACCCACGTGATTCGCCTCAGCGATCGATTCAATCTGACAACGCATAAAGATCCCAAGAAGATCGAACTCGACTTGATGGCGCTCTTTGGGCGTTCACACTGGACGATGCTGAGCCACTTGCTGATTTGGCACGGCCGACGCGCTTGCAAAGCGCGCGGGGCGACTTGCGATGATCATCCCTTGTGCCGAAAGTACTGCTCCAACGCGAGTGCCTGATTAGCGTTGGTCGACGATGGCTTCGTCGACAAATTCGGCCACACCGAAGCCGCCGTATTCGCTGACATAGACCGCGGCGCCACCGGCAAGTCGAGGGAAGATATAGCGCACCGGGCCCTCCAACCGAAGCCGACCTCGCACGACCGCCGCACCGCTCGCGCCCGGCCTTAGGACGGTAATTCCGCGATCGTGGCCAATCCAGATGTCGCCGTCCACGGCCGCAAGACATTGCAGCGCAACATCGCCCGACTCTGTGAACGTGGACGAAACACCGCGGGCTCGGATCTCAACCGACTGACCGTCCTCACTAATCGAAGCCGACACGAAGTCGATCGTCACGGATCGCTGCGGCGCTGGCAGCACACTGGGAGGGTCGCTCACGTACACAGCATCGCCGGCGATCTGATACAGCCACGCTCCTTCACGACCCATGCCCATGATCCGTCGGCCGTCACTTTGAGCCTGTGTCAGACAACTCGGCTCACGATGGCTTAGCACAAACTCATCGCCCGGACCGGCGTCGTCGGCATTGATCCGATAGACCGCTCGCCCGAACGACCCCGACACCGCCAAGTGATTCGCGTCGATCCGATCCACATCGCGAGCGCCCAGAACCTTGATGCGCATCGGATCGATCAGTGCATCGGGAGTCACCCTGAAGCTCTCAATGTAGTCGCCGCCAACGATCCACAACCGTCCGGAGAATGCTCGAACGCTGTGTACCGTACCGGCGACGACAACAGTTGCGCGTTTGGAATCGATTTCGCGCACCTCAGCGGACATCAGCCCGACCAGTGACCCCGCCTCACCGTGGCGCGTGAAGATCAGCGTGCCGGGCATCTCAAACTCGTTCGGCAGCGTGTAGAAATCGCTGGCGGAACCAACGTATTCGCCATTGTCGAGTCCGAACACACGCCGGCCAATGCCGGCGACCGGCCCGACAGCCGCAACGGCAACTCGACTGACAACGCCGCGATCACGAAGCATGATCTGCCGATCTGACCACCGCACAACACCCCCTACGCCCGAAACATATAACTCATCCCTCGCGACGCTAAGCAGCCGCGGTTCGATGCCAAGTTCCTCGGCGTCCACACGGGTGACAATCCGCGGGTTCCAAGGATCAGCCAGGCTCAACTCAACCACCGCCTGGTCGTGCTGCACGATGTACAGCCGATCATCACGCAGCAGCATGTCGGTGGCCGGGGCGGTCTGACCGATCGACCCCAACTCGATCGTTTGTACTGGTTGCGTGCTTGACGTATCGAGCACCAAAAGCGACACGCCGAACGTCTGGTACCACACGTCACCCGCCACGATCGTTCGGTAATGCGTACCGCCGACGTGATGGGTGACACGCAGGGTCTGGAGCGAAGGTTCGGATCGACGAGCCGACGTCGGCCCGCCCGCGCAGCCGACGATGGCGCTGATCGTCGCCAGAAGCAACAAGGGGGCTATTTGACGCCGAAGCCTAGCTTCTGACTGATGTATCAAGAGAGTGCTCTTCATTCTTGGTGGAACGGGCTTCCAGCCCGTCATATTCACTCTTACAGACGGGCAAGATGCCCGTCTCACTATTCGTCAGACAGAACCTGAGCATTGGGACAGTGTACCGTTGCTGAGCGTTGTTGCGGCCGCGATGGTCGGTGCCGCTCGATTCCGCTCATAGACTATTCGCTGAGTATCCTGTTGGAGATTGGATCGATTTGTGATGAACCCATCGCTATTTGGACTCGATGAGCCTGTGAAGCGGATCGACGTGATCGAAGTGCCGACGTCCGATGCGTCGTTGCGTCGGCTCAGAGTCGGGCGTCGAACGGTGGCCACACTCCCAGCGAATGTAGTCGAGGCCATGGGGATCACCGTTGGCGACGCCTGGACTGAATCCCTCGCTACGGCAGTCCAACAGGCCGAGGCCGAGCACACTGTTCGCCTCCATGCCCAGCGATTGCTCAAACGACGCGCCCTGTCGCGAAGCGAACTCATCGACCGGCTTCTGCGCAAAGAATCTGACAGCCAGCTTGTCGGAAGAATCGCTGATGAAATGACGGCAGCGGGCGCGATCGACGACGGAGCGTACGCTCATCTCATTGCTGTCTCAGAAGCGGACCGTGGGCCGATCTCTGTGACATATCTGGAACACAAACTTCAGCAGCGCGGCATCGCCCAAGAATTGGCTCACCAAGTGGCCGGAGCGATCTTGCAAGACACCGACATCGCAGCGGCAGCGGTGCGGTTTGCAGCCGTGCGTCTGCGATCCATGTCTTCGCAACCTCCGGAAGTTGCAGCGCGTCGCATTGGAGCGGCGTTAGCTCGACGTGGTTTCGATGCGGATTCTGTAATGTCCGTACTGAAGGAGATTGGACTGTCCGTGTCTGTTTTGGAAGATCAAAGCGACTATCACGAGGTACCCGATGAATCCGGTTCGTAAGCGCTTCGTTACTCTTCTTGCCGTGCTATGTAGCGTGGCGATGTTCACGGGCTGCGCTGACGCAGCAGCGATAAGTGAACCACCCACGCCCCCGGCATCCGTCGATCTCACCTATGCTGCGCTTCTGAAGCAGGTCGTCACGACTGACGGCCTGGTCCGCTACGACGTTCTGAGCAAAGAACCTCATCGCCGCAACCTCCAAGTGATTGTGGCCGCATATTCCCAAGCCGACCTCCCGCACGACGCCAACGAGAAGCTGGCGTTCCTGTGCAACGCGTATAACGTCAACGTCCTGAACATGGTTGTTACTCACTCCACAAAACGAAGCCTCAAGAGCGTGATGGATGTGCCCGGCTTCTTCGACACGCTTACGATCACAGTCGCGGGTCAGGCGATGACACTCAACGACTTGGAGAACGACCACATCCGACCACTCGGCGACCCAAGAATCCACGCGGCGCTGGTCTGCGCTGCGATGAGTTGTCCGCCGCTCCGAGACGAGCCCTACACCGCCAAGCAACTCGATAAGCAACTGAACGACCAGTCCCAACGTTGGATCAACGACCCGACCAAATTCGTCGTTGACAAGCAGGGCCTGGGAGTGAGCATGATCATGCAGTGGTACGGCAAGGACTTCAACGTTGCCCCCTACGGTAGCGTCGTCGGTTTCATCCGAAAATTCGCGGAGCCGACAGGCCCGGTCGGTCGGCTGCTTTCCCGTGACGACGAGCCGCCAGTACACTTCCTGAAATACGACTGGCGTCTGAACCAACCCCGATCTGGTTAGACCCGGATTCCCCAGTTGACCTCGAACTGAGATCACTCCCCGTTTCGGCGACTAGTCGGCGCGCCAGCGAACCGTCGAAAAAAAAGTACCAGTCCCGGTCTCTTCCCATTCTGTGAGGCGCTTTTAGTACCGGAGATTGGCACCGAAGTCAGGAACCAGCCCCTGCTCTGCGAGCTTTTCCCATTGTTCAAGTCTGCCCCGGTCGCTTCGCCAGAAAGCAGCGCAGAGATTGAAGTACGCGATTGGTGCTTGTGTCTCACCTCGCTCAAGGAGTTCCTTCGCCAAAGTCATATTTGGGCCAAAGGAATTGAGCTGCGGTGAGCCTGGCGTCTTTCCTGCCGCCACAAGATGTGTTTTAGCGGCTTCTATGTCGTCTCTTCGAAGGGCGACCCGCCCGAGGACAATATGGCCTTTGTGAATAGCGTTGCCGTAATTCCAGTCATCACGATGGCTTTCAGCCCTGAGTAAAAGTTCCTTCGCATGCTGTTCTGCTTCGTCTAAGGCACCATTCTGCACGCTAGCCATGGCTGCGTCGCTGAGTTTCAACCAGCGCTTGTAAGTGTCCGTAGCCGCAAGCAGCGCCGACTGTGCTGCTTCATGTTGTTTGACATCGGCCTGCTTCATCTTTCTGACGTTCTCCCAAAGCTCTTCCTTCATGTCGGGGCAGAAGGTGACCAGCAAATCTCTCATCCGCTCCACCTTCGCTTCGAGTACGCGGTCCTTCTTGACCCGGTCCTCGACGTAAGTGGGATTGACAATCAGGTTGGCAAAAACTTCTGCCTTGTCCTCCTCCACTCCGGTCGTTGAATAGTGGTTGAGAAACCCGGGGAACTTGTCCGTAAGGACAGACGTTCTCTGTAGGTCTTGCACAGTTCGACCGCCACTGCCGTATTTGAATTTCGCCGGATTCAGGACCTTCCAGCGTTTATCCTGATACACGCGGCCATCGTCGCGGTAATCGATGATGTGGAAGAACTCGTGGTGAATGACCTTGCGCAGATAGGGCTTGCTGTAGGTCCCACGGCTGACATCGAGGTAGAGCGTATCATGTTCGTAGTCCGGAATGGCGTTCCTCAGCTGACCGGCGAATGACAGTTCCTTGCAAAGCACCACGCGCTTAAGTTGCGACCGTTTCACCAGCTCAGGAGGGTAGAGCGTGAACTCGGGGGCGAACAAGCCGGCGTAGCTTTCCAGCGTTTTGCTGTCGGCGCTCTTGCCGTCAATCTTCCCGTGCGTAGTCTTAACCGGGAAGCGAGGGGCGGCCGTGACGATCTCGATCTTGTAAGCTGTGGCAATCTTCTTCAGATCTTCGAGGGCGTTCACAGACACGTCGTTTTGGGCGCGGGCAGGACTGGAGACAAGCAATGTCACGAGAATAAGGATTGCCGAGAATGCATGAGACCTCAGATCAACACGGCTCATGTGAAACCTCCGCCGAACAATAATGAGATTAATCCGCATCACATGCGGAACTTGGTTCTTCTGTCCGTATAACACGCCTCTGGAGCGTCTGCCAGAGGCGCGCTAAGCCCTTTATCTAACGACAAGGGATCTGCGATGTCAATCTGTCCCCACCCCTGCCCAAGCGGCCCGCCAGCGTTTCCGGCCACAAGCAAGCGATTAGCAACTTGGGTTTCCGGGGGGCGTTATACTCGTCCCCGGAAAGCTCGGCAGTGGAATCGGGCGTCGGGCATTCTTGTCGTCAGACTGCTCACGGAGGTCTGGGATGTCGTTCTTG
>CBDUST010000219.1:0-7853 GCA_965369945.1 uncultured bacterium | reverse complement strand
TAGGGGCTTTCCCTAGTCAGCCGGGGGGCGATTGGTCTCCCGGCCTTCTTTCAGGAGGCTTTCATGGGCAGGCTTGTTGAACAGCGAGGACTGGAGTATCTGACCGATTTTGCTGGTCAGTATGATCTCGGTTACACCACGTTTTCGTTGTCTCTCGAATTTGCTGTGACCGATGAAGGGGTTGTGCTCGCGGCAAAGGTTGGCCATCGAATCCGCGTGTTGGCCTTCTATCTGACGATCAATATTTCGTCTAATCGTGGCTTGGTTTTGGAGGAGACTACTTCCGGGACTGACCTTCTATTTTTCAATAGTCGCGACAGCAGCCCTATCTCTCTGCCTTATTCTGACAAGGGGTGGGCGCAAACGATAGTTGGAGAGGGGCTTGATTTGCGGATTTTGGACGGGACGGGCGTGTCAGTGCATCGCGGCGGCTTGGTTTACGCCTACACCAAGGACTGATGATCTACCCCTACGAATGTGAGCCGTGCAAACTGCGATGGTCCATCGAGAAGTCGATGGACCACGCTACTGCAATCGAGCTCTGCCCCGAGTGCGGGATTGACCTTACCCGTATCTTCACGCCGCCGAGCGTCTTGGTACTCGGCGACCCTCTACCGATGAAGATCGGCGGGAATAACATTTCCAAGGGGCGGCGGACCAACCAACAGCAGGAGCGCGTCTACGCCAACGTCATGAACGAAACCCGTAAGCTGGCGCGTGGTCGGCGCGGAGAGCGCCATGGCGACGGTAGCGTCCGAATGGCCGCGCAGATCCCGCGTGAGCTCTACATGGCGCGGACTCGGCAATACGGCAAGAACTATTGGGTCGACGAGGGCAAGAAAGCCCTCAAACGAGATGGCCTGAGCTTCGATGGGTGACCCATGGTAATCGCGACTGCTGCCCTCCGATTCCTCGAGAAGTTCGATCAGGACTCTTCTGTCATCAGCGGGGTCAACGGCTGGGTTCTGCACGCTCCGTCGACCGGCGACTTCGAGGTGCAGAATCAGTACCTCACGAACAAGATGCCTGCGCAGGAAGCGGCGCTCATGCAGGAGACCAGCGTCGCGCTGGTCATGGGGCAGCGGCTTCGTGTTGGGGGCCACCTGTTCATCGACTCGGTCTCGGACACTGCCAATTCGATCATCTTGATCGGGATCATGGGCCGCCTCACGGGTGCTACTGACGAGCCCGGCGTCTTTTTGCGGCTCGATGTGGGGGCTGACACGGCGAGCCTGCATGCCGAGAACTTCTTCCCGTTCCTCTCGGCGCTCGCGACTGAGGATCAGACTAATTGGGACCTTGTTCCGGCTCAGGCGACCAGTGCTGTCTCGCTCGCTTCAACGACTGCGGCGACCCCGACGCTGCTCAACAGGGTCCAGCCGGCCAGCACTACGATCGACAAGGCGTTCCAGGAGATCGAGATCATCTCCGAGCCGGTAGACGGTGGCGTGCGCGTGCGGGTCTACATCAACGAGCGCGACTTGAGCAAGCCGACGCTCGAGGCGGTCATCAACCGAGACTTCATCACCTCAGACTCGGCGTTCACCGATGTCGGGCACGCCTTCATCTTCTTCGGCAAGCACACCAACGCCAGGTCGTTTGCGGTCACTTATTTTGACCACGAGGAGCTCGTTCTCGACACCGAGCCGCTGGTTACTGGCCGGCGCGATACGCCCACCCTCAAGGAGGTGCGCGACGACTGCTATCTGGTCTACGAGCGCAACACAAGCTCGACCGACCAAGAGACAGCGGCCGTTGACCTGTTCATCAATTGGGCTGTCAGGGACATCCTCGGACACCTCGGGGATACCTGCACGTTCACGAGGTTCGAGGGCATCTTCAATGTCACGCCAGGCACCAATGGCTACCTGAACATGCCGGAGAACGTCGACCGAATCATCTCCATGGAGCGTGAAACGAGTCCCGGACATCCGGTTCCGTGGTCCTGGTCGGCGGATAACGAGCATGGCTCGATGCACGTTCAGATCATCAACAACGAATCTGGCAACATGCGTGTCGTCTATCAAACGCGGATCGAGAAGGCGGTCGACGACGGCGACCACATCATCGTTCCGCGCAAGTACCAGGAAACCGTGGTTACGGGCGCGGTGATGCGGATGTCGCGCTTTGGGTCGGACAAGGCTCTGTTGATGTCGATTGAGCAGGAATACGGCCGACTCCTTCGCCAGCTCAAGAAGTCGATGAACATTGAGCTTCGGCAGCGCAACCGCAAGTTCCATGCGGATCCTCGGGGCGTTCACTCGACCCGTTACCTCTCTGACCTCTACGTGTTCGGCTACTGATGCCCAAAGTCTCGTTTCGCGGCGAAGGTCCTTGGCAGGGCATGACTCGCCAGACCACTCAGGGTCGCGGCGCGGGCCGGTTCTTCCTGATCCTCAACGGCTACGTGTCGTTGACTGGCGAGGAGATCCGTTCGGTCCCGGGCTGGCGCGCTGTCGTTGACCTTGAGGAGACTGCCGCTGCGCGCTCGACAGGCTGGAATCGAGACGTCATCGATGCCAGGCGCCCGATCCCGACCTCGACCGAGACGCTGACCTGCTACGCGAAGAAGCGCTATCTGCACTCTTTTGAGCAGGTCAGGGGGCGCATGGTCTTCATCGGCGAGACCGACTTCCGGCGTGACCGGCTCGAGGATGCGAGCCAGGTGGAGCTCACGCTGGTCTCGTGGAGCTTCGCGGCGGGCCCGGACGAGCTGACGCTGACCATGAGCGGGAATGTGGTTGCGACGAGGACTCAGTTTGGCCATTTGGCGGTCGACGACTTCGTAGCGCTCGAGGATTTCGACGGGCCGATGACCTGGGACATCGCCTTCATGAAGGTGAAGTCGGCCGCGACTACAACCATCGTGCTCGATGCGAACAGCATCCCGATGGCCGGGGCGACTACTGGCACTGCCGGCCTGGTTGCCAAGGTGCTCTACAACAACGATGCTACTTCGCGCGTGCCGATCGAGCCGTTCGATCAGTACCCGCTGACTTCGTGGCAGGTCGAAGGCAAGCCGAGCCTGGTTGGCCCGATTACGACTTGCCGCCCAGCCTACTGTGCCTACACGCAGCGCGACTTCTCGGACGAAACCGTCAACTACATTGAAGGGCACGACAATGCTCCGCGCCGCCGATCGAGGCAGCTCCCGTATCGAATGGTGCCTGACGTTGCCGGGAACCGGCTCCTTATTGGGGCCCCTGGATACGGGTGCGTCTTTCAGGTTCCGGTCATCCTCCCGCAATCGACCGATACTAGCCGTGGGACGGACAGTATCTTCAATGACGTATACGACAAGCCTCGTTGCCTCGGGGTCCCCAAGGGGCAGGCCCTCGACATGCGGGACGACAACGAGTTGGGACTGGTGTCCGTCACTGCTCCGGGGTTTGGAATCGCTCAAGGCATTTACAAATTCGCAGTTGGGTATCGCGATGAGGCTACCGGAGAGGTAGGACTTACGTCTGAGGTCGTAGAGGTAGAGATTACTGCGGTGGACAGAACGATTCTCATGTATGTAATGCACTCTGGCTACGCGATGGCAGAGAGTCTTGCGTTGTCCTATGTGTTGTTCATCAGTGACAAGAATGGAGAGGCGGTCAAATACAACGCTATCTTTTCAAAGGATGACGGAGGAGGGCTGGCCACCATAAAATACGGCCTGCTTCCGACAACTACTGCCGGGGGAATCGACCCTCACTTGTTCTTGACTCATTCGTTCAATCAAGACTACATCGATGATCTGGATCAGTTCGAGGCAGTGCAAGAGATCGAGCAGATGCCGATGGGCTGCAAGGCGCTGCGCACGATCAAGGGAACTACGATCTTTGTTGGGCATCTCGGCTCGATTGGCTACCGCCGCGAGCTCGAGAAGGGGTCGGCGTCGTTCAAATATGACGGCAACGTGCCACCGACCGGGACGGACCCGTTGCGGAATTGGCTAACGGTTCGCAACTACGGAGCCCTGCCGAACCCTCTTGCTGGACGAGACCAGGAATTCAACGTCGCGATGCCGGTGATTCCGGGAGCCTATTCAGGTGTTGAGCTGTTTGGTGAGGACCTGTTTCCGAATCCGGTCAAGACAGTCCTACTCAGCAAGATCGTCAATCCACATACGGATTGGGATGCAGGGGCGACCGAGCCGAGGTTTCCGGATCGGTATTATCAGCGGTGGGAGCTCGACCTTGGGGCTTCGGTGCCTGGGATCTCGGTCTCCAATGAGAATAAAACGGCCTATCTGAAGCTCCCGCGCGGACGCTATCAGTGGAGCGAGCAGGACAATCCCGGTGTTGTCGCCTCCACCTCGAGCGGGATTGTTGATTCTGAAGAAGAGGATGACCCAGAGGCGATCGGGCGGATCGGCGAGGCCGCGGTCATCTGTACGAGGAACCACACCTACCGACTCGCGTGGGGGCGCACGCCAGCGAACCAGTATCCCCAGCTCGTGACTCCGGATTTCGGCTGCATCGGCGCGAATACGATGGTCGAATTCGACAGGGGGTGCGCTTGGATCAGTGAGCGCGGCCCGTGTGCGATCATCGACAACTCCTTCGCCTGGATCGGAGAGCCGCTCGAGCCGTTCTTCGCAGGCTCGACTGCCAGATACCTTCGCGACTCGGACGGCATGATGCGCCATGCGTGGAGCTGCTACGACGACACGCGCGGCCTCATCCTATTTGGCCTCTATTCAGAGACCGGCGTGGTCAGCTACAACCTTCCGGTCCACATCTATTCGAACATCCTGGGTGACGGCGTGGCCGATCCTGGAGATCCGTCGTTTGTTGCAGCGACCAAGTCATGGACTAACTGCGGAGACAAGGAGAAAAGTCGTTTCCCCTGCAACGAGATTCTTGTTTGGAGCGTCCGGTCGAACTCGTGGTCGGTCTGGATCCTGCCTCACTTCATTCAGTGGATGCGGGTCATTGAGTGCGATGACGATCAGCGCCGCCTCTGCTTCCTGTCGACCAACGGCAAGCTCTACGCGATGGACGACGCTTTCGCCGCCGAGAACAGGGACCCCATCGTTGCCGCGGCGGACGTAGCCAAGACCAATTCGACCTCGTTCACGGTCACGGTCAACACGTTCAACTTGGCCGACGTCTATGTCAACGACACGATTACGCAGGTCGGCATGACGTTCCTGATCTACTCCAACCAGGACGACGGAACCAGGCACCGGGTAATCGGGACCGGGACGATCGCCGCTGTCGTCGGCTTGAAGGAGGTGACACTCAGCGTTCCCTTCACCTGGAAGGCCGGAGACATCATCATGGTTGGCCTCGTGCCGGAGATGGAGCTCGAGACCCTCATGGAGCCGGGAGTAGAGATCGAGTCAGTAGACCTCTCAGGGATTCAGATCCGTTACGACCTGCACTCGAAGCTGATAGGCAAAATTTCAGCCGATTTGAACTGATGACTTTCGGGATCTTCAATCAATTGCCGCGCTGGCTCGATGGAGAGGCGATCGTCCAGCGGTCAGGAGACAAGGGCACTATCGCAAGCCAATATAGGTCTGGTGTGGTCTCTCTCACTCAAAAGCCCGATCAGAAGTTTCTTGGTCGCAGTGGAACGCAGAACGTTGCGTTTCGAGCCAAGCTCACGCGAGGCAGGGTGACCGGGCCTAGCCTTGCGATACGCCTCAAGCTCACTGGTGGTGGACAGATCCGGATCAGTGATATCGTATTTGAGGTCAATCTCGACGGAGGCGACTGATGTCTGTCAGAGATGTCCATCAGTTCAGCGACACGATTCCGGAGTTTGCCGGCTGGTTTGCCCAGACGGTTCCGGTCAGGATCACTAGTCACGACGACCTCAACGATCTCGACAATGACGGGCATACGCAGTACCACACCGATGCTCGAGGCGATACGCGCTACACACAGCGAGGGCTGAACCTAGGGGATCTGACGGACGCGGAGCAGGCGCGAAAGAATCTCGGTGTCGGCGACGACCTCCTGTCTGGGAACCTCATCTTTTCGCACGCACACCCAACCTTCTACGACGAGTGTCACGACCGGGATCTAGACCATTGGCAGATCCTTACTAGCGGAAGCGGATCGAACTCGCTGCAACTCATCATAAATAAGACGTGGATGCAGACCGTCCAGACGAGCGGCGTGTGGGTTTCCAGCACTGGCAGCGGCGACATAGCTGGCGATGCCGCCATGACGCGGGGCATCAATCGGGGGTGGTTCCTCGAGCCTGCAATCCGGTTCTTCTTTCGGGTGGGGTGCAGTCATAACTCGCTCACTGAGAATCGCTGGGGCTGGGCTGACGATCCGGCATTAGGCGCGCAGCCGACCAGTGGGATTTATTGCGAGGTAGACACCGTCGCTTTTGGCAACAACAACATTCGACTTGTCACAGCAAACGCTGGCACCCGCACCAAAATCGACACTGGCGTCGCGTTCAATCGACGTGTTTGGTATGACGTCGATTTTCAAGGTGTGGGTCAAGGGGTCAGTCTGTTTATCGATGGGAATCATGTAGCACACAGCACGACTAATTTGCCGGCTGGTGCTGGTCAAGACGCCAAGCCGTTCTTGCAGACTGAATGGACCGGCACTGGAAGCACCAACCGAGAGATTTTCTGCGACTGGCTTGGATTTGCGGTCCCGAAGGCGAGGCCGACTTATGGCAACATCCAATAGGGTCAGGGTCGTCATTGCGTTGCCGTTCGATATCGGAGATCCGTTCGGTGATCGCTTCTTGAACCCAGACTACGTCCTGAATCCGAACCATGTCCCCGATCCGCCGACGTTCGTCGAGGAGCTCATGCGGGTGATTGGGCGAGGCCCTGGCGAGTCAATCACGGTCAGCACGCTCAAGGAGCCCCGGGTTCAATTCAAGTGTCACACGCACGGCGACGGAACAGCGGTGGGCACTTGGCGGCCGGCAGGCACGGTCTCGAGTGCGGAGATCGAACGCGCGTTCGCTGCTGTTACTATTCTTGCAAACACCGCAGCGGGACAGGTCGGTAAGGAGGCTGGGATTTTGATGCAGCTTTTTCGGGGAGGTCTGCGTGCTGGCGCTTTTACTGCTGCAATTGACGTTCTTGAGGATGGTGCTATGCCGCCTCCTGATGTCCTTGAAGCTCTCGACACCGTGCGCTTGATCCTTCTCGCGGAGCAGGCAGAATGATGCTTTTAGGGTGCCTGCATACCTGCTTGCATGAGCAGGCAAGAAGTCAAAATGGAAGTTGAGACCATCCTCCTGTCGATCGTGATCGGGCTCTCGGGCTGGATCGTCGCGCGCATCAACTCGATGTCCCGGGAATGTCACGACCTGCATCGGTGGCACGCGCCGAACGATCAAGGCCAGCAGACCTGGAAGGACATGGGGCCGCTGCTCGAGCGTCTCGATACTCTAATCGAGCTCCTAAAGGAGCACATGAAGATGACCCTTGCTAAGGAAGCTGAACGATGAAGAAGCTGTTGCCCTTTCTCTTGCTATTCTCGCTGACAAGCTGCACCTGGCTCGAAGAGAACGTCCAGGTGGGCTGCGATGCCGTGGACACGATTACTGCCGGGGTCACGGACGTCGGCGGGTTCTTCGGTGCTCCGGGCAACGTCGCGGCCGGCGCGATCAACATGCTGCTCGAGCTCACTTGCGGCCTCGTGGCGACCACCGCTGCTGCTCCGCAAGATTTGGCCGACATGATCTCTGGCACCGAGGAGGTGACCGATGAGGTGGTTGTTGATACTCCTCCTGATGGCCACTAGCTGCGGCACGATCGATCGCATCTTGTGGCCTGTGCAGCATGCAGCAGAGCACGTTGCGTCGACTGCACACAAGGCCGACGAGATGGCTTCGACGCTTCAGGACTGGCTGCCCTATGCGCTCAACGCTATATT
>CBDUST010000218.1:0-7886 GCA_965369945.1 uncultured bacterium | reverse complement strand
GCCGCCCCGGGGCGGATCGGCGGCCGAGAGCAGCCGATACGCACCTCTCAAATCTCAAAGGGTAAGCGACCCCAACTCCGGCTATATCCCTGACTTTTGGCCCCGAAATCGGCCGTTGGGAATCACTTTGCAGCCGTTACAAACCCCTGTGCAGTCGTTATTAACCCCTGTCAAAATCGGCCTTGACGGTAGCGCCAAGGCCGATGATGCCCTATCAATACCCTAACACAAGCGACCCCAAGGGGATTTGAACCCCTGTCTTCAGGATGAAAACCTGATGTCCTAGACCTGGCTAGACGATGGGGTCGGCCGAGAACTTGGGCATAGTAGCTCAGCAGGGCGGCCCGACAAGCTGTGGGAGCCCACCAGAGCCATAAGCCAGCGGCGAATCGAACTATCGCGGAAGCTGATCTTGGTCGATAATCAACCCATGCCCCGTCTCGCTTCAACAGTTCAGCGTCTGATCGTCGCTTTGGTCATGGTGATCGCGTTCCTTTTTATGGCGAGCGTTTTCGTGCCGGGGAGTTCTCGGGCGCAGTTTGAGGGCGATGAAGGGGAGGCTGATTCCCGCACGAACTCCGCTGCGGCGCTTCAGGGGTTACTCTCGCTGGGTGAGCTTGAGAGTCCGCAGTATCGTGTGAAGGTTTTCGCCACGACCAGCGGTCCGCGGTACAACGTCTTTGATTCGGACGGCGTCGAGGTGGGGACGCTGCTGACATCAGCGGAGATGGCCCGATGGTTCGGGGAAGATTTGCCGCTACCCAAGTTGCGAGCCGACACGCCGCAGCAATTGATGCACGCAGAGCCGCTGCAAGGCGACTGGTAGCTGCAACTTACAAAATACTGTTCGAATCGGGTAAGGTTGCGGGCTGTGGATACTGCAAGCAGCTTGACGCGACCGATTCTTGTTGTGCCGTTGGAATTCGAGCGGCGAGCGTTATTGAACACAGCGGTGAGCCAGGCGTGTGACATCGTCTGCTGCGGGCCAGGCGCGTCAACAGTCGGCCGATGGGTTGCAAGTTGCGGTACTGGCGAGCAACCGCTGATCCTAGTGGGGCTGGCTGGGGCGCTTCGAGAGGGTATTGCCACCGGCACGGCATATTGGGTCGCCAAGGTCATCGATGACGATGGGCATGAGTGGAAGCCGACGCTCAAGGGGCGCGATGACGAGACGAGTGGAAGCAGCGACCTGACGACTGTATCGACACGTCAGGCCGTGATTGAATCGGCGGCGAAGCGGGCGCTCGCTCAGCGGACCGGCGCCGATTTGGTGGATATGGAGTCGGCTGCGTTTGCGGCTGCTGCGTCGCAAATCCAGCGGCCGTGGGCAGTCGTTCGCGGCGTGAGTGACGGCGTTGACGACTCGCTTCCGGACGATATCGAGGATTGGATCGACGAACGTGGCCGAACCAAAACCGCGGCTGTGATTGGTGCGATCGTACGCCGTCCTGCCCTGATCGGTGCGGTCCGGCGTCTGCGTGCCCAGAGCGCCGCTGCGATGGATGCCGCAGCTGAGGTGATCGACAGTATGCTTTGAGCGTGAACCGGCGGCGCTTCCGTTGGGTTCGTCCCTAACTTGATCCCCTTTGCCAAACCCCGATGTCATCAACCAAGCTGCTCATCTTCGGCGGAACGTTCGACCCGCCACACCGCGCGCACACGGTTTTGCCGCCGGTGGTTGCGAAGCGTATTGGTTGCGATCGGATTCTGTATGTACCGGCTACGCTGAATCCTCTGAAAATGGATCATCCGCCCACGCCAGCGCATCATCGCGTGGCGATGCTGCGCCTTGCGATTGCTTCAGTTGCGAATGCTGAACTGTGCATGATCGAGCTGGAGAGGCCGGGTCCAAGTTTCACGGTAGACACGCTGGAATCACTGCACGAGCAACATGATCCGGAGGTTCAACTGCGATTGTTGCTGGGTTCAGATCAAGCGTTGGAGTTTGTGAAATGGAAAGACTGGCAGCGAATCCTCGAATTGGCCACGCCGGCCGTCCTGTTGCGACCGCCGTTGGATAGCGCGCGGTTTCATGCGCAACTTCGCGAGTCACAGCCGCCGGAGTTCGCTGAGCGTTGGCTTGAGTGGATCGTGGACACGCCGAAGCTGGATATCAGCGCGACTGACTTGCGAGAGCGATTGGCATCTAATCAGGGCTTGGAAGAACTGCTCGATCCGGGGGTGCTGGAATACATCCGCAAACACGGGCTATATGAAGGATGAAGCCGAGCAGAGTAGCCACAGATGGACGCAGATAGACACAGATGGTTTGGAGAGGATTGAAACACGGAGGGTCACGGAGAGCCACGGAGATGAAGAACGATTCTCAAGCCTCGAGCCTCATCCCTCAAGCCTTCCTTTGCCACAGCTGGACACAGATAGACACTGATCATGAATCTACGTTGGTTGTTATTTGACTACGCGGATCCCGATTTGCCGTTGTCGTTTTGGAAGCGACAGAAATTGGCATGGCGGTTCATGCCGATTTGGAAACTCCCCGTCTCACTTCGATGGCGAAGGATCGTTTTTGCCTTGGGCGCAGGTTCGCCAGTTTTTGTTGTGGTTCCCTTGGCCATCAAGGCGACGACCGTTATGGCATCGCGGATCGGTGGCGTCGGGCAGTTTATCCCACTATTGCTGCTACTCCTCGCGCCTACTTTCTGGATATGGGCATGCGTTCTGTACGGATTGGTCTCACGTGTGGAACACTATCATCGAATCCGGCTGGAAGGTTTCGACGTCTGTCTGAAATGTGGGTACTGGCTGCGCGGATTGGGTGATGAGATTGGAAACTGTCCGGAGTGTGGCGCAAAGCGCGAGCCTATGCCGGGGGTGGAGGGGGAGTAGCCACAGATGGACACAGATGATTGAGAGAAGATTGAAACACGGAGAGCCACGGAGGGGGGAGGAACCGATGAGCCCCGCCACGGCGGGTTCCGAGCAACATGAGAGATGAGGTTCGGCACCGGTGAATGACCAATGGCTAATGACTAATGACTGATCGCTCATGGCTCATGGCTCATGGCTGCTCGAATTCACCACAGATGAAAACAGATAGACACAGATTATGAATTTGCGTTGGTTATTGTTTGACTATTCGGACCCTGATTTGCCGTTGTCGTTCTGGGAGCGACATAAACTGGCTTGGCGTCACATCCCGTTTTGGAAACTTCCAGTCTCACTCCGGTGGCGAAGGATCATTTTTGCCTTGGGTACAGCGTTGCCTGTTTTTGTTGTGCTTCCTCTATCCGCGGTAGCCATCACAGCAATGGAACTTCGGATCAATCGGGGCGGACAGTTTGTGCCGTTATTGATTCTACCCGCCGTTCCTGCTTTCTGGATTTGGGCATGCGTTATGTACGGTTTTGTTTTACGAACGGAACACTATCATCGAATCCGGCTGGAAGGCTTCGACGTTTGTCTGAAATGTGGGTATTGGCTGCGCGGATTGGAGGAGGATGTAATGAACTGCCCGGAGTGTGGGGTGAAGCGCGAGGCTATGCCGGAGCAAGCAACCACAGATGAACACAAATAAACACTGATCATGAATTTACGTTGGTTGTTTGGGAATTTTACCGATCCGCAGTACAAGTTGTCGCGGCGTGATCAGCGTCGGCTTTCGATGGCGGCGCATAAGAGGTATTTGTCGTGGTATCGGTTTTGGGGGTATTCGTTTGTTGTGATCGCAGTGCCGTTCGGCCTTGCCTTCGTATACGGCATACCGGCGGCATTGAGTTGGCTTGGGCTACCAGGCCAAACATATGCGCATGTGGTGGCGGTGGCGATCGTCTGTTTCCTTGTTTGGCCTTACAGCGCGTGGGTGTATCGAACGTTGTATATCAAGCCGGTTCGGCGGGCGATGCGCGATCATGGGTACGTCTTGTGTATCGGTTGCGGGTATGAACTGCGCGGATTGGGCGATGAGGTTGAGCGTTGCCCGGAATGCGGCGCGAAGTGCATGACATTGTTGCCTACTGACGTGAAGTCTCCATGATCCGTCGAACTTGGCTTCAATATCGCCGGTGGTACAAGCAGCGTTGGCTGCGCGGTGTGTCTCCGAATATGGATGTGACTCGCGAGCAGGAGCGTCTCGTTGCTGTGGAAGCATTTGATGAGGTCTGGTTCGGGAAGTGGTATCCGTACTATCTCGTGGTCGTCCTGGGGCTTGGATTCGGCACCACTTTCGGTGCCGTGGCAATCGGGCTTCCAGTACTACGCACAGCAACCCTATCAAACAATGCACTCTTCCTGACGGAGGGCGTAGCGGAGTTGGTCGTGGGATATGGCTTGGGGCTACCGGCCGCTTTGGCATGGGATATGAGTTTACTCCCCCTGCTAAGAACGATGTGCCGCCGACCGATACGACTTGCAATGCGATCCAAAGGCATTGAAACCTGTGTACCGTGCGGCTATCTTCTGAAAGGACTTGAGGCGCACACAACGCGCTGTCCCGAATGTGGATCACCGCGCGAGCCGATGCCGAAGCAACAGCTGATGGACACAGATGAACAGGGATCGTGAGAGGCGCGCGGGTTGACCCGGACCTTCCTCGCGGACTCGTCAGGTCCGGCTTGGGGGTACAATTCACAGCTTCAATATCCTCAAGCCTCAAGCCTTTTTCCTCCCTTGCACATCCGCAATTTTTCAATCATCGCCCACATCGATCACGGCAAGAGCACCTTGGCGGATCGGTTGCTGCAACTTACGAAGGCGGTCACGGAGCGCGAAGCTCGTGAGCAACTGCTGGACTCCATGGATCTGGAGCGCGAGCGCGGCATCACGATCAAGGCCTCGGCTGTCACCGTTCACCACAACTTCCGGGGGGAGGACTATCAACTCAACTTCATCGACACGCCCGGGCATGTGGATTTTTCGTACGAAGTCTCACGCGCGTTAACGGCTTGCGAAGGGGCCTTGCTGGTCGTTGACGCCACGCAGGGCGTCGAAGCACAGACCGTCGCCAACGCATATCTAGCGATCGACAACGAGCTGGAGCTGATTCCCGTTGTCAACAAGATTGATCTTCCCACAGCTCGACCGGAAGAGGTCGCGATGGAGATCGAGCAGGTGCTGGGGCTCTCAACGGACGAGTGCATTTATTGCTCAGCGAAGACTGGCCAAGGGATTGCGGAGTTGTTGGATCGCATCTGTGAGAAGCTCCCGCCGCCGCGCGAGCCGCTGACCGACAAGACGCGTGCGTTGATTTTTGACAGCCATTACGACGATTACCGCGGCGTGGTCGTCTACTTGCGTATCTTTGACGGGTCGCTCTCAATTGGCGACAAGGTCCGGATGATGGGCACGGGGCGAACGTTTACGATCACCGAGCTGGGCCGATACACGCCAACTCAAACGAAAGCCAAACATCTGGGCCACGCTGAGGTCGGGTACATGGTGGCGGCGATCAAGACGTTAGAAGATGTGCGCGTCGGCGACACGATCACGTTGGACACGAACCCAGCGGATGAGGCGCTCCCCGGTTATCAAGAGCCGAAGCAGATGGTCTTTTGTGAGTTCTTTCCCGCGACTGCCCCCGAAGCTTCGGGCAAGAAGGGCGAATACGAGACGCTGCGTGAGGCGATCGAAAAACTGCATCTCAATGATGCAAGTTTTACGTTTGAGCCGACGCATTCCGACGCGCTGGGATTCGGGTTCCGCTGCGGGTTCCTCGGCCTTCTTCATATGGAGATCGTGCAGGAGCGGCTGGAGCGGGAAGGCGGGGTCGAGATCGTGCAAACGGCTCCAACGGTGAGTTACCAGATTGAACTGCGAGACGGGACGATGGTGGAGATCCATAATCCTGCTGATCTACCGGATCTGGCCAACGTGGTATCGATCCGCGAGCCGATCGTGAAGCTCGAAATCATCTGCCCCACTGAGAATATCGGCGACTTGATGAGGCTCTGCGACAGTCGGCGGGGCACGTATAAGTCGCAACAGTTTATTTCAGAGGCGCGGCAGATCCTTGATTACGAACTGCCGTTGGCGGAGATCATTTACGACTTCTACGACAAGCTGAAATCCATCACGCGCGGCTATGGCACGATGGACTATGAAATCACCGGATTCCGCGCGGATCGGTTGGCCAAGGTGATGATCCTGGTCAACGAGCAGCCGGTCGAGGCGCTGAGCCTGATCTGTCATCGCCAAAACGCCGAGAAGCGCAGCCGAGCGATCCTTCAGAAGCTGCGAAAGCAGATCGCCCGACATCAGTTCGAGATCGCGCTGCAAGCTGCGATCGGCGGGAAGATTATCGCTCGTGAGACGATCAAATCGGTCCGAAAGAACGTCACAGCCAAGTGCTACGGCGGGGATGTCACGCGAAAACGCAAGCTTCTTGAAAAACAAAAAAAGGGCAAGAAACGTATGAAGACGGTCGGCTCGGTGAATATTCCGCAAGAAGCCTTCATGGCTGTGCTGGAACAAGGGGAATGACCGCCGGGCTGATTGGTCTTAGTAAGGTACGCTGACAGCCCGCTGAATCGAGCATCAAACCCGAACAAGGGATCATCATGAACACACGCGAACGAATCGTAATCTACGGAGCGCTGGCTTTGCTAGGGGCGTTGAACCTGTCAACCGTGTTGGGGATCGGATCACCCGCGGCGATGGCTGAGCCTTCGTTGATCGCTGATGAGTTAGGACCGGCGACGAGCCTCATATTGACCGGCGAGGACGAGCCATTGGTCCTGCGCAACAGCACCGGGCATTTGGCGTGGGCGGATAATGCGCATGCCCAAGCCTATTCCATGGCCTTCGTTGCTCCGGGCAAGGCGATGGGTCCGCTGCTTGAAGCCGAGCAGTTCGTTGAGGAACGTCAAGAGCTGGACGACGAACTACGGAGGAACGACCAGGAATTCATGCGGCGGATCAGGGCCTACGAGCAGCAAAACGCTGATGTCGCGCCGGACGATCCGAGGGCGATAGAGGTGCAGGAGACGTATCAGGCGATGAGGGTGGAGTACGACCAGTGGCGAGCGGAAGCCAGCGCCCGAATGGGCCAGCTTAGGGCAACCCAGGTCGAGAAGGCCTACCGAGACATGGTGGCGGCGGTTGAGGTCGTGTCCGAGCGGCAGAGTATCGACATCGTCTTCCGCTTCATTGCCACAGCCGACGATTTCGGCGCGGTCAACCCACCGCAGGCCTATCTCGCCACGCGGCAGCGGCTTGCGCTGGTCTACCCAGAAGCGTTGGACATCACCGACGCGGTCTTGGAGGAGCTGTCGGTCGAGACCGAATGAGGGTTGTTATCAAGCAGGGGGAATATCCGATACTTCGTGCATGCCCAGTAATGAGGATCAGCCGGCGCCGATCGATGTAGACGCGGAGGTCGAGCAGCGATCGGGGCCGATCGAGTGCCCCAAATGCTATACGCGTATGAAGTCGATCGCGATCGACCACAACACCGTAAGCCAGTGCCAGCGCTGCGGCGGGTTGTGGCTGGACGCAATGAGCAAGGAACAGTTGCTCGCTGATCGAAAGGCCGTCAAGGCCATCGATACTGATCCAGCGGCAATGGGCAAACGTCAGGATGAGATCACGGCTATCAAGTGCCCGGTCGATCACTCCGCGATGATCCGCATGAGTGCGCCGGGTCAAAAGCAAGTTCACTTTGAGAGTTGTACGGTGTGCGGCGGCGTGTTCTTTGACGCAGGCGAACTGACTGAATTGAGCAAGGTGAGTCTGGGGAAACGGTTGCGTTCGTTGCTGGGATGAACCCGTAGCAAGCTGGAGCTATATCGCTGCGCAGTTGATCGCTTTGCGGAACTGGGCGAGGATTGCTCGCTTCACCTTATCCATCGTTGGACAGCCATCGCCGAGTTGCTGGTGCATGCTGGTGACGGTTCGGCCGACCAGACCGCAGGGAACGATGAGATTGAAGTGAT
>CBDUST010000217.1:0-7950 GCA_965369945.1 uncultured bacterium | reverse complement strand
AGACCAACAGCACCGACCGATGTTCGACCATTGTGATGCGAAGCAGATTTCGTCGCTCGACCCACTTCAACGACTCGGTCATTGGCGTGAGATCCCCTTTCAAGCGATCCACGCGCAACATGATGAATGGGTGGCCTACGAAGGCCAGGCGCGATTCATCGAGGCGCTCCGTAGCTGTTACGAGCAACCAGAACTAGTTGAGCTGATCATCTATGAGCGAACAGGCGCGCAGTATGAGCATGCCGGTTTCGGCAAGTTCGCAGCCGATGCAAAGAATCGACAGGTGGAATTCCTCAAAACCCACCTACTGTAAGTCCAGCAGCTGGTGTCCCGCGGCGCGTGAAATCCGAAGTGGTTCTTCCCAAGCAATGGTAGATTCAACGTCAATCGATTACTCATCCGGAGTGTTGGCATGAGACGTACACCGACTCTCGCCGCGATCATTTCGACGCTTACAGCCGGCAGCCTTCCCGCGCTTGCCTCGACTGCCCCGCCCACAGACGAACAGGTGCGCCAGACGCTTGAGCACTACAAGCAGAAGCTGGACACCCTGATCGCAAGCGAACAACCGAGCAGGCAGGACATCGAGCGCTTGAGGTTAGCTGCGATCGAAGATTTGGAAATCTCCGAGATGACGCCGGCTCAGATCGCGATGATCTACCAAGCGCGCGCTTTGCATGTTGGCGATCGTCGCGATCACGCGCTCGCCAGGCTCGCCGAATTTACGGACGACAGAAGGGTCAGCGGAGCTGCCGCGGCCGTGCTGCGCCTCGAGTTATTGGGTAACTCGTTCGGTATGACCATCAATGGCAAACGCTGGACCTATCGCCCCACGCCCAAGGTTCAAGCCGATCTACTCAAAGATGTGTTCGCGCATCCGTCCCTGCGCCAGGCGATCCGCAAGCGCAACGCGGCCGCAACGATGCTGCTCGGCGCTCTTGGTGGACTCGGCAACGCGCCCCTGTGGAAAGAACATCGTAGTGACATCGTCGCTTTGCAGGATCTCTTCGGTCCAGATACGCCGGCCCGAGTGTTTATTGACGCAGAGGATTACCTTGAAGTCTTGGATCAGATCATCGATGGACAGGACACCGAGACGGTCCGTCGCGTTCGCTCAAAGATAGTCCAAAGCGGTCAGCAAGTGTTGGCTCGAGTAGAAACCGGTGAACTGAAGTTGCCGAGTCACGACGTGATCGATCTGCGTGAGGTTGTCGCGCGTCTCGGAGGTGCAGCAGGTCGGGGTGAGTTGGTCGGATTCGAGGCGCCAACCCTCAATTTCATCTGGTCATCCGCGGACAATCTCCGTTCGTTAGGCGATCTGCAAGGCAAGGTCGTCGTGCTCGACTTCTGGACCACGTGGTGCGCACCATGTGTCGCCAGCTTTCCCCATGTTCGAGAGCTTCAAGCACTTTATGCTGATTATGCTGTCGAAATCGTCGGCGTCACCAGCATCCAAGGCAGCGTCTTCGGTGCCGATGGTGCGATCGATTGCAAAGACGATCCTGACAAAGAGCTATCGCTGATGCCGGCGTATATGAAACAAAGAAAGATCACGTGGACGATCGCATTCTCCAAACAAGACGTCTATAACCCCGACTACGGAATTCGCGGAATCCCGCACGTGGTTATTGTCGATCCGAGCGGCAACGTGCGCCACAACGGATTACATCCAGCTGATCCCTTGCAGGATAAAACGCTGAAGATCAACGCTCTGCTGGAAGAATTCGGCCTTCCTACACCGCAGTTCCCAGCGCAATCTGAATCCGACAACGGCTCTCACTGATCGCGTCACCAGAAGAAAATCACTAGCTGGAAATCGCGCGTTCCGACCCCCAAAGCCCGGTTTCGACGTCATTAACGCCTCATGATGTCCCAGAATCAGCCTCTGGGGACAGGATAGCCCGGTCAATCCAGCATAATGTAGAGTGATTGGGAACGGAGCCTAACGCTAGGGGCGGCTGCATGAACGATCATCACCATGCCGATCAGCGACCGTTTCTCACGGTCGTGAAGTGGCCGGAAGGATGGACACGAGAGGAAGTTGCCCGGCTGTTGTTTGAAGCGAGCGGACTTGATGAGTTGACGCTGCGATTGCGCCTCGGTATCGCTCCGCCGACGATCGTTGGAATACTAACCCCGATTGACGCTCAGAACGCAGTGAAGGCGATCGTCAAATCTGGTGGCGACGCCTTTGTAGCTTCGATCAGCGATTTGGAAGCGCTCGGCCCCACACTCAAGATCAAGGATCTTCGCCTGGAGGGTGGGGTCATCGTTGTTGATTTATGGCGCGGCCCTACCACGACAATTCAACGCAGCGATGTGCAGATTCTCGTTCGAGCACAGCTTCGCAGTATGGAAAGTAAGCGAGTATTGCCTCCGAGTTTACTCAATACACGGGTCTATCCCGGAGGTGTCGGGATCGGGAGTGCGGGAACTGGCGCATCTGCTCCGTTGTTACTCGGCGCATACGGCCTAGCCACCGGCTTTGGCGCAGCTTATGAGATAGATCTCGTTGCCGGAATAACTGGAACCGGGCGCGAGGTCAAGATTTCGGATAAGTTGGACATTCACACCAAAGACGGCAAGGTCTATCAAATCGACGGTGATAAGTTCGGCTACTCGGCTCTCGGAGAATTGCGCGGGCATTCTGATAAGGCGAACATGGACTCCATGTGCGAGTTGCTTGCGCACGTCGCACCGGACGAAATCGTTGATCCGTATTTTCCACTCTGGACTCCACCACCCGGCTATCAGCGACTGCGACTGAAGAACATGAGAATCAACAACGATGATCCGGCGTTCGCGTTCTACTCTCGTTGGGCGGCGCTGTTGTATCGTCACGTGCTCGGTCAATCTACTCACGCAAATTGAATGACGACATTGCGATTGGGCCGATCTACACTTGTGCCGCTATGAGTACCCTTTCGTCACTTCCCGATTCCACCGGCCGCTTCGGTGATTACGGCGGACGGTACGTTCCGGAGACACTCGTCGCCGCGCTCGATCAGCTTGCCAAGGTGTATGAACAAGCCAAGGGCGATCGCGACTTCCAGACCAAACTCAACGATTTGTTGCGAACCTACGCGGGCCGCCCTACGCCCTTGACGTTCGCGCGCCGGCTGACCAAACATGCCGGCGGCGCGAATATCTACCTGAAGCGCGAAGATCTCGCGCACACCGGCGCGCACAAGATCAACAACACGATCGGCCAGGGGCTGCTCACCGTGCGCATGGGCAAGAAGCGTGTCATCGCCGAGACCGGCGCGGGGCAGCACGGCGTGGCGACCGCAACCGCCTGCGCTCACTTCGCGCTGGAGTGTGAGGTCTATATGGGGGCAGAGGATGTGCGCCGCCAGAGCCTCAACGTCTTTCGCATGAAACTCCTCGGGGCGAAGGTGAATGTCGTCGAAGCCGGTTCACGCACATTGAAGGATGCCACCAACGAAGCGATGCGCGACTGGATGGAGACGGTCGAGCACACGCATTACATTCTCGGGTCCGTGGTCGGGCCGCACCCCTTTCCCATGATCGTGCGCGATTTTCAATCCGTGATCGGAACGGAGTGTCGCGCGCAATGTAGCCAAGCGTTCGACGGGCTGCCTGATGTAATTGTTGCCTGTGTCGGCGGCGGATCCAATGCGGCGGGTATCTTCTATTCGTTCATCGAAGATAAGAACGTCCGACTGGTCGGTGTCGAGGCGGGCGGTCGATCGCTGGAGTTGGGCGATCACGCGGCACCGTTGTGTCACGGAGAGCCGGGTGTGTTGCACGGTTCGCTGAGTTATGTACTGCAAGATGAATTCGGGCAGACCGCGCCGGTTCATTCATGTTCGGCCGGGCTGGATTATCCCGGCGTCGGTCCGGAGCATTCGTATTGGAAAGACAAGGGGCGCGTTCAATATTCGACCGTGACGGACAACGAAGCGCTCGATGCGTTTAGTCTGCTATGCGAGCTGGAGGGAATCATGCCCGCGCTGGAGACGGCACACGCGATTGCCGCGGCGTTGAAGCTTGCCAAGGAAATGTCACCACAACAGACGTTGGTGATCAATCTGTCCGGGCGTGGCGATAAGGATGTGCAAGAGGCCGCGCGGTTGTTGGAACAGCGACGGTAGACGGGCGCACATCGAAGAAGGGACGCTGCGCGTCACCCGCTAAACATCAATTGGGCCGTTTAGCGGCTGCGGCGCAGCGGCGCTTCTTGATTCACGCGATCGTCGGGCGCTTGTCCCATACACCCAATTTCTTCTCAATCGCCATGCCGATGTTGCACAATGTACCTTCGTCGAACAGCCGCCCAAGCAGTGTGATGCCGTGCGGCGTACCGTTGTCGTTGAAGCCGCAGCGGATCGTGACTGATGGGTGACCCGTGTTGTTCGTAATGAGCAGCAGTGAGGCCGCGTAGCTTGGGCTGATCATCGCGTCGATATCCGCAAATTTGCCGGCCATCATCTCCATCACCTGGCGACGGAAGCGTTGGGCTTGCACAAACTCGATCGCCGGCGTGAACCGCGTTTGACGGAATGAGTTGGGCCAGGCGCGCGGTGACTGCCAGACGAGTTCGTCGTCACGGTCGCTCAGAGTCAACTCCTCGAACGCTGCCGCTGCCTCGACCGACAGGATCGTTCTAAGCGATCCATACGGCCAATCGGGCAACTCGACCTCTACGAGCTCGATCCCAACGCGACGAACTATCTCAAGCACTGCGCGATCGAGATCACTCACCCGATTCCCTTCAAACCACTTGGGTGAGTACCCAAGGCGCATCCCCCGGACGGTTTGCGTCGCATCGAATTCAAACGGCATGTCAATCGATGAAGGATCTTCGGGATCGGCGCCGCGAATCACATTCAACACGAGCGCACAATCTTCGACGGTTCGACAGATCGCGCCGATTTTGTCGAGCGACCAACACAGGGCCATCGCTCCGGTGCGCGCAACACGTCCGAACGTCGGGCGAAGCCCGGTCGTGCCACAGCGCATGCACGGCGAGACGATCGAACCGAGCGTTTCGGTGCCGAGAGCAAAACCGAACAACCCCGCCGCAGTACCGGCTGCCGATCCTGCGCTCGATCCGCTGGAGCCTTGTTCGAGATTCCACGGATTATTGGTTCGTCCATCAAACCAGCGATCGCCGTATGCCAGCGCACCGAGCGTTGTCTTGGCGACGAGCACCGCACCTGCCTCGTTGAGCCGCTTTACGACGACCGCGTCGTCATCGGGCACTCGATCCTTGTAGGGTGTGGCGCCCCATGTGGTCTTGATGCCCGCAGTATCCAGAAGGTCTTTGGCGCCCCAGGGTATACCGTGCAGTGGACCGCGATATTTGCCTGCGGCGATCTCGTTGTCCGCGATCTTGGCTTGGCGAATGGCCCGCTCGGCAGTGAGCGTGACCACACATTCGAGCTTCGGCCCGATCGACCGAAGGCGCTTCAGATAAATCTCGGTCAGCCGCTGGCTTGTCAACTCGCGGCCCTGTATCCAGCGAGACAATGTGGTCACCGGCGCAAAGGCGATGTCCTCATCATTACTCGGAAGCGGACCGGGGCTTCCGTTTGAGCGAACAACTTTGTTCGGAACATCAACGAGCCGCACGCCCGGAAATCGCGGATCGACAACCGCAGCCGGCCCAAGACCGTTGGGTAGCTCTTGCGATCGCCGCTTGTGATATCGATCAACTTCGCCCTTGATGCCGCGCAACATCTGTGTGCGCTCTTTCGCGGTGAATCGAACTCCGGCGAGTTTCTCAGCTTCGGCGAAGGTCGCTTCAGTGATAGTGTCGCCGTCCTCGCTCTTCGTGTCTTCCGGCTCCGGCGGCTCAGTCGGAGGCTGCGAAGGCTTATCCTGTTGTACCCCGATTGCCGAGGCAGGAAGCGTTGATGCCGCCGCCACGACGCCACCGGTCAAAATGAACTCGCGGCGCGTAGCGCTATTCGACTTCGCCGTAGACATATCGAGAACTCCTTATCTTCTAACAGTGAGCCGAGAGTCTACCCTACCGGACCCATCCGGAGTAGACCGCAGGTGCTAGACGTGCCGTGATCGCGGCTTGTGGTTCGGTACTCTAGTTGTACGTCAAAATGGGCGATGCTGGACACCTGTTCCGATCAGGCGACGCCGATAAGGAGCGGCCTGGGTGGTCCGCCTTATGCCTTGGTGTGCGCCCGACGATGCGCCTTTGGAACACGGATTGTCGGCTTCTTTCGGGACGGAGTAAGGGTGGATGGGGAAGCGCCCAGCAGTAATCGTTCGAGCAATGAGCGCCTGTGGCGCGGCCGTTGCGATGGCGTTGGCCGGTTGTTCTTCACCGATGCGCGATCAATATGTAACACTCCATACTATCGCTAGCGAACCCGTCACGGCGCCACCTAACGACGCGGTGGCTATCGCCTTTGGGTTGGATGATTACGCCGAGCCATCGAGCACCGTTGTTGTAATCGAGCCCGAACAATAGACCGCTGGTGGTGTGGCCCTATACCAAGAGTGTGGCTGGATTCTCGATAAGACCCTTGAGTGTCTGAAGATATTGCGCCGCCATCGCTCCGTCGATAACGCGATGATCCAGACTGAGCGTCGCTGACATTTCGTACCCGACCGTCAACTCGCCGTCGCGCACGACCGGCTTGTGAAGGGCCGCGCCCACGGCGAGGATCGCGCTGTTGGGCGGATTGATAATGGCGGTGAAGTGGTCGACGCCGAACATGCCCAGATTGGAAATCGTGAACGTCGCGTCGGCCATTTCCTCGATGGTGAGCCCGCGGGTGCGCGCCTTCTCCGCCAGGAGCTTCGTTTCGTAGGAGATCGCGCGCAAGCTCTTTTGGTCGGCGTTTCGCAGTGTGGCCACGACCAGTCCCCCACCGCGCTCCGCTGGCAGTGAGATCGCAATGCCAATGTTCACTTCGCCGTGAATCTTGATGTGATCGGTGCCCCACGAAGCGTTGAACTCGGGGTGGTTATTCATCGCCAGCGCACAGGATCGAACGAGGAAATCGTTGACCGAGAGCTTGACACCCTGATCGGCTAGCTGCTCGTTGAGCGACTTGCGCAGATCGAGCAGTGGTTCCATTTCAAAGCTTACCGTCACCTGATAATGCGGGATCGTTGCCTTAGCTTCAACGAGTCGACGAGCGATCGTCTGCCGAATATTCGACAGCGGGAGAATCTGATCCTCGCCGAGCGTGTGTGATTGGACGATGGGGCTGACCATTGACATCGGTGTGGCGGGAACCACAGCTTTGGCCGACGGTGGAATGGCGGCTAGAGTTTCAGCCCCCGCGTCCATGGCCCGCAGCACGTCGCGCTTCACGACGCGCCCGCCCGGACCCGAACCTTGCAACGCACCTAAATCAACGCCGTGTTCTTCAGCAAGACGACGAGCGACGGGGCTGACTCGGAGGCGACCGTCACCCGCGCCGTCGGTCTCGGAGGCGATAGTTTGTTGTTGAGGTGTTATTGAGGCCACTTGTTCTTGCGCCGCAGGCATCACGCGCCGCACGGGTGTTTCAGTTTCTACAGCCTGAGTAGACTTTGTCTCGGCGGACGATTCTTCGGACTGCGCTACCGGTTGATCGTTTGTTGTACCTGCGACTTCAGCAACGTCCTCATCTTCCTCAGCCATAATCGCGATCACGGTCCCAACCTCGACGGTGCTTCCCTCTTCAACGAGGATCTTGGCAATCGTGCCGTCATCGTAAACTTGCATCTCCATCGTCGCCTTGTCGGTTTCGATATCCGCCACTGCGTCACCCGCCGAGACGGAATCCCCTTCCTTGGCGTTCCATTTGATGATCGTGCCCTGCTCCATCGTGTCCGAAAGGCGGGGCATGGTGATCTCGATCGACATGACGTAACCCTACATTGGAAACCGGCGCGCCTAGTGCGCAACTACGAGCGGCGTCAGGCGTTATACGTGACACTCCTCACCGCTTCGCAGATCTTGCGAGCGTTGGG
>CBDUST010000216.1:0-7956 GCA_965369945.1 uncultured bacterium | reverse complement strand
TATGGCGACCGGCCGTCGCTGGCGGTCGCCGCCGCTTCGGTCGCCGGCGGCCTCGCCGCCGGCCAACACGAGCCGGTCCGCCTCATTGACTATTACGGCCCCGCCCGCACCCGCCCGACCGTATCGTTCTACCAGGCGATCGATGAGGTAGCTTGACTTCTCGAGCGCTTCGTCGGTGAACGAACCGAGGAATGCGCGCACTTCATCGAACGTCGCCTCAACGGCCGCTCGATCATTGGATTGAATGTTCCCTTTATGAGCGGTGGCCGCTTCGAGGAACGCATCCGTAATCTCGTTCGTCAGCGGATTCGACGTTTGGATAGAAGCATACAACTGCGGCGACTGGGCGAAATGCCGGGCGGTCATCAACAATTCCATGAGGTACACCGGCGAGGTGAACTGGAGCGTTTCTTCAAGCGGAACGCCGAACTGGGCTAAGGTTTTTCCCATCACTTCAGTACAGAAGTGGGTGAGCACCTGAACGACCGCCATGGCTCGATCGTGTTCTTGCGGCGTTGATTCCTTGATACTCAGACCGCGCGCGCTGAACATGGTGCGCAGCCAGTTGAGCCAGTCATCGCCGCGCCCCGGTGTCAGGACAATGCGCTGACCTTGGAGCGAATGGACGGAAGGGCCGAACAACGGGTGCGTGCCGACGACGCTTGCTTTGGAATGTTGAAGCATTGCCTGGACGGGTTCGGTCTTGATTGACGTCACGTCCAGCAGCAGCGCATCTTCACGAACCAGCGGCCCGAGTTCGGTGATGACCTGGACGGTCACATCAATGGGCACGCTAATCAATACGACATCGGCGACGGAGGCGGCTTCGCTTGGCGTGAGTTGGGTTTGCACGTCCGCGATCATCACGGCTTGACCGAGGTCAGTGAACATCTGGGCCAGGCATCCGCCCATGCCGCCGGCCCCACCGATGATGGCGACGCTGCGCGGCTGAAGATCGAGCGGGACTTCGGCCCGCAGCGCGGCTTGGCGGTCACGACTGGCCCATAGCATGAGGCGAAACAAACTTTCGACAACATCGGGGCGCAGACCCAGCGGCTTCGACCGATCACGTCGATCAGCGATGATCTGCTGCTCGCGTTGGTGGTCGCGGATAGCCACACCGTGCGCTCGCTTGTAAGCGGCGATCTCACCCACCAATCCATTGCGTCGAGACAGAGCCTGGAGCAATTCATGATCGACGGCATCGATGAGGGCTCGCAGCACGGGTAGTGGGCGATCTGTTGCAGACTTGTCAGTGTGAGTTGGAGGCGTGGTCATGCATCGGCTCAGATGTTGGGGTCAATGGTCGATCCGATCGGACCGACTGAAGTTCGATGGGCTCAGCAGCGGGCGCTATCGCCAGCGAATCAAGCCCGCTAGACTCTTGTTCATGAACAGGATATCCAGCCCGCAGGCACCAGCAATGCGCACCAAAGTATCAACATTCGTCGATGATTTCATGGCTCAGATGCAGGGGCGTAACGCCCATCAGCCGGAGTTCCTTCAGGCGGTGCGGGAGGTGATCAGCTCGCTGGTCGTGGTCCTGCAGAAGCATCCGGAGTACAGCGAGGCGAAGATCTTGGATCGCATCGTCGAGCCGGAGCGGGTCATTCAGTTTCGCGTGCCTTGGATGACTGATGCGGGTGAGGTTGAGGTCAATCGCGGTTTCCGAGTGGAGTTTTCCAGCGCGCTGGGTCCGTACAAGGGCGGCCTTCGATTCCACCCGAGCGTGAACCTGAGCATTCTGAAGTTCTTAGGCTTTGAGCAGGTGTTCAAGAACAGCTTGACGACACTGCCCATCGGCGGTGGCAAGGGCGGATCGGACTTCGACCCCAAAGGCAAGAGCGACAACGAGGTCATGCGATTCTGCCAAAGCTTCATGAGCGAGCTGTATCGCCATATCGGCCCGAACACGGACGTGCCCGCCGGCGATATCGGGGTGGGCGGCAGGGAGATCGGCTTTCTTTTTGGACAGTACAAACGACTGACCAATGAATTCACTGGGGCGATCACCGGCAAGGGTTTCAAATGGGGAGGCAGTCACATCCGACCGGAGGCGACGGGCTACGGCATGGTGTACTTCGCCGCGGCGATGTTGGAAACTCAGGGGCAATCATTGGAGGGTAAGACTTGCCTTGTGTCCGGCGCCGGAAACGTCGCCCAGTTTGGGGTGGAGAAAATCACGGAGCTTGGCGGCAAGGTCGTGACGTTCTCGGATACCGGCGGATTCATCCATGATCCCGAGGGCATCAGTCCGGAGAAGCTCAAGTGGGTGATGAACCTCAAGAACAAACGACGCGGTCGGATCGAGGAGTATGTCGAAGCGTTTCCCAGCGCACGTTTCACGGGAGCGGATCCAACCCTGCAGTACAACCCGTTGTGGGATATCAAGGCGGATTGCGCGTTCCCCTGCGCGACCCAAAACGAGCTCAACGATCGGGATGCTGAGCACCTAGTGGCCAACGGTGTGAAGGTTGTATCAGAGGGGGCGAACATGCCCACTGCGCCGGAAGCGGTTGATCGTCTTCTGGAAGCGCGGATTCTGTATGGACCGGGCAAGGCTGCCAATGCCGGCGGTGTGGCTGTCTCGGCTTTAGAGATGGCGCAAAACAGCATGCGGCTCAACTGGCTGCGCGAGGAAGTCGACCAACGTCTCCAGGAGATCATGCGCTCGATCCACGACACGTGCGCTGATGCCGCGGAGACCTATGGCACGCCGGGTAACTATGTCAACGGAGCGAACATCGCCGGCTTCTGCAAAGTCGCTGATGCGATGCTCGACCAAGGGCTGGTCTAGCTTTCCCCAGCCTCGTCATCCGGCATGCTGGGTTGGTCTCGGGCAGGTGCTGGAGTAGCTAGAGCAGTTTCAATGCTCTTGTAGCGTCAGGGCGTGGCAGAAACGGGTCAAAGTAGCTGCCTCAAGACCGGTGGCATCCCGATTCAATCGGAACCTCACCCGTGCGAAGATCCGGTGGCACGGGCATCCTGCCCGTGCAGATGTCATGCCATGATGAGTCGCACAGGCAAGATGCCCGTGCCACCGGAGCCGCGCCGATCGACCCGTTGGGACCGGTGAATTCATCGTGGCGTGAGATGACTAGCGCACGCAGCCGCTACATCTTCAGTGAACCTGCTCTAGCTCAGGTGCTCGATCCGCCGACAGGCGCCTTCCTCGCGGTACATCCGCGGCAGTTGATGTTTTTCTGGCAACACAGCGGTTGGCTCCCACGGACTATCGGTTGGCCCGGATCTTCTTTTTTTTGAGGCTTTTGAAGGGGCCCTTCCACGGTCGGCTGATCTAGAGTTATCCCGATGGAGGTTTCGTTGGTTCCAAAAAAGTCCACGCCTCGCCAGCCTTGGCGAGACGCGGAGCAAAAGAGAGAGAGCTTGTCGAAGACCGAGACGGCCTTCCGAAGTCCACGCCTCGCCATCCCTGGCGAGACGCGGAGCAAAAGAGAGAGAGCTTGTCGGGGACTGTCTTGGCTCCCCAAACTCCGCGCCGCACTGCCAAGCGCGGTCCGGAGAAAACGCAATAATGAGGTCCGCTTCTGGCGGCCTCAGACCCCCTGATCCCGCCCGGAACCAGTTGTTGCTCGCAGGCGCAATATCCTGCGTCCATACCGCGTAGTCCCGCTCCAACGTCCCAGTCCCAACCAGTGCGGTTGCAGCCGCGCTGCACGAATCTCAGCGTGACGTGTTACGCGCATCCACGCATGTGCGAACTGTCGGTCGACGGCATCCTGTCCACGCCGACTAGCCTGATGCAGCTTCGCTCTCCTTGCTCCGCACTCTTCAGTGAGCAGATGAATCACGTTCGCCGCCTGCGAAAGGCTTCGGACGTACACATCGCAGCCGAGTTGGGCCACCTCTGGTGTGACCCCAGCATCAGTCATCAATCCGACAAGTCGTATCTGCGCCGAGAATCCGTTGCGATCCGCACGCAACTTCTGAAGATCTCGGCCGTGACAGTCGATCGTCCGTTCGGTCAAGGCGATGCAGGCCACCACGCATTGATCCTCGCCATGCACGAGCTTGCGGCGAATCTGCGCCGTATTGTCGGCGACGGTCGCTCGCTCAATGCCGTAATGGTTCAACGTCGATTTCATCAGTTGCGCGGCAAACGGTTCATCGAGAACAAAGGCCAACGTCGGTGCGTCGCTATCCATTCCAAATCTACTCATACAAATAGCGTGCCAGTGCAGGGCGCTGTGCGATCGGCGCAGGCCGCTCTCCCGCAGCGCAACCGCGGTCGAAGTGCTCATTCGGAATGGCGATTGGGTTGCCCGGAGGTTCCGAGTGTCGCTCACGGCGCCCTTGACAATCGAGTCTCGATGAGTTGCGGCGTGCTCGTTCGCATCGTCACGGCGCGGTGTCGCAACAGTGCGGCGCTCAAGAGCGCAGAGTGCAAAGAAGAGCTCCTGGGTTGCTCACATTGCGCGAAAACAATTGGGAAAGTGCCGGCAACGCCGTCTATCGGAGCTTCAGCCAGCGATAGATTGTGCTGCGATGGACGCCGAAGACTGCGGCGGCTCGGCTCACGGAGCCACTGGAATCTTCCAGCACGCGTTGCACCGCCTCTCGCTTGACCTGCTGCAGCATCTGGCGAGGCGAGCTGGGTAAGGTCGCGTCATTCAGTTGACCGAATTCGATGAGCCGCCGGGCAGACACGAGCTTGCCGGGGCAGAGCACATGCAGGCGCTCCACGACGCTCCGCAATTGCCGGATATTCCCAGGCCAGCGGTAGGTCTGCAACAGATTGATCGCCACACGATCGAACTGAAGCTCCGGCTGGTCGTAAAGCTGGGCGAACTCTGCGTTGAAGCGTTTCAGGAGCCCCGGCAGTTCGTCCAGACGTTGGCGCAGCGGTTTGACGCGCAGCTGCACTACATCGAGACGATACAGCAGATCCTCACGGAATTGCGACTCCGCGACCGCGTCATACAGATTGCGGTTGGTCGCTGCGAGGATTCGGACATCGACCAAGACCGGGCGCGATCGCCCAACAGGCTGGACCTCATGGTGCTGGAGGAGTCGCAGCAGTCGGGTTTGCGTCGGGGCCGTCAGCTCACTGACCTCGTCCAGGAAAAGGGTTCCACCCTCGGCGGCGCGCACCAGCCCAAGATGGTCGTGGGTGGCTCCGCTGAATGCGCCTCGCTGGTGCCCGAACAAATGGCTGTCGATCAGGCTCTCTGGTACCGCCCCACAGTTGACGGGAATGAACGGCTGGGTCTTGCGCCGACTATTGGCATGCAGCCAACTGGCCAGGTGCTCCTTGCCCACGCCTGTTTCACCACTGATCAGGATGGGGCAGTTGGACCGCGAGGCTCGCCTGGCCAATTGAATCCACTGTCGACCGCTCAGTCCGCGGCCGGCGGGATCGTCAATACTGCCAAGTCCGAAGGCCTCGTTCCGTTCAAGAAGTTTCGATCCGCCCGTCATTCGGGGCACACTCTCTCTCTTGCTCCGCGCGCTCTCTTCATTCGCGCTCTCTCTTTCTCCGCGACCCAGCTCATCTACCTGGACCGCTTGTGATGCGATCATCCTTGCTGCGCATCGGGCGAGTCAGTCCGATCCGGCTGCCTCTCTCAGCCGTTGCTGCGACGCACTCACCTTGTCACGCCAACCATCGCGCGCCCAGAGTCGCACGTCAAAGTGCGTCGATGGACGACCACGAAACTGCCAAATCTATTGATCGGTGTCATCTCTCTCCTCGGCCTGGCGCCGGGAAAACCAGCGTGGCTTGCCCGTCGACGGGATGATTCTTCTCTATGCCTCCTATACCATAGCATGAGCATTGTTCGGTCAAGTACTATTTTTCGTCGAAACGAAAAGAAAAACCGCGATCCGCTCGTCATCGCGCCTATCGGCTCTCAGCAGGAGTCGCTTGTTTTCCCAATTTGACAGCGATCGTGTCTAATTGTCCTGGTGCAGGCCGTAGCGGGGTATGTGTACTGCCACGATCAGGCGGCGGAGGGACCGAGCGGGTATTATAAGGCTTCCGATTAGGACAAAGATGTTTGCGTTGGGTCTTGGAGCGGGTTCCGTCGTCGTCGAGACCTGGCGGAGGCTCGTGGCCCATCGAGACCCAACGGCGAGGCTGGCGGTCTCTAGATCGCCCAGGGCTCGTTTTTGAGTTCAGGGAATGATCCGTGATGGGTTTGGCGTTATACTCAGGAGACTCTGCGGACGAGTAGTAGGCTACATCTGCCGCAATGAGCGAAAAGAAACGCACGAGAACGTCCGGGGCATGCAGACTGTGTTTGCCAGCTGCTCGATAACGCCACCGGTGCATAGTGAGCCGGCGTCTTAGTGATGAAGTGATCGCCCAATCGTTGCCGGCCGTGGTCAGGTGGGTCACAACGCGGGGCCGCCCGCCGAGATGTGCCGATCGGGCAGACCCCGCATAAAGGAGTTGGTCCTCACGTGGAGAACGTAGTGTCTAAGGCAACGTACGAGTTCGGGGACCGCGTCCGTCATCTGCGTCGACCCGAGTGGGGTGTCGGGTCGATCGTGAAGGTCGAACCGACCAAGCTGAACGGCCGTTCGACGCAGTCATTATCGGTGCGATTTCCGAGCGTGGGGATCAAGGTGCTCAACACCGCTGAGGCTGAACTTGAGCTTGTCAGCGGGGAACACACCAACGCATTGGCGGACGCCGAGGCGCACCCCATCGTGCAATGGGGCAAGCGAGACGAGACAGACTGGCTAGCGCCAATGGCTCAACGCAAGATTCAGGAGGCCATGATTTCACTTCCACCGGTTGTCCGCGATCCGTTCAACTCGTTGCGGCGGAGGTTGGCGCTGACGCTTGATCTGTACCGTTTCGAGCGATCGAGTCGGGCGTTGATGGATTGGGCTGTCGCGCAGACAGGCCTGGACGATCCGCTCACGCACTTCAGCCGCCACGAGTTGGAAGAGCTATTTGAGCGATGGGCAGCGGAGCGAGACGTGCACCTCGGACGGCTTGTGCGGGAGTCCCGTCGGGATGCGACGTTGTCCCGAGAGCTGGATGATCTGCTCGCTGCCGCCGCGCCCGGTGCCCAGAGGGCTGTGCGTCGTATCACCGCCGCTCGTTGAGCGCAGTCAACATCCTGCGTCATCCGCAAGTCGATCTGTAGGGGCAGGTCCGAGAGTATCGCTGCGCTTTGACTCGGAGGTCGGATACGCCGGTGAAGTTGCTTCGGCTGTTGCCACTGGCGCGGAGCTTGTTCGTCTTGAGATGTCTTGATTCGGTTTGACCGGCAAATGACTGCTGGCCGGTCCGGGCTGATGGGTACGCACAGGCGAGGAGATTCAATGGACGATCAAGCGTTTCACAACAAGTTTGACGAGCTGATGCAGAAATTGGGCGAGTTGCCCGATGCCGAACGAACGCGCCTCGAACAGTTGGCCCAGGAAGCCAAGAATCGCCGGCAACGGATTCAGGCGTCCGTTACAGAGCTTCAGGACTCGCTCGATCATTTGCGACTAAGCGTCAAATACATCGTCTTCGATCTGGAAGCGACGCGGCGCGAGAATGCCTACCTCCGGAAGTTGCTCGATCAGGCCAACCGCGACGATGCATCCCGTCGAGATTCGAACAACGACGAGTACTTCGACCCAGACCCCTCAGGTTCGGACTAACCTCGCTGATCCGCCGGTTGGTGCGCTCTGGTTCGCAAGTGCATGACTGCTCGTGCCAAATGCTGTGGCTGGGCCGATCTAGTATGGACCCGCACCGCAAGTCCAGAGGCATAACGCGCCGGACCGACCCGAGGCGTTATTTAGTTGCTAATCCGGACAAGTCAGCTGATGTGAGGCTCTCCCACGAACAATCAGATATTGCTCGCAATGTCGCGCCACGGCCCAGACATCTACTTGCACCTGACAGGTAAGTCGTCCGCTGTATAAGGCTGACCGTGCGCAGGCCGGAGTAACCAGTGCCCGACCTGCGTGAATCTGCGCAAGGTAGGTGCC
>CBDUST010000215.1:0-7988 GCA_965369945.1 uncultured bacterium | reverse complement strand
CCTGGTTGCGTCGGTCGCCGCGACCGACTTAAACAACGACGGCTTGATCGACCTCTACCAGAGCACCTAAGGTTTCGCAACCGGGAGCCAGCGATTCAAGGATTGGGCGGACGACTTCCTTTCGCCCAGTGATCGCGATCGCTACATAGGATTGCGCAACGTACAGCATCGGTTTTTGAGCGCATTTGGGCCGTCGAATCTGCTGCTGCAGAACATGGGTGGAGGCAGATTTGCCGCGGCCGCCGAGAACAAGTACATCGACCACAATCACAATACGTTTCAGTCCGTCTGGACCGACTACGACCAGGATGGTGATCAGGACCTGTACGTCAGTAACGATTACGCCCAGGACTTTCTGTACCGCAATGATCGCGGTAGCTTCGCGGACGTGACGTTTGAGGTGGGCGGTGAAGAAATGATGGGCTTCGGCATGGGAGCTACATGGGGAGACTACGACGCCGATGGCGATTTCGATTTGTACGTTTCGAATATGTACAGCAAAGCTGGGATGCGAATTCTGAATCAGATTTCCGGTCTGGACGACCGCTTTTACCAGTTGGCAAATGGCAATCGTCTTTACAACCACCAGGACGGCAAGCTTCAATGCCTGCCGAGCACGGACGAGAACGCGGCGAGGGCCGGTTGGTCTTGGGGCGGGCAGTTCACGGATTTTGATAACGATGGTTTACTCGATATCTACGTCGGCAGCGGCTTTCTGACTTCGCCATTTGAGGATGAGTTCGTCAAGGATTTGTGATCGGCGTTTTGGCGCTCGGTCGTGCGCACAGACAAAGCTCTTGACCAAGACGTCATCTATTCCGAGGACTGGAATGATGAGAAACCGGATGAGCACCTCCTGTACAACGTTTATGAGGTGATTGAGGAGAACGGCCAAAAGCGATTGATCATGCATTCGCTAAGCGGCTGGGAACGCAACCACCTGTTTATGAACAAAGGTTCCAAGTTCGAAGATGTGTCGCTGATTTCGGGAATGGACTCCATCTCTGATACGCGAGCCCACTGCGCTTTTGATTTCAATCGAGATGGCTACCCGGATGTGGCGCTGGTGAATGCAAACGCGCCCCACCTGCAGGTGTACATGAATCGACTGCGCGAGCTGAGTTCTGAACCGAACAACTTCGTTGCCGTCAAGTTGATTGGAGGTAACGCTACGGACCAGCCAAGCACCGAGTGGAGTTGTCGAGATGCAGTTGGTGCTCTGATCGATGTCACGACTGCCCAGCGCACCTACGTCCGAGAGATGCGCTTCGGCGAGGGATTCGGCGCCCAGAACAGCTCGACTCTGATCTTCGGTACTGGGCGCGAGTCAACAGTTGACCTGAAAATACGTTGGCCGTCGGGTAAATCAAACGAGTTCAAGGACATCGAGGTCGGGAGACTTGTCAAGATATTCGAAAACCCGGCCGAGGCGATAGATGGCAGCGGTCTAGACGTCGAAGACTATCGCCCTTCGGTGATGACTGTCGCCCAAGGCAGCCGAAACCCGGCCGAGGAAAGATTCGCGGTCTTTGACGAAACACGCACCGGCCAATACCAATTGGTTGTATCGATGGCTACCTGGTGTGCGGCATGCAAGAAGAACGCCCCACAGGTAAAAAGGCTCAAGGAATATTTTGGTGAAGAAATCGGGTTCTATGGCCTGCCCACGGATCCGAAAGACTCAGCGGAAAAACTCAACAGGTACATTGAATCGCAACAGCCGGCGTATGAATTGCTGTTCAATGCGACAGCCGACCAAAGAGAGGCGTTCGAGACGATCGTGCACCGGAGCTTGGGTAAGTTGGTGTTGCCCAGTACAGCGCTGGTCAATAGCGATGGTGCCGTGGTAGCGACCTGGTTGGGCGTACCTAGTGTCTCAGAAGTGGCTGAAGTGCTTGATAAGCGTTGATCGTAATCAACGGGGCGCACTTCACCCTCACGGATTCAAATCGAGCTCGCGGTAATCCCCGCCTTCGACTACCTCAATCAGCGAGTCAAGTTGAACGGAAGTAATGATTTGAACTTCAGCAGTTCTCGGCCAGGCTATCTCGATCCGCTCGATCTCTTTTGCTTTGCCCAGTCCAATCTCCTGACGCATCGGTGAGCCACCGAAGCTACTGACGCTTACCGACACGGCTCGACCGGGATTGATGGAGGATTCGTTTGACGACAATGGCAGCATTGTAACGTGCTTTACGGCGATCCAGCAACGATTTCCGTATGGCTTTCGTCGGCGCGAATCTGGGAGGAGTTTAGGAGACAGACGACGGCGGACACTGCCGATAGCGACGGCACCGGCCGATCAGACGCTCGGCCGGCACTTGGGCCAACGTGCGATGGAAGATCATCTGAACTCGACCACACATTTGGAATCGATCCCGGCTCATCTAAGCTACCGCGACGTCCAGACTCGGGTCGGTTTCCGAGATCGGGGGTTGGGCGTTCGAATCCTGCCGAACGCGTCTTGGGAAAGTCAACCACTCGCCATCCAGTACAATCCACAACCATGTCCACGCGCAACATCATATTCATCGCCGCATTGATCGCAATCGCTATTGCTGTTGTGATCGCTTGTTGGATCAAGGAAAGGAAGCGCAACGAAGCATTGCAGCGGGTGGCTGAGGAACTGGGGATGGACTTCATCAAGAAGGGTGACGATCTGGTTCACGACTTCACCAGTCGTTTCAAACACTTCGATCACGGCGGCTCGCGTCGGGTTCGTAATCTGATGCACGGCGATATTCATGATCTCAAAGTGTTCATCTTTGATTACAGCTTCACGACAAGCACCGGCAAGAGTACGACAACCCACACCCAAAGCGTTGCAGCGTTCAACATACCCGATCGCAACTTGCCGAAGTTCATGCTTCAGCCCGAAGGGTTTCTCCAAAAGCTCGGAACGTTGGTCGGGTTCACGGACATCGACTTCGCCGACCACTCAGAGTTCTCAAAACGTTTTCAGCTGCGCGGCGACAATGAGGAAGCGATTCGAGCCTTGTTCACTGATGATCTGCTCGGCTTCTTTGAGGCGTATGGCAAAGTCAGCGTCGAGGCTGATGGCCAGTGGATGGTCGTGTATCGATCCGGCAAACGGCGTTCGGCTGAGGAAATCCCGCAGTTTCTTGAGCAAGCGTTCGAAGTGCGCAACCGTCTGGGGTAGCTAGATCAGGTAATCGCGATGGATCCGTACATCTACCAATACACCATCGGCGGGCTGATCTTCATCGTGGGGCTCATTTACGCCGCACGCCAGGGGTTCATCGGATTCACCGCGCGCGGCATGCGGAACCTTGTTCTCATGCTCGGCGGAATGATCTTCTTCATGGTGATTCAGGGTTACCTGCAATACGCGCCGATGACGACCGCCGAGCCCGTCGCCTCGCCCAGTGGTGACCAGCCGCCCAGCATTGTCGGCAAGCCGATCGACTACGCCGTGATGGTCCTTTATATGGCGACGATTCTCGCGATCGGCATCTACTTCGGTCGCAACAACAAGACGACCAAAGATTTCTTCTTCGGCGGGCAGCGCTTCAGTTGGTGGTTGATTGCGTTCAGTCTCGTCGCCACGCTAGTCGGATCGTACAGCTTCGTGAAGTATTCGCAGGCGGCCTACAGCTATGGGCTCGCATCAACGCAAAGTTATCTCAATGACTGGGCGTTGATGCCGCTGCTATTGTTTGGATGGCTTCCGATACTCTATTTTTCGCGGATCACATCAGTGCCGGAGTACTTCGGCCGGCGGTTCAACAGCAAAGTGAGACTTTGGGCCACGCTGTCGGTGCTGATCTACCTCGTCAGTTATATCGGGGTGAATCTGTACACGATGGGCACAGTGCTGCACTACCTCTTGGGATGGGATGTACTCATTGCGGCGGTCGTCGTCGCCTCCATCTCAGCGGTGTATGTGACGTTTGGCGGCCAGACGTCGGTGATCATGACCGATCTCTTTCAAGGCGTGATGCTCCTTGCAGCAGGGTTGCTGATTCTCGTGCTGGGCATTCATTACCTGGGTGGTTTCGACCAGTTTTGGGAGCACCTGCCGCGCACACACCGACTTGCGTTCAATAACTTCAATACCAATACGAGTTTCCCGTCGGTGGGGATATTCTGGCAAGACGCGGTCGCCAACTCTGCATTCTTCTACTTCTTGAATCAAGGCATCCTCATGCGCTTCATGGCGGCGAAATCCGCAAAGGAAGCACGTCGCGCGGCGATCGCTTTACCACTGATCCTTATGCCCATCGCTGCGATTGTCGTCGCATGCGGCGGATGGGTCGGCAAGGCGCTGGTTCACAGCGGTGCGCTTGGCGAAATGGAACCGAGCGAGGCGTTCTATATCACCGCTGAATTGCTTTCGAGGCCGGGCGTGTTCGGCCTAATCCTCGCAGCGCTCACAGCTGCGTTGATGTCGACCGTCGATACGCTTATCACAGCGGTCTCAGCGGTGACGGTGAACGATCTCTATAAGCCGTACATCAAACCCCAAGCCACGGATCGCCAATTACTGCGCACAGCGCGATTGTGCGCGATCGGCGCGACGTTGGTGGGGATTGGCTTGGTGCCGATCTTCGCGCAGTTCGATACGATTTATGCAGCGCATGGTGCGATGACCGCTGCGGTCACGCCGCCGTTGGTCGTGGCGCTTCTCTTTTCCGTATTCTGGCGACGATTCACCGCGACGGCAGCGCTGTGGACGATCATTGGAGGATTGGCCGCAATCACCTTCTCTGTCTTTGTTCCCGAGGTAATCAAGCCCATCGCGCACGGCGTGCCGATGGATCCGGACTTCAGAGAAACCGGTGGCGGCCTCCTTGCCGGAGCTAAGCAATACAAGTTCATGCGCGCCTTGTTCGGGTTGTTGGTCAGCGGCGGGATCGGCGTTGTCGTGACGTTGTTCACCAAGCCGGAGCCCTTTTCCAAGCAGCGCGGACTCGTTTGGGGCACGATTGCTGATGCGATCAGACATTACAAAGGAAGCTCTGGAACCACCAACGAGACAGAAACTGCCGCCGCTCGCGGCTTAGCGATTCCACACAAGGCCGAGATTGAGCCGCCGAGTCGCGGCGACGCACGGCTCGCGGTGGTGGCGATCTCCGAGAAACTTGCCGAGCAACTCAAAGCTCGGGCGAATGATCTTGTCTACGTAAGTGATGCGCGATGGTGGCTCGGCGGGCTGCGATCCGTGCACGCGGTCATCGGATCGATCGATGCGACGTTGGAAGGGGAGGCGATCCAAATGGGGCCGCAAACATTTGCAGCAGTAGTGCGTTCAAGTCGTCGGTCCAAACCGATCATGGTTGAGCGATTGTATTAGAATCTCCGGAGCGTGTTTGAAATGACCAGAGGAAGAAGTCAACGATCGAAGAGCGCCTGGACGCTAGTCCTGCTCGCCGCGGTCGTGTTTCTCAGTTCGTGCACGGCGGTGCGGCACGGTCCGCTGCCGCTTATCGTGGCTCATCGCGGCGCATCACATCTCGCGCCCGAAAATACGCTTGCTGCCTTTCGACTCGCATGGGAACTTGATGCGGATTTGATCGAAGGAGATTTCTATCTCACCAGTGACGGCGTGATCGTCGCGCATCACGATGACACGACCAAGCGCACCGCGAATGTGGATCGCCTGGTTCAGGATCAAACACTTCAGGAGTTGACATCGCTCGATGTCGGGTCATGGAAAGATCGAAAATGGGCTGGCGAAAAGATCCCGACACTGATCCAAGTGTTTGACACTGTTCCGCCCCGCGGCAAAATACTCATCGAAATCAAGAGCGATACGCGGATCGTGGAACCTTTGGTCGATTTCCTGCGCGACAGCCCACTCGTACAGGAACAGATGATCATTATTTGTTTTGATGCTGACCTGATTGCGCAGATCAAGCGACGGATTCCCGAAGTTCGTGCGTATTGGCTTAGCGATTTCAAGGAGCGTGGCCTCGGCCGGTGGGAACCGACTGTTGACCAGATCATTGAAACGGCCAGACGAATCGGAGCCGATGGCGTCGATCTCAACGCGAACCTGAACGTGATCGACGCGAAGTTCATCGCCAAGATACGCTGGGCCGGGCTCGAACTTCACGTTTGGACAGTCAATGACCCCGTGAAGGCGAAGCGGTTGATGAAGCTGGGTGTGGATAGCATCACGACCGACCGACCCGGCTGGCTGCGTTCGCAGCTTCAACGAAGGAGGCGATAGATGTGTTAGACTCTCCGTTCATGCGATCGATCAACTTGGTATTACTCGTCATGCTGCTTGGGGCGCCTTCGACGGTAGGCGCGCAAGACGACGCTTCTAGGCCGCCGAACATCGTCATCATCTTCACCGACGATCAAGGCTATGCGGATGTGGGTGTGTATGGCGCGAAGGGTTTCACCACGCCGAATCTCGATCAGATGGCGGCCGAGGGGATGCGATTCACCGATTTCTACGTCGCGCAGCCAGTGTGTTCAGCCTCACGAACCGCGCTCCTAACAGGGTGTTACCCCAACCGACTGGGTATCACGGGAGCGCTGGGGCCTAATGCCAACCATGGCCTCAACGCCGATGAAATAACACTTGCAGAACTCTGTAAATCCAAGGGATACGCGACTGCGATTTTTGGGAAGTGGCATCTAGGCCATCGCTCACAGTTCCTGCCTACGCGCCACGGATTCGATCAGTTCTACGGCATCCCGTACTCCAACGATATGTGGCCGCTGCACCCTGACCTCGTTGCGCTGCCCGAAGCAGCTGCCAAGCGCAAGCGTGGTTATCCCGATCTGGTGATTTTCGAGAACGAGCAAATCGTTGATCCGCAGGTCACGCATGAGGATCAAAGTCAATTCACGACGCAGTTCACACAGCGCGCCGTTCAATTCATCGATACGCACAAAGATCAGCCGTTCTTTCTGTATATGCCTCATCCGATGCCGCACGTGCCGCTGCATGTCTCGCAGAAGTTTGCCGGCAAGTCCGAAGCCGGGCTGTATGGTGATGTCATCAGCGAGATCGATTGGTCGGTGGGGCGGGTGCTCAATGCGATCAAGCGCAATGGTCTTGACGACAAAACGCTTGTGATATTCACATCTGATAACGGCCCGTGGCTGAGCTACGGCGATCATGGCGGATCGACCGGCCCGCTGCGCGAAGGCAAGGGGACGACGTTCGAAGGCGGGGTGCGCACGCCCTGCATCATGCGTTGGCCGGGCACGATACCTGCGGGATCGACTTGTAATGAACCGATGATGACGATCGATTTGTTGCCAACGATTGCGAAGTTGATTGGCGCCGAGTTGCCCACGAGGAAGATCGATGGCCGTGATGCGAGCTCGCTGGTATTGGGGACGCCCGACGCAAAGTCGCCACAGGAGGCGTATTTCTTCTACTACCACCGCAACGATCTGGAAGCTGTTCGTAGCGGTCGGTGGAAGCTGCACTTCCCGCACAAGTACCGGTCGATGGAAGGTCGCCAGCTCGGCTCCGGAGGAACCCCCGGAAAGTACGACAACAACCGCAAGACAAGGCTTGAACTGTACGACCTCCTTGCGGACAGCGGCGAGACTCGCAACGTCGCAGCCGAGCATCCGGACGTCGTTGAACGTCTGACCAATCTGGCCGACACCATGCGCCGTGATTTGGGTGACAACCTTACGGGCGTTGAACCGACCGGCAATCGGGAGCCGGGGCGGGTTTCCAAAGAGCCCGTGAAACGATAGGTCGATCCGATCTTTGCCTATCTCTTGGGTCTTGCCACCGGCTCGGTATCCGGAGGTACGTCGTATTCTCTACGCAGGCGCTGCAATTCCTGCATCAGCCGGCCGATGATCGGTGCGTAATTTGGATCGTCAAAGGCGTTGCGCACTTCGAGCGGGTCCTCAGCGAGGTCGTAAAACTCCCACTCATCGATGTTGTAGAAGTGGGTGCGGGCAGGTATGCAGAATTACCTGGGTGTCCATCTCAAATCTAAGGCATACCGAATCGCCGGCATTGGCCTGGCGGCTTAGTCGCAGAT
>CBDUST010000214.1:0-8002 GCA_965369945.1 uncultured bacterium | reverse complement strand
CGCACCGTCATGTTGCGAGGATCGATGCTGGTTGCAAAACCACGATCGCCGTGTGGACCCACGATTCAGGCCCCCCAGTGCAAACCCCGCGGAAATGCCAAGTTCACGTCGGACGGCGACGGTGCCGCCCTGTTACGTCTGCTGACAATATCGGTCGTTACAGCAACTCAGATTACCGCATCTTAGACACTCTAATGACCGCCACGTTGAGATACTCGCAGGCGACCTGCCGACGGCGCTGGCCAACTGGGGCTAAGACGAGTCAGACGCAGTTAGCGTCACGCCCATTGTTTCAAGAACCCTAATGAAACCCTAGCCCCGGGACGACAGCCTGGCTCGCCCATCTGATCATTTGGGGACCGTTTGAGGGCTGCTGCCTGGTCGACCTGGATATCGATGGCACCTTCGGCGCATCCGACATCCTCGCCCTCCTCGCCAACTGGGGGCCGTGTCCGTAGCGAGCCGACCCATCAGACACTCGATCGCAAGTTGATCAAGATGTGGATCGCCCAGGGTCGGAAGGTTGCGCGAACAGGCTGCGGCAAGGAAGCAAGCCAACGGTACGAAGAGGGTTGCCCTCGGGGAGTTCTGCGCCGAGCGCAACCCTCTTCGAACTTCCGAGACCGCCGGTTGACAGCCGCCGAGTCGGGCAAGTTATGTGCCGATCGGACTGCGGACTCCTTGGCGCAGTATCGTCAACAGCATCTCAAGTTCTTATCTCCTACTCCAAACTCATCGTGACCGTCTTCAGCTCTGTGTAGTGCTCCAGTGCGTGGTCGCCAAGCTCGCGGCCGAGGCCGGACATCTTGAAACCGCCGAACGGGGCCGCGGCATCGAAGACATCGAAGCAGTTGATCCAGACGGTGCCCGCACGCAGCTCGCCGGCGAGCCGGTGCGCCTTGGCAACGTCGCGCGTCCATACGGCCGCGGCCAGCCCGTAAAACGTGTCGTTCCCGCGGCGGATCACCTCGTCGGCGTCGTCGAAGGTCAGAACGCTCATGACCGGACCGAAAATCTCGTCTTTGGCGATTGCCATGTCGTCCTGGACGTTGTCGAAAACGGTCGGCTCGACGAAGTAGCCCTTGCCGCCCGGCGCCTCGCCGCCGGTAAGGCACGTCGCGCCTTCGGTCTTGCCCATCTCCGATGTAGCGGAGGATCTTGTCGTACTGCGCCTGGTCGACTTGCGGTCCCTGCTCGGTCTGTTCGTCGAACGGGTCGCCGAGCTTGCGGTTCTTCGCCTTGTCGACCAGCCGCTCGACGAACTCGCCGTGGATCTTCTTCTGGACGAACACCCGGCTGCCAGCGCAGCAGCACTGTCCCTGGTTGAAGAACAGGCCGAAGTACGCGCCCTCGACCGCGGCCTCCAGGTCGGCGTCGGCGAAGATGATGTTGGGGCTCTTGCCGCCCAGCTCGAAGCTCAGCCGCTTCAGCGTCTCGCTGGCCTCGCGCATAATGATCTGCGCAGTCAGGTGCTCGCCGGTGAACGCGATCTTGTCAACAAGGGGGTGCTTCACCAACGGGCTTCCGGCGGTCTCGCCATAGCCGGGGACGATGTTGATCACACCCGGCGGGAAGCCGGCCTCCAGCGTCAGCTCGCCCAGACGCAACGCCGAGAGCGGTGTCTGCTCGGCAGGCTTGAGCACCACGGTGTTGCCGGCCGCCAACGCCGGGGCCCACTTCCACGCGGTCATCAGCAGCGGGAAGTTCCACGGGATGATCTGGCCGCACACGCCGATCGGCTCGCGCCGCGTGTAGCAGAAGTAGTTGCCGCGGATGGGGATCGTGTCGCCGGTGATCTTGTCGGCCCAGCCCGCGTAGTAGCGGAAGCAGTCGATCACAAGCGGCAGGTCGGCCGCCCGCGCGTCGGCGATCGGCTTGCCGTTGTCGAGCGTCTCCAGCGCCGCCAGCTCCTCCTGGTTCTGCTCAACGAGATCCGCGAGCTTGTACAGCAGAGCGCCGCGATCGCGGGCATCCATCCGCGGCCAAGGCCCGTCGTCGAACGCGCGGCGGGCCGCCTTGACGGCGGCATCTACGTCTACGGGACCTGCCTCCGCGACCTCCGCGATGACCTCTTCGGTGGCCGGATACACAGTCGGGAACGTTTTGCCGCTCAGGCTATCCATCCATTGGCCGTCGATGAGCATCTTCGTCTGCCGGACTTTGGGAGCCGCCTTGGGCGGCTCGATGGTCATCGTTGTCATCTTGAGCGCTCCTTTCTATTTGCCCATTTGACTTTCGCCCGGCTTCACCGCCAGGCTCTCCGAGGTCAGTATAACGCCCCGAATGATGACGTTGGGGCATCATTGCGCATCCAGAGCCGTCTGCGAGCTAGTTGTCGGTGCTGGGCATGCGGATTGGCACCGTGTGCCTAGGCCCATCGACCGGCCAACCCGTCATCAACTAGGGGCCGTGTACCTGCTGATTGTTGTATTTCAACAGCGGCCGGCCACCTCTACAGGTCAGTAGGCCGCGACCAGCAGCATGCCGTTGGGGCGTGTAGAGGCAGCGGCGAACTCGCATGCACTTTGGGAGTGTATTCGTGTACAAAGAGGAGCCGATCAATGCGTTACATCAATCATTTGCACGGTATTTCTGCAATCGTAGCGAGCGCGTTCACATGCGCTGTCGCTGTTGCTCAAACCGACCCGAATAGTCCAGGCATTATCGAGCCATGCCTCACGGCCACCATGGGAGTCGAGGTGCGCATTCCCAATACAGACCAGGCACAAGGCGACGAATTGCTCAACGTCGTCGGCCAGATCGTTACGACCGATGCACAGGGGGCACTGAGCCTGACCGGCCACGTGATCGAGCATGTGGAAAGTCCGAACCGCGATCTTGAAGATGCATTGCAAGCGCTGGAAGATGCTGCCGACGGCGCTGACCAAGAAGCGATGGCTGCGCAGGCAGATGAGATCATGGCGATACTGCTTGGCACGACCCAAGGTCGAATCTATGACGGATTCGCGATGTTGAATTTCAATCGCGGCACGTACGTGGCAGACCACGTTCCCAACGAATACAAAATGAAGTTGATCACCGATACCGGGTTTACTGCGCCGGGGATCGATGGCGAGCCTCGTCGAATCTGGGAGGTCACCGTCAACTACCTCTGGTACGACGGGCAGTTTGATTGCGATACATTCCTGATTCGTGTGCCGATAGAGGCGCACCAGTTCGACACGCTGCGGGTGCATTATCGCATCTATTCGTTGGAGTCGGAGGACTTCTCGCCGACCACTGTGCTTCTGGATAATCGTCTAGCCGGGAGCGTGCAGTTTCCGTACAAGGGTTTCGACAGCGTGTGGACGAGTGTTCCGAATGATCGCATAACTGAAATCACTGTAGATCATCCACCCTTGAGTCTGCTGCGTGGTATTTACACTTGGGGCTGGCGCGTCCATCCGCCGCGCATCCAGTTCATTCAGCCGATCTTTGAGATGGTCAACGCCCATACCGGCGAAGTACAACTCGAACCACAGGGCGAGAGCTATGCGTATCGAAATCGTCAGCTTTCCATCGAAGGCATCGGCAGCGCAGCACCTGAAAAGAAGATGTACGACGTTGCGCAGTCGGTTTCGAACGGTGCCTCGCCCAGTGAAGTGTTAGCAATGTTGACTGACTCCGACACAGCACCGTCCGGCACTTGGCAGGACTGGTCTGATCTGATCGAAAATCAAATCCAACTACCGCCCGAGGCGTGGGACATTCTTGCTCAGGAGGGAATCTCCCGCGGCGACTTCGGACCCTACAAGTTCGTCACGGTCTACTTGAACAACGAAATGTACGGCGAGGGACCGAGTAACGAGAGGATCGAAGGTTGGTTCCAAGGCGATCAAGTCGCGGTCAAACTCATCAACCTCGACAACCACACCCACTACTTCCGCAACGTCGACTTCGGCCCGAAGCTGCACGATGACATCAGTAACTTCTCAGCCGGCTCGCACAGTTTCGAAATTATGAACTTCAAGCCGACCTATGGTGCGCCAAAAGTCGCGGAGATGCAGTGGCGTGCGGGTTGGGGATTTCGCCCGCACTTTGACATCATCCATCAAGACGATCTCTTCCTTCGACCATCCGATCAGGCCCTCACAAAGACGTTCTTCGGCGGGGACGGCAGTCCACATCCCGGCTGGCAGTACTCAGCGGAAAACAGACAGGGCGACTTCCGTTTCAATCCACCGCCGTTCATCATCGGAACCGTGGACGAGCCTTCCGAGTTCCCACTTCGTGAACAAGATGGCACCGACGGACTGCTCATCGGCCAACTCACCGAAGGTTACGGCACCGCCAAGATGTGCTCGCACGATGATCATCCGCTAGGCGGGTTCTGCCAAACTGACATCAGCGCATTCAATCCGCACGGCGTGAAGAACATCGACACGGACGACGACGGTGTGCCCGACGTCCTGTGGTTCCCCCCTTTCCTACGCAATCCGAATCCGGAGGCAGGCGGCGACATCATTCCACCAACAAAAGCATGGAAACCGTTTCTGTGGATCAATCCAAATAACGGCACTTTGTTTCTTGATCCTGACGATCCGAGCCAGGGCTATTGGGCGGATCTGACCTACTCGCACGGCCGACCGGTTGCCATGGGCACGTCAATAACAGCGAACATCGAAGCACCGCGCGCCTCCGCTCAGGTCTTTTACCAGTTCGATGACTTGTTCCATGACAACGCAATTTTCTCACCGCACCCGACCTTCGCCCCGGACGATCCGGCATCCATTGCACCCAACGACTTCAATGCATTCCGTGGATTCCTTGTTTCCGGTACGCTCGCCGACGTTTTATCATCGGATGACGAGAAGCTGTGCTACAACCCGGGCATCGTACTCAATCCAACCGAAGCTCCGATCACGCTAGATTTTCTGGGAACGTTGCCAGACGATTCCCCATCGACCCTGAACGTGACGATCGAATCGTCGGCGAACACCGTCGGTTTGGAGCTCACAATCTCATTTTGGAACTACAACGCGAACTCGTGGGATGTTGTTGGTACGGCAACGCAATCGCTCAACGACGATACGGTCAGAACGTTTGCGGGCAATCCGGCGGATCATGTAGAGGCGGGTACGGGCGGAGTGAGAACTCGATACGAAGTTCGAGTAGTGAGCTTCATATTCCTGTTTCCATGGACGGATTGCGTTGACCATGTCTTCTGGGCGACAACTGGCTAGCTTCGACGACAACGGCTTCGTCGGCGCATCCGACCTCCTGACCCTCCTCGCCAACTGGGGGCCGTGTCCATAAAGAAGGCATCAAGCCATCAGCAACGAGCCACCGCGTCCATCGAAGATCCCCAGCTCACGTGCGATAGACGGGACTACCCGAATACCGCCAGCACAGGAATGTGGTCGCTGAGTGCGAACGACTTGGAGTCGCGGGGGTTCGTGCGGAAGGCGCCCTCAAACAGCACGCGACACTCGGTGAGGCAATCGGCGAGCGGGCCGTGCGCCCAAACGTAGTCGATCCGCACGCGCGGTTCGGTGCTGGGAATGCTGAAACCATCGCCCGCGCCGCTCGCCGCAAACGCATCGCGCAGACCCACCTCGACCCACCGCTGATACTCGGGACCGTCCGGGGTGTGATTCAGATCGCCCTGCAGGATCGTGGATCGATCCGACTCCAAGTCCACCTTCATCGCAGCGAGCATTTGCGTGACCTCCTTCGCGCGGATGTCCTCACGATCGCCCGGAAACAAATGTGCGCTGTAGACGACGAGTTCGCCATCCTCGGTCTTGAGAACCGCGCGACCCCAGTGCCGCGTGAACAACCCCTTGACGTCGTCGGGGTCCGCTCCAGGTGCGAGCGGTTTATTGGTCGTTTCCATGATCTCGAATCGCGAGATCACCGCCCCCGGGAAGCCGCCGTGGAAGTAAGTGTGGTTCATCCCCATGCGATTGGCGATGTCGGCGACGACCGACTTTGCCGGAGACTCCTGGAAGGTGATGATGTCCGGCTCGTACAGCGCCAGTTCCAGCGCAATGCGCGCGGGCACCTGCTTCCGTGCTTGGCGGAGGATGGCCTGGTTGTCATCCGTCGATGGGTACCCGCGACAGGCGAGGACGTTGTAGGTGATGGTGCGCAGAGCCGTCGCGCGTCGCATCGGTGCGATCGCGGACGACGCGGACGTGGACCACAGGGTCGATGCGAGCGCCGTCCCACCGCTCGCTACGAGAAACTGTCGTCGGTCGATTTGTCTGGGGTCACGGGAACTCATTGGCGGGTTCAATGAACAAAGGGGGTTGTTATTCGTCATAATGAGACGATATGGCGTTTGGCGTTGCCAAGCGAGGTGAAGCAGTGTGATCGAGTCGCTCATCCCGGCGCCAGGTCTGCGCGACAAGTCAATCAAGATCGTAGCGACGGTGGTTCCTCACGCCCGGTACCGCACGTTCGAGTTGGCCGAGTTCGCGGTGCCACGGTCAAATGGGAATTGTTGGAATGTGGGGGATGCCAGTAGGCGAATCGGCGTACCACCGACCAGAGGAGTCCTGACATGTTCCGATCCACAACCCTTTCGATCGCCGCGATGTTCGTACTCACCCATACCGATGGGACAACGGCCCAGATGCGCGGATCAATACCCCAGCCCGGCGATCCGATGCCCATCGTCGCCGGTTTCGATGCCGAGGGAAATCCGTTCGAACTGACCAAGTTGCACGGCAAGCACACGGTGATCGTGTTCGGCTGTCTTACGTGACCGCCGTTCCTACGGAATGTCCCCAGTTTGGAGACTGTACATCGTGACTATGCCCCCAAGGGCGTTCAGTTCTTCCTCGTCTACAAGGCTCTGTCGCATCCGGAGCGGAACGGGTATATAAGACCCGTGACGCTCAAGGAGCGGCTAATGCACATCACCGAAGCCCGTCGGACACTCGGGACCACGATCCCGTGGATCTGCGACGGGATGGACAACGCCATCAAGGAGTCCTTTGGGAACCGGCCGAACTCCGAGTTCATCATCGACCCGGAGGGCAATATCCTCGTGGGTCGTGAGTGGAGCGATCCTCAGGCCCTGCGCGAGGACCTCGCGCGAATCATCGGCCCCGTCGAGAGGCCGACTTCGGTTGGCGATCTCAATCTGAAGACCGCCGACCCGCCCAAGGAGGCGCCCAGCGGCATTGTCCCGCGCGTTGACCGACCAGCCAATGGGCGTGCGCTGATTACGAAGGCCAAGCCGGGCGAGGACGGTGAGCCCTTCTACGTCAAGCTCCGTGCCGAAAGTGGGCGTAGCGTGCTGAACGACGGGCGCGGGACGATCTACCTCGGCTTCCACCTCGATCCGATCTATCGTGTCCACTGGAACAACCTTGTCGAACCGGTGCAAGTGAAGATCAGCGCCCCGGACGGTGTGGAACTTTCCAAGTCAACGCTTAAGGGCCCGAAAGTCGAAGCACCAACGGACATCGATCCCCGTGAGTTCCTCGTGGACATCACCGGCGCACAACCGGGTACGGTCCTTGAGGTCAATGTTTTCTACTTTGCCTGCAATGATGAGGCCGGGTGGTGCAAGCCGGTGAAGCAGTCATACGAACTCGTACTGGAGGCCGACCCGCACGGCGGACGTGTCAGGGGAGGAATGGGAGGCAGGCGCGGCCGGGACGGTATGGACGGAATGGCCGCACGAATGCAGGAGATGTTCGAGCAGAACGATGCCAATGGTGATGGAAAACTCTCGCGCGATGAATTACCCGAGCGGATGAGCCGCATGTTTGACCGCCTCGATTCCGACGGCGATGGATTCATCTCCAAGAGTGAAATGCGTGAGATGCGTGGTGGACGTGGTGGACGCGGAGGACGTGGTGGACGTGGTGGCGACGGAGGTACGAACTGACATCAGCAGAGGGATGACGCCTCTTGGACATTCGACGGCAGCGGTACCGTCTGTACGTCCGATCTCCTTGCGCTCTTTGTCAACTGGGGGCCGTGTCCGTGAGCTGAATGCCGTTCAGATAAGCCGTAAGTCCTTTTGCCAAGCGCGGTTACGCGCGCT
>CBDUST010000213.1:0-8033 GCA_965369945.1 uncultured bacterium | reverse complement strand
GAGGACTCTTCCACAGCTGGGCTTTCTCTCCGTCCGGCACCTCCCAATCGCTGAGAAGCTGCCAGCCCTCCTCGCTCAGCCTCAGCATGACCTGAGGATTGTGCTCGGTAATGAAGGAAATACCCTGATATCCGGTTTTGGCCAGGATGAAGTCAGACGTCTCCAGCGGGTTTCGATAGGGCCCTTCGTTGAAGTGTGTCTGATCGGTTCCTAGAAGACACAGCAAGGCGAGACCTGTCAGTGCGATGTCGACATCGACTTGCGTTCCCCCACCGCAGTCGCCGCAATGATCGTCGAATCTCGCCCCATCCCATCGCCCGTCCGGGCTTTGGTGGCGCGCCAACCAGTCCAACGCCATTGCGACAGCTCGCTCGGTCTCTTCAGAGCCGCCCATACGCTCCACTAGTTCCTGCCGCTGATCCGGAGCTCGCTGTTGATAAATTTCGGGCGACAACGCGGTGCGAGTCGGGAGTTTTAGATCAAGATCAAACGGCGCAGCAGCAAGTAACTGTGCAACTTCCGGCAATGAAACATCGGAAAGGTCGCCAAGTGGCCCCGCTTCAATACGACTCGCCGGCATTGAAACGATGCTGTCGTCAAGAGCCGAGGCGGCGGCGGGCAGTAAACCGAGAACAACCGAGTCGGACTCAATCGATCGATCCAACGAAAGATCAAAGCGTGTTTGGCCGCTGCGGCGGGTTATCCCTTGTCGTGGCCGGAACTGCTCGCTTGCTTCGTTGGCGATCTCGGCGCTGAATTCGTCAAGAAGCGCAAGCTCCGTCAGAAGCGGATCGATCGCCACTGATTGATCAGTTCGCTGGGATCGCTGTGGCCAAGGGCTATCTGCGATGTTCGCCTCTATCCCTTGCGATTGCGTGACCGTGGAAGCAGTTGGTGAGATCGCTGTCTCTTGGAGTACCGTCGGCGCGATGAGAACAATTCGTGTTTCGGCTTCTGTTGACGGGATCGCCTCGGACCGTTCAATCATCCGGTGGCGACGCGTTGGCGAATCGGCAACCGCTCCTGGTTCGTCGCTCTGCATTTCTTGGGCCTCGGCCAGATTCTCGCTCCGAAGCGCCGGCAACGACACATCGACCTGCTTTGCCTCGGCAAGGGCGGATACTGGATCGACGGTCTGAGTCGAATCCGAAACGGTCGTCGGTTGACTGTCGCTAGCAAACGCTTGTGCCAAACTGTCCTGATCAGGTGAGGCTGCGATCCCGACGTCCGGCGAAAGCGCGACGGTCGCAATCGACACGGCCGGCTGACCGACTCCATCACTGCGGGAGATCCGAGCGCTACGGGAAATCGGCAAGGTCGATTCGATCGTCCTTGCGGCTCGCTGCGCCAAGCGAAGAGCCGGAAGTGTCACGTCGACCGGAGCGGCATCATCGAACCTCACCGCAATCTCTTCGGCGCCCGTAGATTCGATAGCCGCTGCTGCGCGACTGTCTATGACCACAGGCTGCACGAAACTCTCAAGCTTCGCACCGGTTGAGGCATGGACTTCCGGAGCAAGAGCGATGACGTCAGTCGATACCCTAGGCTGTGCGACAGCAATGGGGTCATCTGTGCGCTCGCTTTGTGCGACCGACAGATCCGATCCAGCTTCGACCTCGGCGATCGCTGTGGCACGCGCGTTGGTGGGCTGCGCAACATCGATGCTCGGCGATAGCGCTACATCGACTGATTGTGGTGTATCGACACTCAAGTCATTCGATTGTGGCTGAGCAGTCGCGTCCCGAATCACCGCGGTCGCGAGACTTCGTCCCATCGGTTCGTAGGTCGATCCTGCCGGAGTTACCTCTACCGTTGGCACATTTGACGAACTCGGTACGGCAGATGCTGAGACATCGTGCCTTGGCGTTGCACCTGTGACAGCGGCGATCGTACGCGAGGTTTCTGCTACGCGCTCGGCCGGCGGTCCGTCGGCAATCGACACTTCAACATCAACTGATGCCAACTCGTTTGGGATCAACGGTCCTGTCTCTGATGCGGGCAGTTGCGCCAACACAGATTGAATCGGTTGCGCCTCGAGACGTATCTGAGGTACTTGGACCTGATCGGATACGTCAATGGGTTGAGGCATCAGCGCAACAGCCTCAGTGTGTCGTTCATCGGCGATCGCCATTTGTTCCCGCGCGCGAAAGAGCTTCACATCGACATCCTGCGCAGCCGGCGCGGTTTGTTGCGCCTCACGAGCGTCGACGCGCATCGCTTCGGTTGGCACGCTGGTCATCACCGATGGCATTTGATCAACCGGCTTATCAGCGACAAGCTCCGACAATTCGGCAGATCGTGCTGCGACTTCACGGACATGTGACAACTCTTTGAAAGGTGCGTCATCAGCTTCAATGCGGCTGCGCGCGACCTGGAGCGCTTCCGGCGTGATCGGAGATTCCGCCTGCGACGGGGCCGGCTCGTGCCGAGAAGCCGCTTGGCTTGCTGCTTCGACCTGTAACTGAGTCAGATGGCCGCGAACCTGGCTTGCCAAGTCGCCGCCTGTTGATCCGGAGACCAACACAACGCGCGTCGCGTCGCCTTGTTCGAACATCTCCGTAAGAGCGGTCGTCACGCCCCACGCACTGAAGAGTAGTAACAAAAGCATGTGCGCAATCAGCGAGGCGAGCAGACATCGTGCCAATAGATTCAGCCGATTGTATTGCAGACGATGCGCCGCGTTCAGCAACAATAACGACAGCAATACCCCTAGTAGACCGAGCATCATCCCCAGTAGATACGGCCAAAGTGACTCCCAATCCAGCGTCGCCCGATAGGTCTCCGACGTCGCAAAGACTTCACGCGATTCAGCGTAGTACAGGTCGTATCCGTCAACCATTTCCGACTCGCGATCGGAGCTGAAGTAGACTGCGAATCCGCTCAAAGCCAACGCGGGGTCTAGCTCGTTCTCTGCTGAATTGAGGGTGTCGCCAAGGTTGTTCGCCTCGGAGTAACCATCATCAAGCAGTCGGGCGCGGTAGATGTCGTAACCACCCTTGCCGTCGCTGCGATCAGATGAGAAATACACGAAGTCGCCCGCTGAGCTTATTGCCGGCGACCCCTCATTTTGCGTGGTATTCAACTGAACAACGGCAGCGACTTTTCCCGGTGTTCCCTCGACCACTTGCGCCGTGTAGAGATCGAAGTCGCGCTTGGCGTAGTCCTCACGGATCTCAGAAAGCCAGGCATCTGGCGCTGGCGCATCGACCGCGTCCGGCCTGGGGCGATTGGATGCAAAGTACAACACCGCGCCGTCCGGCGTCATTGCGGGTCCATAATCGTGATACGCGGAGTTCACGTCCGAGCCAAGGTTCACCGGCTCCTGCCACCCGTCCGGTCCGCGGCGCGACACCCAAAGGTCGTAACCACCTTGTCCTCCGGCTCGGTCAGAATGGAAGTACAACAGTGTTCCATCCGGTGAAGGGGCAGGACCGAGTTCGTCTGCGGGCGTATTCAGAGCATCCAGCGGTTCCGGAACGGTCCAACCGCTCGGTATTCGGCTGCTGGAATAGATATCCGCATCGAAGCCCGGCTTACCGCGAACGAAAAAGACGGTCATCCCATCACCGGTAACGCCCGGCCCGCGCTCGTCGTCGGCCGTGTTGATCAACGCAGGCAGTTTCACAGCCGGTCGCCAGAGGATGTCTCGCGGCACGACCTCGTCCAACGGCCGACGAATCGCATCTGCGTCTGTATAATAAGTGAAATATTGCGTGCGCAGATGCCAGGCCATTGTGCCGGCGCCGACCGCCATCACGATGCCGAGCCCCGCCACGAGCCACGTTTTCTTGAACCGTTTCATCCTGCGATCGTTCACTCGATTCCGGTATCGATCAGGTTCCGCGCAACTAGTTCGTCTCACCAACGACTGTATCGAGATACGGCTCCTGGATACCGCTTGTCTTGCATATATCTAGGGCACGAACAACATGGCCGTAGGCAACGTTGCGATCACCGCGCACCGTGACTTTCTGTTGAGGGTTCCGTGCGACCGCCTGCTGGATCAATGAACCAAGATCCTCGGCGCTGATAGTGCGCCCACTGACGATGATCTGCCCATCTTCATCGACATTGATAATGATCTCGCGCAAGGCCATGCTGATCGGCCCGGCTGAAATCGAAGCGGGCAGCGCAATCTGCATCTCACGCTCCGTTTGATGGAACGTCGTGGCGACGAGAAAGAAGATCAGCAGCAAGAATACCATGTCAACGATCGGCGTCAGCTCGATCGAAACGCTGCGTTCTGGTTCACCCGATTTGATCATGGGTACTTATGACTCCGATCAGGTAGCGGCAATCTGGGCGCCTGACTCGCTAATGTGCGGCTCGGCATTCTCAGCAACGGCCTCGGCGGTCTCGTCAGGTGAAGATCCGAAACTGCCGTCGGCAAGCTCCTCAAGGAACTCTACCGACATCGAATCGATGTCCATGACCAACCGATCGACCTTTGCCGAGATCCAGTGGTACGCGATCAATACCGGGATGGCGACACTCAGACCAGCCGCAGTGGTGATCATCGCCTCGTATATCCCTGTTGCCAACAGCTCTGTCTTGCCCAAGGCGTCCGGTGAGATAGCAACGGTCTGGAACGCCTTGATCATTCCAAAGATCGTCCCCAGCAAGCCCATCAACGGCGTAACTGATGCAATTACTGACAACACGCGCAGGAAACGCCGCAGTTTCAACACCTCGCGTTGTCCGGCCTCATCGATGCGCTGTTGGATGCTCTCGATCGAGCCATCGAGCTTCTTGATCCCGGCCGCAAAGACGTTTGCCACAGGACTCGCGTTCTTTCGGCAATACGCGATTGCTTTCGCCTTGTCGGTGGGGTCTTTCCGCAGCGTCTTCTTAAGACCTGGAAGGAACGTTGCCGGTATGACCGCGCTGCGGCGAAGACTAATGAGCCGTTCGATCAGCACCGCCACGGCAACGAACGAGCAGATTCCAATGGGGATCATGACGATCCCGCCTTTTGTGACGAAATCCCAAACCGATTGGATCTGGACAGAGCTCGCTCCGTCTGAAGTCTGGGCGAACATCACCGTTGTTACTGCGAGGATTGATTCCTGCACGGACTTACTCCCTTATCTACACGCTGCATCCGAAAAATCATTCAACTCCCTGGAAGCGACGGGCGTGACAATTCATCCAATCGTTGTGTGGCAAGCTGCGCCCACTGCGTCTGGCCATGTTCGGCGCGCACCAACTCGAACTGTTTGCGAGCGTCGGTCGGATTGCCCATCTCTTGAAAACATCGCCCGGCTTCATACAACGCCGCTGCGCTCCATTGGGGATAGGCGTACAGAATGTCCACCTTAAGCAATTCACGAACCGCTTCGTCAAGGCGCTTTAGCGCAAACAGACACTCGCCCATTTGGAACTGCGCCCGAGCCGCTGTTTGGCCCTGGTGCCGTTGTATGACCTTGTCGTAGGCTGGAAGCGCATCTTCGTATGCCTGCTGGTTTTCCAAAGCCCAGGCGAGCCCGAACTGCGCCTGGAACCACAACTGCGACTCACTGAAAGCGGCCAGGTACGTACGAAATACATCTTCGCTGCGCTTCCATCGCTGCAGAACTGCCTGGCTTTCACCCAGTCGCAATAAGCTGGGGCCATACGCCTCGTCGTCGCTGTGGTTCTCCACGACACGGCGAAGATGATTGACCGCACGGTCGTAGCCGCCGGTCTTGAATAGCGCCTCACCGCACAATAGACTCGCCGAAGCCATCAACGTGCTCTTGGGAAAACGATCCACAAACTCTTCAAACAACACAATCGCTGCTTCGAGGTTGTCCAGTCGAAACTCGCAAACCCCCAGGCGATACGTCGCGCGTTCCAGAAGCTCCTGTGACACCTCTTCCGATTGCTCAGCTTGGCTGCGCAGCGTCCGAAGTCGTGGCGCGGCCTTGGAGTATTCCTCCGCTTCAGTCTCAAGTTCAGCCAACTCCAACCTCGCGTGATTGCGCAGCGCGCCGGCCTTGCCGTGCATCAATACTTTGCTATAGGTCGCTTGGGCCTCTTCTGAGCGATCCAGTTCGCGCAAACACCATGCCTTTTCGTACCACACAGCCATGAGCAGGGCGTTGTCCAGATCGGCCGCAAATCGCTGCTCGACTTGCTCGATCTCGGCGAGTGCCGTGGCGTACTGGCCTTGCCTGGCCAGAGCGATCGAGCGCTGGGCCGCCGACTGCCCCACGCGCTTGTGTGACTCATGATCAGTAATCAGCTTCGTGAAGACACCGGTCGCTTGCTCGTACTCCTTAGCAGACATGAGCGATTGACCTTGCTGGAACATCGCTTCGGCGGCGCCATCTGGATTGGCCTGAGCACTTGCGGCGCGTTGGAAGTACGAAGCAGCCTTGACGTACGATTCGCCTTGCAGCGATATCGAGCCCAGATGGTTCAACGCATGTACGGTGAATCGGGACTTTGGGTCTTCGGCTAGCACCTGTTCAAACGCGATCGCTGCGTCGTCGAGCTTCTTCAATGATGTCAAGGCCTGACCGCGCTCAAAGATGGCTTGCAGATGGTGAGCACTCTCAGGGAACTGCTCGACCAACACGTCGAACGCTTGAAGCGCCCCGGTCGGATTGTCTTGTCTGGCTCGTGATAGACCGAGTTTCAGCAGAGCGTCGTCAATCGACGGCTGATCCTCACCCAGCGATAAATAGTCAATCAGATCACGTTCGGCCGACTCCCATTCACCGCGCTGAAACTGAATGTCACCGACCGCAAGTAGAGCACTGGCGAATTGGGGCGCCGTGTCCTGGCCGTCTACCACGCCGATCAACACTTCAGAGGCTTCATCGAATCGGTGGAGGTGGTATTGCGACATCCCTAGCCGGTACTGCGCCTTGGGCGCTTGCGCATCTTCGGGATACCCGGCGAGGAACGTGGTGAACGATGCCGCAGCGTCTTCATAGTTCTTGGCGAGGAAGAGATTCTCAGCGGTGAGGAAGGCAATCGACCGAACCAACTCGTGGTCGGAGTAGTTTGCATCGAACTCGTTACACAGGCGCAAGCTTGCGTCATAGCGTCGTTGCTGATGCTCGGTCATTGCCATCAGATGCAGCGCACCGGCAGACAGCGCATGCTCCGGGTAACGCGATCGGAAGGCGCGCCAGGTGTCCGTGGCCTCATCGGGTTCACTCGCCCGCAACAGTGCGACCCCGCGATCGTAGATCATCTCCGGCAATACTTCGCTGTTCGGGTAATCCGAGATCGCCTCGGTGAGCCGAGCGGCCGCGCGGGCCGGTTCGTCTCGACGTAGCTCGCACTTGGCCAACCAATACGCCGCGTTGTCCTGATACTCGCCATCAACCTTCGCAACCTTGTTGAACAGGACCGATGCCTTGGGCTCGTCGTTCAGATCGAACCAGACGCGGCCACGGAGCAATTGTGCAGCCGCCACGAGTTTGTGATCGTCGAATTCTCCAAGCAATCGATCCAGCAGTTCGCCGGCGGGCTCCAATTTGGCGGCGCGATGTTCCAGCACCGCTAGTCCATAGAGGGCCTCAGGTACGTACTCGCGACGCGCTTTGGCAATCACTTGTCGATATTGCCGCGCCGCCCCTTGAAGTGAGCTCGATCGGTGCAGCGACTGTCCAAGGAGCAGCGCTACTTGATCGGCGTATCGGCCCGTGGGAAAGCGCTGCGTTGACGTTTCGAACCGCTGAGCGGCCTGTGCGTAGTCACCTCGCGCCATGTCGGACAAGCCCCAAAACAGTTCGGCGCGCTCGCGATGTTGGCTCTCAGGCCAGCGCGAAATGAGTATTTCGCACGGCTGTTGCACCCGTTCATACTTGCCGTCGCGATACAACGCTTCAGCTTGGAGCGCCGCAGCGTCATCGGCCAAATCATGCTGGGGATGTTCCATGACGACCTCGCCGAATGCCGTCGAGGCTTCGGCCAGATTCCCCAGTGCGAGTTGACACTGGCCGAGAATCGTCTGAACCTCCGCGGCATAGGCGAACTCCGGGTCGTTTTCGATGCGCATCAGTTGCGTCACTGCCTCTTCGTGCCGTTGCAACCGAAAC
>CBDUST010000212.1:0-8090 GCA_965369945.1 uncultured bacterium | reverse complement strand
TACTTCAGAAAGTTCGGCGCCGCCCTGAACGTCTGTACAGATTCCGGCGATCCAATGGGCGGCTCCGGCGGCTCGGTCGGCGCTCTGAGCAATTGCAATAACGGTGGTTTGATGCGTTTGAAAATCATTATTCTGCGCCCTCTTGGCGACGATGAAGGGCGCGAATCTCATCTCGAATATCCGTCAACAGCGCAACAGCCTCGTCGGAGCCGGACTGCGGGGTCGTTGAAGAAGTTCCTTGAGCTTCGCCTATCGAAACAGGGTCCTTTTCGCCGAAGCGTGCTCCACGCATCTTGGAATACAGAAAATCGCGTAGCGCTTCATACTCGATCAGCCCCACGATGGACATTTCCGCCGATCCGCTGCCCGAGGCCGTTTGGATCTGTACCGTCGCTAGGTCGAGCCAACGTTCGATTAGCCCGCGCGAGACGTGGATGTCCTGAATCCGCGCGTACGTCAGATTGATCTCCTTGCGCCATAGCAGCCCCCATGACATCGCGATCCCCTCATCATCAAAGCGGTACTTCAAGGTTCGGTACTTGAAATACAGCCGAAGGAAGATGATCGGAAACAACACGGTCGTGAGTAGACTGCGAATCGTGTACAGCATCAGTAGCTTCTGATGCGGCCGCGTGATTTCGTGGATCTGTTGCTGTTGAGTCGAATCCATGCAGTCTCCCTTGGGGGGCGAAGAGCCATCACAGTCATTGGCACGAAGCGAACCAGTCTTTCATAGCTCCGCAACCAACCAGATGACTCGCCGTAGACCCCTGCTCTATCATCACAGGCGATGTCCGTCAATCTGAACCCAACTGTGCCGTGCCGTAAGCGACTCGATCGCCCAATTGAGCGGATCGCTGAAGGCATGACAATCGATCCGCGCATCAGTCAGCTCGTACCCGGCTTCGATGCGCCGTTCTTCCAAGCAGGGCTGGCGGGGTATTCTGACGCGGCAATGCGGCTGGTTGCGCGGCGGCATGGCTGCCCCTATTGTGTCACCGAAGCGCTGCTCGACGTCACGCTGATCAACGGCGGCAAGGGGCGCGTGCGCGAAGACCCCGATCTGTTGGCTGCGGAGTGTGGTAGCGGCGATCCTGATGAGAACCGTGCAAGGGGTCTTGACGACCACCCCATCGCCGGCCAAATCATCGGCACTACGCCCGATGAAATGGCGCGCGGCTGCGAAATCCTCGTCTCGATGAATTACGACGTCATCGATGTCAATTTCGCCTGCCCCGTAAAAAAAATCAGGAAGCGGAATCGCGGCGGCCATCTGCTGACCGAACCGGATGAGGCGATTGCGGTGCTCAAAGCTGTGCGCGAAGTTGTGCCCAGTCAGATCCCCACTGCTGTGAAGTTGCGACGATCGTACGATGACACGCCGGCGATGGTCAACAATTTCGAGCGCATTTTCAATGGAGCCTACGAACTTGGGTATGCGTGGGCGACCGTGCATGGCCGAACGGTTGAGCAGAAATACCTCGGCCCGAGTCGGTGGGAGTTCCTGCGTGATCTCGTGAAGCGCCATCCGGACAAGATCATCTTCGGCTCTGGAGATATCTTCCGAACTGACGACATCTTCGCTATGCTCGAATACACCGGCGTTCAAGCCGTCGGCGTGGCGCGAGGCTGTATCGGCGATCCGTGGATATTCCGCCAAGCGCGGCAGCTTCTGGCCGGCGAGACACCAACCAACCCCACGCTTGCCGAGCAACGCCAGGCACTGCTCGATCACTTTGAGCTATCAGTGAGTTTACACGGCGAGCGACGCGCCTCGAAAATGATGCGCAAGTTCGGGATCAAGTTCACTGCCCATCACCCCGAGCCGGCCAAGGTCAAGGCTGATTTTATCAAGTGTAAGTCGATCGCCGATTGGCACGCGGTGATCGCGCAGCAGTACACATCTTCTGTGTAAAGCCGGCGATGGCATCGCGGGCGTTGTAGCGCGCGGGGCGGAGCCCCGCCGCTAAACGTTGCGATCGGCACCAATCCATCACCCCCACGTTCAGCGGGCGGCCCCCGGACGCCGTGATGCTATCCGTTCACCCATGCGCGACCGTTCCTTTGCAGCAACACATCCGCTGCGGCCGGCCCCCAACTTCCCGGTTCGTAATTCGCGTGGATTGTTTGTCGAATGGTCGTCGAGTCCTCACCGAGAAACGGCATCACGGCGCGCCACGCGCCTTCGACCGCATATCGATGCGGGAACAGCGATTGATCGCCGCGCATCGCGTCGATGAGCAGCGGGCCATACGACTCGACCGGGTCGGCCTTGAATCGCTCGGCATAGTCAAAATCCATTGCCACGGTATCCAATCGCACACCACTGCCCGGAATTTTGCCTTGAAACCGGAGGCTCACGCCGCCACGAGGCGCAATCTCGATGACGATCTGATTGCTGGGCCGAACCGGCCCCGCCCCAAGCTGATCAAAGTGTCTGAAGAGTTGGGCCGGAGGCTGCTTGAATTGGATCACGATCTGTGTGCGCTTGGAAGCCATGCGCTTTCCCGTGCGCAGATAGAACGGCGTATTGGCCCATCTCCAGTTATCGAAATGAAGCGCAATCGCCGCGAACGTTTCGGTCGTTGAATCCTTGGGTACGCCATCGGAAAGGTGATACGCCGATTCATGTTCATCGTGTGCATATTGACCCAAGGCTGCGAACTCATGGATCCGATCGAGTGGCGTGGGCTCGATCGCGTCGATCACCTTGATCTTTTCCTGACGAATATGATGGGCCGTAAATGTCGTCGGCGGCTCTATCGCCACGAGCGCCAAGACCTGCAATAGATGCGATTGCATCATGTCGCGAATCGCGCCGACCCCATCGTAATAAGCAGCGCGATGTCCGACGCCCAGCGTCTCCGCAGCAGTGATCTGCACATGATCGATGTACCGATGATTCCACAGCGGCTCGAAGATCGTATTGGCAAAACGAAACACGAGCAGACTCTGCACGAGTTCCTTTCCCAGGTAGTGATCGATGCGATAGATCGCGTCTTCCTCAAAGACGCGCCCCAGCGCGAGATTCAATGAGGAGGCGGATTCGAGGTCGTGGCCGAACGGCTTCTCGACGACGATTCGCTGCCAGGGAACGTTCTCACGATCGATGCTGCACCACTTTCGGCCCTCCGTCACCAAGCCCGATTCGCCAATGCATTCGACGATGGGCTCATACAGCTTGGGCGCGACTGAAAGATAAAAGAGAATGTTGCCGCCGCACTTCGCTTCGTTGGACAGCGCCGTGATGCGCTTGGTCAAAACGGGATAGATATCCGCATCGGCAGCACTTCCCGAAAAGTAATGCAAGCGTTTGGTGAACTGCGCCCAGGTCGATGCGTCAAAGCGTGCAGTGTGCTCCTTGGCCCAGGGTTGAAGTTTCTCTCGCCAAGCCTCATCGGTCATTTTGGTGCGACTGACACCCAACACCCGCGTTTGATCAGGCAAGGTGCCACATGCAGCCATTTCGTACAGCGCAGGGATCAACTTCCGGGCGACCAAATCACCGGAAGCGCCGAAAATCACGATCACACACGCAGCGGGCATGGTGAGCATAATGACGGGCAGCGCTGGTGTGTCAATTCTGCATCATCCCGCTCCCGCTTCGTAGGGACAACACTTGAACCACCATCGGCTAAACGTGGTAGAACATCAGTGATGGTCCAGCGTGAAACTGACGAATCACACCTGCGAGCGTTCCTTGCGGATCGAGACATCCCATGCCCGGTCTGTCGCTACAACCTGCGCGGGCTTGCGAGTACGAGTTGCCCCGAATGCGGCGCGCAGCTTGATCTTCGCGTCGGCTCGATCGATCTCAAGCTCGGGCCATGGCTGCTTTGCGTTCTCGCGGTAGCATTACCTGCTGGTTTTAACAGTATCCTGTCTGTTATCGCAATCATCGGTGCGATCTATTCGGCCTACTGGAGCCGCAGCGATTGGGCGTCACTCGGTGTCGTTGTGTTGCTAACGCTCCTTCTGGCGAGTGTACTGATCTTTGTTGTCAAACGAAGATCAAAGTTTCTCCAGCGACCTCGTGCCTCGCAATGGCGTCGAGCCTGGGCCTACACGATCGTCATGGCCCTCCTTCAGACCTTCGGAATTTGGCTGATAATCAAAGTCCTCTAGCCGGATCCGATGTTCTCGTGGTCAACGGCCAACATCCTACGAATTCCTGGAATTCAGTCGAACCGAGGGCCCAGGACATGCGTCAATTAGAGTGAGGCCATCGATCGCGCCTGAGGCCAGCAAAAGGCATCGGCAATGGACACCAAACTCGACGTCCTCCAACGGATCGAAATCGCCACGCCTTGCGATGCGTCGTGGGACGACATGGCAGGGGATGAGCGGAAGCGTTTCTGCCAACAGTGTGAATTGCACGTCTACAACTTTGCGGCTATGACGGAGCAGGAGGCGGTGCAACTGATCGAAGAAACGCAGGGGCGATTGTGCGGACGCATCTACCGTCGCAAAGACGGAACAGTTCTCACGCAAGACTGCCCGGTGGGTTTACGAGCGGTTCGCCGCAAGCTGGCAGGCTTGGTTGGAAGGATTGCTGCGGCAGTGTTGTTTGCCGGCAGTGCGATGGGGTTTTATCGCCATAACGTGCTCGAAGAACCAAGCAATTACTCTCTGGCGGAGTTGGAGCCGTTTGCAAGCATTCAGCGATGGTTGGATCCGGATCCGGTGCCACCACCGGGCCCGTTCCCTCTGGGCGTGATAATCTCTCCAGGGCCCTGCCTCACTAATGGCCCGGACGGTGACGGTTGATCTTGGCGTATTACCCTACGGCCGGGGATGGTACTTCTTCACGACTTGGCGCAGGTGCGATCGATCGACGTGCGTATAAATCTGCGTCGACGCGATATCTGCGTGGCCGAGCAATTCCTGCACAGTGCGCAGATCGGCTCCTCCGACCAACATGTGGGTTGCAAAGCTATGGCGCAGCTTGTGCGGGTGAACATCAGGAAGCCCCGCCAGCTGCGCGTTGCGGCGAACGATTTGCCATACCGCGACTCGCTCCAGTGGCCGGCCCGTATTGGAAAGCACCAACCGATCTTTATGGCGGCGATCGTCAAATCGAGCAAGCTGCGGTCGTAGCTCGGCTAGATATTCATCGGTGGCTTGCTGCGCAGGCATGCCCACCGGGACCATGCGTTGTTTGGACCCCTTGCCGGTAACGATCAAAACGCCGAGCGTGGGGTTGTATTCGTTGCACTTCAGATCGGCGACTTCCGATGCGCGCAGACCCGCACCGTACATCAATTCGAGCAACGCCTTATCGCGCAGCCAGAGGCGACCATGTTCCGGCGCGGGGGCAGCGAGCAGTTTGTTGATCTTCTTCGGTGACAGAACGCCGGGCAGGCGCTTCCAACGCGAAGGTGTTTCCAACAGCCGGGCGGGATTGTCTTGAATGATGCCGTTGGCGAAGAGGAATCGGCAGAAGACTCGGATAGTGGCTAAGTGTCGCGCAATTGATGCAGGCTGCAACTGGCGAATGCGGTTGAGGCGACGGAGATGATCGGCCAGATGATCGGGTTTAATATGCTGCGGTGATGCAATGTGCATGGCGCGAAGATCGCGCCTCAGGTCGTCGATATCTCGCGTATAAGCCTCAAGTGTAGCTCGCGCAAGACCCGCCTCGACGCGCAGGTACGTCAGAAACTCACGTACCGGTTGCTCGAAGGGGCAGGGATGATCCATTGGCGGTCAACGCTACAAGCTCTGATGAGTCATCGCAGGCAGCGACCTCGCTATTGATCCGGTGGTACATCAAGCAACTGCGGTACGACCCGAAGCACACGCTAAACGCCTGCTCCAACTGGCCCAGACACAGTCGACTCGCACAACGCGGATCGTCGCGATTGATATGCGGACAAGCGTCCATGCTTCAAGCGGATCAGCGTGTCGGCCGTGACACGGTCCGGTGCGGGCATATCGACCGGCCCCAGGACCACACGCCAGAAATCGCCTCCATGACCCAAACTCGGCTGTCGTGGCGACTTGCGCCTTGATCGGCAATTGTTGCGCCTCGACAGTTCGAGGCCTGACTCTATCGGCTGCATCGGCGGGGAATATAAGACGTTTGGGTCAGCGACATCCTAAGGCACGCGTATTGCCACACTCGGAGTATCCAGCCAGGCGGCAAGGAGGCCCCAGTGCGGGAACAGATACGAAGCATGATCGAGCAGGCGCGTAGATCCGAGGATCGGATCAGTGCCGACAACCGAGGCGACGTTGCCCAAGCCCTAGCCGGACGAACCATCCGTTGGGCTCGATTGGCTGCGTCACTGCATATGGCGCGCTCGGCCGAGATGATTACTCAGGCACCCGAACAGACGCCTCGGCCGGCGCTGACCCAAAGTCCGGAGCTCGCGGCATGAACTACGGGATGTATCTCGCAGCGACCGGCGCGTTGACCAACATGTACCGCCAGGATGTGCTAGCCAACAACCTGGCCAACGTGAACACTGTGGCGTACAAGCCTGATGTGGTCTACACCCGGCTGCGTTTGCCCGAGCGCCTCGAGTCGGGCGGTGCCGGTGATCCCCAGCGAATGCTGGAGCGACTTGGCGGCGGGCACCTAGTAAGCCCGACAAGACTCGACCTCACTCAAGGCAGCCTTACTGACACTGACAACGACCTCGACATAGCGATCGACGGCGAAGGATTCTTCGTCGTCAGCTCTACGGGAGGCGGCGGCCCTGAGGATCTACGGTTGACGCGCGATGGGCGGTTCAGCCTCAACGCCGCTGGTGGGTTGATCATGACGGGCACAGGAATGAAGCTGCTGGACATCGACAATCAGCCAATCGTCCTCGATCGAACAGCAACTTTACAGGTGAGATCCAACGGTGAACTCGTCCAGAATGGACAGGTTCGCGCAACATTGCGTCTTGTGGCGGCCGCCGACCAAAGCCAACTTTCCAAACTCGGGAATAATTTGTTGTCCGTTCATTCGACCGACCCGCAATCACTCCGTCCGGCCGACGGGAAATTTGTGCAGGGGCGCGTTGAGGCGAGCGCTGTGGATCCGGTGATGATGCTCATGGCAATGATTGGCGCATCCAAATTGGCCTCAGCCAACCTGAAGATGATGCAGTACCACGATCACATCATCGGCCAGGCCATCAACAAGCTCGGACGAGTCGCATGATAAGTAACGCCATCGACACGACGATCAGCCGCAAACCAAGAATGAGTGTTTCGTAACAGGAGATCCACATGGCCATCATGGCCCTTCATTCCGGAGCGACCGGACTCAGCGCCCAAAATACGGCGCTTGACGTCATCGCAAACAACCTGGCTAACGCCAACACCGACGGATTCAAGTCAAGTCGAACGATCTTCCAGGATCTACTGTATTTGCAACGTGCTCAACCCGGCACTGAAAACGCCCGCGGCGATCAGCGCCCGATCGGGCTGTCCATCGGCTTAGGCGTGAAGGTCGCCGGAACGCAAGTGGACTTCCGCACCGGCGCCCCAGCCGCCACCGGGCGCGAACTCGACCTTATGATCGATGGGCGCGGTTTCTTCCAGGTTCGGATCGACGATGACATCGCCGGTGGCTTCGGCTACACGCGGGCGGGGAACTTCTCCCTCAACTCCGACAATCAGCTTGTGTTGATCACGGATCAGGGCCGGCTGCTTGAGCCGACCATCGATATACCTCCGGAGGCAACGCAAGTCTCGATCAGCGAGGACGGCATTGTGTCAGCCCAAGTGACCGGGCAGATCGAGCCGGAGCAGCTCGGGCAGATCGAGATCGCTTCCTTCGTCAATCCCTCCGGCCTGCGGCAGATCGGCGAAAACCTCTTCGTCCCGACGCTCGCTTCGGGCGATGCGACGATCGGCGAACCGCTCAGCGATGGACGCGGAAGGCTGCTTCAGGGCTTCGTCGAGTCCTCCAACGTTGATCCGGTCATCGAGCTGATCAACCTTATCCGCACCCAGCGCGCCTTCGAGTTGAATAGTCAATCGATCAAAGCCGCGGACGAAATACTGCAACGACTCAGCCAGTTGAGGCGGTTCTAATAATTAGGCATTCGGTAGGAAAGATGTTTTACGCGATGAACTACGGTCAATACCGGCTG
>CBDUST010000211.1:0-8167 GCA_965369945.1 uncultured bacterium | reverse complement strand
TACGCCAAGGCCTCCGTCTTGGCTAGCGGCAGCGATCTTGACGACGATTTATGTTGCTTGATCGTCCCTCGAAATAGAATCGCCCCGATCTCACCCGTCCCGACTCCATCGGGATTTGGAGGAATCCGTGGACCCTTGGTTGGACATTTTTGTGCGCGCTGTGGTACCAAAATAGCAAGAACGAAAGTTCCACCGATCGTTGATTGGCGCACGCTGTGAAGGATTTGTGCCTGCGGGATCGGCAAACGGCGATCGTGGCGCGCGCTGAAGTTGCCGCGCTCGCGCTAACGATCCTTAACGAAGCGTAACTTTGCTTTCCGGGGGCGTAACTTTGCTTACCCGAGCGAGTTTGAGGCTTAACTTTGGTTGTTTTGGACTTTGCAAATGGCGCGCGGCACGATAAGCGCGCGCCAGCGTCGCCGTTCAGTCCTCAAGCCTCAAGCCTCAGACCGCAAGCCCTTCTTCGGGGGCTAGGAGTCAGGTGCGATGTCGTCGGTGGGCTCGGGTAGCTTGTTGCGCCACTCGGCGGCCTTGGCGTCGTAGCCCTTGTCCGGTTCGGCTTCGTGCCAAGCGCCGTAGAGATAGGAGAGAGACTTGATCGCGCTTATCGTCCGCTCATTATCGGGTCCCAAACCGGCAGAGATCAAATCATGCGCCTCCAGCAGCGCCGTCTCGGCCTCTTCGTAGCGTTGCAGCACGGTCAATGTCTTGCCGTAGTAGCCAAGGATTGCGCCCGTGATCCAATGACTCGCCGGCCAAGCCACGCGTGCCCCGGCCACGGCCTGAACGAACAAGGCGGCCGCGTCCTCGTATCGGCCCTGCGTGTGATACAACTCTGCCAGGTTATTCATTGAGATCAGTGTGTTCGGATGCTCCTCTCCCAGGACGCGCTTCTGGATCTCCAGTGTCTGCACGTACAGCGGCTCTGCCTCGTCGTGGCGGCCTTGATCCTTGTACAGGCTTGCAAGGTTGTTACTGGAGTCGAGCGTGTCCGGATCCTCTTCGCCCAGGACGCGATTCATAATCTCCAGCGTCTCTAGGTACAGCGGCTCCGCCTCGTCGAAGCGGCCTTGATTCCAGTACAGGAGCGCGAGGTTGTTCATGGAGTTGAGCGTGTGCGAATGCTCCTCGCCCCGGACGCGCTTTATGACCTCCATTGTCTTGACGTAAAGCGGCTCCGCCTTGTCGTAGTGGCCCTGATTGCGGTACAAGTTCGCGAGGCTGTTCATGCAGGTCAGCGTGTCCGGATGCTCCTCACCCAGGACGCGTCTCTGGATATCCAGCGTCTTGACGTACAGCGGCTCCGCCTCGTCGTAGCGTCCCTGATTGTCGTACAGGATCGCGAGGATGTTCGTGGACGAAAGCGTGTCCGGATGTTCCTCGCCCAGTTCACGACGCCGCAGCAGCCGCGCCCGCATCAGGTGCCGCTCGGCCGTGGCGTGCTCCCCGAGCCGGCGGTACGTTTCACCAAGCATTGCACGGATTGAGGCCTCGATCAGGGGCTTGCCTTCGAAGCGCCCGCCCGCGCCGGACGCCTCCTCGATGCTTTTGCCCGCTTCGTCCAGCACGTCGCGCATCAGGACGTCCTTGCCTTTGCCTTGCGCAGCCGAAGGCACGACAGCGGCGAGTAGGTCTTCATTGAAAAAGTTGCTGACCGCCACGGCGATACCGGTTTGGCGCTGCGCCTCGGCGCGAGCGTCCTCGGCAAAGGTGCGCTGCTGGGATTCGAGGGCCAGGGCCACGCTCGTGGTCACAATTCCAGCGACGAGTACAACGAACACGGCCGCCACCCCGGCCACCAATGCCTTGTTGCGCTTCGTGAACTTGCGCAGCTGATAGCCAACACTCGGCGGGCGGGCCACGATCGGTTGATCGCTCAGGTACCGGCGAATATCGCTGGCCAGATCACTGGCGCTCTGGTAACGCCGAATCCGCTCCTTCTGAAGCGCCTTGGCGATGATCGTCTCGACGTCGCCGCGAAACACCCGGTCGATCGAACTTAGGGGTGTGGGATCATCCTCGCGAATCACCCGCACCGCTTCGTGGATCATCTTCTTGCTCAGGTCGTAGGGAAGACGCCCCGCCAGTAACTCATACCCCAAAACGCCGAGTGCATAGACATCGCTTCGGGTATCGAGTTCGGTCACGTCGCCGCCGGCTTGCTCGGGGCTCATATAGGGAATAGTGCCCACGAGCTGACCCACGTCGGTCTGTATGGTGGTAACTTGAATGTCAGCGTCGGTGGCGCGTGCCACGCCGAAGTCGAGAATCTTGGGTTGGCCATCTTCGGGGACGAGGATGTTGTCCGGCTTCAGATCGCGATGGATGATCCCCTTTTGATGGGCATGTTGGACCGCGTCGCAGATCTTGGCCAGCAGCTCTAGGCGTTGGCGGGTGCGTAGCTGTGAAGCTTGGGCGTACTCCAGAAGCGATCGACCCCGGACGTACTCCATGACAAAGTACGGCTGAGCGCCTTCGCCTGTGTCTGCGGTTCCCGCTTCGTAGATCTGCGCGATGCCGGGATGTTGCAGTTTTCCCAGAACCTGGGCTTCGTGTTCGAAGCGTCGCAGCAGGTTGGCCGAGGCCACGCCGGGTCGAATGATCTTCAACGCGACAAGTCGGGTTGGTTTGTCCTGCTCGGCGAGAAAGACGGTACCCATGCCGCCTTCACCGAGGACACGAACGACTTTGTATCGGCCGATGAGTTGCCCGAATCGCTTGCCGAGATCCAGCGCCACGGTGGTGGTAGCCCGCGCCGGTTGTGGGGCGCTGCCCAGTTCATCCTCGGTCACCGCTTCCGGATCAGTCGTCTTGTCAGATTCCTCCATGGCTCCGTCCTTCGCTCTGCAGTGTTCTTGGCCCCCATTGTACCGGCTTCGGGCCAAGACGGGCTCATGCTTCAACTCGGTCAGAGCCTGTTGAATTGCGGCGAGAGGATGGCCCGCCCCGCCACGGCGGATCTACGCCACGGCGGATTCCGAGCAACTTGAGGCCTGAGGCTTTATTGTCTTGTGACTACGCTGCTTTGGTGCCGGCGACGCCGTCGCGTGTAACCACGAATAGCTCGTTGGTGATCGGATAGGGCATGCGCTTGAATTCCATCTGCACGCGCTCGCGGAGTCGATCTACGAAATCATCGGGCTCGCAAGTCATCGCGAGGAACATATCGCGTGCTGGTGTGGCGACGTAAAAGTCGCCGTGCAGTTCAGGCGCCAGGCGTGAGTGCAGCGAGCCGAGCAAGAGGCGTGCTGCGTCGTAACCATCTTGGCGGGCAACGATCGCAGCCCGACCGCCCTCAGCCGAGTCCACGATCTGGATTTCCAAATCAGGCGCGTAAGTGTGGAGGTTCTCGCGCGAGATCGTATCGAGGTCGTCCAACTGCAACCCCCATCGCAGCATCTGCTCGATGGTGATGCTGATGGTCATCTGCGGCATGTCCAGCACGAACACAACGACGGTGTCGTTGACGAAGGGGATGTAGGCCACCCGCTCCTTGTCCAGATGCTCGAAGATCTTGATTGGCTGGATTCGCGGCATGATCCGCGGTTTGGCGACCGACAGCGGCAGGGGCATGGAGGTCAGGGAATCGCCCTCGATCAGGCGGTCCAGGTAGTTTTCGACCAGCTCCACGCCTCGCTCCGGCTCGTGAAGAACCATGCGATAGAGGTTCTCAAGCCCGAGGTGCTTGCCGTTGAGAATCAGGTCCAACGGTCCAGCCAGCTCGAGCGTACGATCGGGGTAGTGGCGCTGGAGAATCTTCGCCACTTGCTCTCCGAAGGCCTCTGGTTCTCGGGGCATTCGCGCCATGATCTACTCCGCTGCGACCCTGGGTGGATTATCGCAACTATAATAATGACACACGTTTACCTCTTCGGCATTCCCGATCCTGGCTTGCACCGAAAAAAGGCGTCGAGCGTTGTATCGGTCAGGCAGTGCCGGTGCGTGTGGTTTTGACCGCAGAGGCGGGCGGGCTATCGGTCCACGCCACGCACGAACGCCACCTTCTAAGGTAGTCTCTCGCTATGTCCAAGACGTGCACCATCGGAACGATCAGGGTCGGAACGGGCCAGCCGTTGCTGGTGATCGCCGGGCCATGCGTGTTGGAAGGTCCGCAAACGAACGAGTTGATCGGATCGACGATTCGTGATGTATGCACCGAGTTGAATCTCAACTTCGTGTTCAAGGCTAGTTTTGACAAGGCGAATCGATCCAGCATTCGTTCGGCCCGAGGCCCGGGTATCGAGGCGGGGCTCGACGAATTGGCTCGGCTGCGCGAGAAGCTTGGCGTTGTGGTCACGACGGATGTTCATGAGCCGGGCCAAGTTCCTGCCGTGGCTGAGGTCGTGGATTTGTTGCAAGTCCCGGCATTCCTATGCCGCCAAACTGATCTCCTTCAGGCCTGTGCGCAGACTGGCAAGCCGGTCAACGTCAAGAAAGGGCAGTTCATGTCACCGGCCGAGATGGTGCATGCGGTCGATAAGCTCACGGAATCCGACTGCGATCAGATCATGCTGACGGAGCGCGGGACGTTCTTCGGCTACCAGCGGTTGGTGAACGATTTTGTCGGGCTGGGCGACTTGATGGAATTGGGGCGGCCGGTTTGCTTTGACGTGACGCATTCGACACAGTTGCCCGGTGCAGGGAATGGGATGAGCGCCGGTCGGCCGGAGCGTGCGGCGCTTCTGGCTAATGCGGCGGTTGCGGCAGGCGTTGATGCCGTCTTCTTGGAATGTCATCCCGACCCGGATGAAGCATCGTCGGATGCGGCCACGATGCAACCGCTTGCGGTGATGCCGGGGCTTCTGCGGCAGCTTGCGGCTATCAGGCAAGCGATACTGCCGCAAAGGCAGCCGGCGGAATCAACGACCGCCAAAGTCTGAGTCTGTATAGGTCCGATAGGTTCACAATCGCCCGTGCTGAGGCCCTGACGTGCAGCTGAAGCGCGGCTTATGCGCAGCGAGAAGGGAATGGTGTTCGCACGCGGACGAATTGGCGGGTGTTGCGTTGGAATTGTTTGGCTCGTGTGGCGCCGAGTGGCTACGATTAGGAAGAACGATGAAGCAGTGCGATCTATGTGACAAACCGGCTGTGGTGCACGAGCTCACCGTAAAGAACGGTGTAAAGAAAGAAGTGCACCTCTGCGAGCAGCACGCTGTAGAAGCCGGCGTGGCTATGCCGACGCAGCAGCCGATCAATCAACTCTTGACGCATTTTGTGATGTCACACAGCGGTAAGGCGGGGTCGACGGCGAAACGGAGTTGCCCGACCTGTGGTATTACATTCGGCCAATTTCGCCAAAGCGGCACGCTTGGCTGTCCCGATTGTTACGAGGCGTTCGAGAAGCAGCTTGCTCCGTTGATCGAGCGGGCTCAAAATGGGGCAACGCACCATCGAGGCAAGACCCCGCGCCGAGCGGGGACGTCGATCGATCGGACTCACCTGATCCGGCAATTGACCAAAGAGTTGGACCAAGCGGTCGCCGCCGAGCAGTATGAACGCGCGGCGAAACTGCGCGATCGTTTACGCAACATGGATAAGAAAAAGTCGGCTCAACCTGGCGAAGGCGAAGCGAGCGTGAAGGAAGGCTGAGGGATAGTCGCTGATGGAGTTCGCATCACAAAGTGCTTGGTTGAGCAGCAACGGGCCCGAGTCCGATGTGGTGATGAGCTGCCGAGTTCGGTTGGCTCGCAACCTTGTTGGATTTCCGTTTGTAGTGCGGGCGAGCGACTCGCAGCGTCGGGAGTTGGTCCATCTGGCCCACCAAGTTGTTCTCCAAAGTGATTTGTCGCAGGAAATGATCTGGGTCGATCTAACTGAAGCGACCGCGCGCGACCGACAGTTGCTCGTTGAGCGCCACCTTATCTCGCGACATTTGGCGGAAGCTGAAATCCCCCGCGCCGTTGCTGTCTCCGAAGACGAAACGCTCAGCATCATGATCAATGAAGAAGATCATCTGCGGATGCAGTTGATCGCGCCGGGTCTGCGTCTGGATGATTTGGTCGAGCGCATCAATGCCGTCGATGAGGCGCTGGAGGCCAACGCTGATTACGCGTTCTCGCCTCGCTGGGGATACCTGACCGCTTGTCCGACGAATCTCGGCACGGGAATCCGGCTGTCGGTGATGATGCACCTGCCTGCGTTGAAACTGAGTAACGAGATTGAGCGCGTCCGCCGGGCGGCGAAAGACCTGCACTTGGCCGTCCGCGGATACTACGGCGAGGGGTCGGAGTCGGCTGGTGATTTCTATCAAATCAGCAATCAAGTCACCCTCGGGCGAAGCGAACAGGAGATTCTCCAGGAGTTCCTGGAGCGAATCCTTCCGCAGATCATCGAATACGAGCATGAGGCTCGACGAATGCTGGTCGAACGGAACACCACGTTGCTAGATGATCGCGTCCACCGCTCCCTGGCTGTGCTGCGGAACGCTCGGCTGCTGGGCGCTGAGGAAGCGATGAAGCTGTTGAGTAGAGTTCGCCTGGGCGTACATTTGGGTCGGCTCGACGAGCTGGACATCGATTCGATCAACCGTCTGCTGTTGCAGATTCAGCCGGCGCATCTGCAACTACACGTTGGTGCAAGTCTCAACGCAGACCGGCTCCGCGAAGTCCGCGCGAAGGTCGTTCGCAAAGCGCTGCGATAGTGAAGCGCGACGAACCGTGTCGAGACTACTGAACGAAGTTCGGCGGCTACACTATGGCATTCGTGGCGCGTACCCGGACCTTCCGCACTCGCTTCGCTCGCTTGTCAGGTCCGGCTTCATTCGGCGAATTGAGAAACTAAGTTACATCATGCTCTTGCTTATCGATAATTACGATTCGTTTACATACAACCTCGTGCAGCGGATTGGTGAACTTGATCCGTCAATCAAGATGCGCATTGTGCGCAACGACAAGATCACAGTGGACGAAGCGGCGGCGCTGGATCCGACGCATTTGTTGCTCTCACCGGGGCCGTGTACGCCGAAGGAGACCGGCGTTTGTCCACAGCTGATCGAACACTTTCGTGGGCGGATTCCCATCCTCGGCGTGTGTCTGGGTCATCAAGCGATCGCAGACGTTCACGGCATGGTTGTTCATCGTCATGACGTGCTCATGCACGGCAAGACTTCCGAGATTCACCACGATGAGCGAGGCATTTTCCAAGACCTGCCGAACCCATTCACTGCCACGAGATACCACTCCTTGATCGTGGATCGAGCGAACATTTCCGATGGGTTTGAGATTAGCGCGTGGACGGAAGATGACGAGCTGATGGGGCTGCGATGGGTAGGTGGACAGAATAATGAGGCGCCAATGAACGGCGTGCAATTTCACCCCGAGAGTTTTCTTACCAACGAAGGCCCGGCCTTGCTGGCGAACTTTCTTGGGCTAGAACAACCGAAGCCGATGGTGACGGATGGTTAGTCGGTTCTGTAATCGCGCAATCCGGGAGGCGACCATAGCGGTTGTTGTGGTTGCATGTTTCAATGAATTGGTCGCAGCGCAAGAAGGCGAGTCGATGGAAGGGCCGCAAATTCCCGATTCGATTGTGCTCGTGCGCGACGTCGTGTATTCACACGCACCGAACGCTGATGGGGAAATGATCGAGTTGAAGCTTGACGCCGCGTCCCCCAAGCAACCCGATCAGAAATTATTGCCAGCGGTGATCTTTGTACATGGCGGAGGGTATCGAGCCGGGTCGAAGGAGGACGGGGTTCCGCTCGTGACAGCGTTCGCGCAAGGCGGATACCTTGCGGTGACCATTGACTACCGACTTTCAGGCGTGGCGAGGTTTCCCGCGGCCGTGCATGATTGCAAGGTGGCTGTACGCTTTCTGCGCGCTAACGCAAAGGAACTTGGGATCGATCCCTGGCGGATCGGGATTGTCGGTCCTTCGGCCGGCGGGCACCTCAGCGCTTTGATTGGAACGTCAGGCAATGACGGCGCGCTCGAAGGCGAGCTTGAGCTGAGCGGAATAAGCTCGACGGTGCAATGCGTGGTTGATATCTCAGGTCCGATCGACTTCACGCGCTTTGATGATGGGGTGCGTCGTGAGTACCTGAATTTGTGGTTGGGAGATGACTTGCAGGAATATAAACAACAGGCGAAGAAGGCGAGTCCGCTGACGTATATTGATGATGCCGATCCACCGTTCCTTCTCATTCATGGAACCGCCGACGAGATTGTCC
>CBDUST010000210.1:0-8168 GCA_965369945.1 uncultured bacterium | reverse complement strand
AGCGACCGAAGATGCCATCATCGCTGAGTACGACAACGACTGGTTGGCGGTCGAACTGCTCAAGGTCGGTCATCACGGCTCGGTCACTACCTCAACCTCGCCTCAATGGGCGGCAGTGACCCACCCCGTTGCCGCCGTCGTGAGCTGCGCCTTTGAGAATAGCCACGGCCATCCGGGTCGTGATGTAATCCAACGGCTGGACGATTTCACGTTTCCCGCTACCGCACACCAGATGCAATGGGCGTTCCGCGAGAACAACCAGCGTGTCTGGCATGTGGAACCAGCCTACGCCGAGTCGATCTACAGCACGGTGATGAGCGGAACGATTGTTATTCGAGCGACCGAGAGTTCATTTAGCATTGACGTGAGCCGGGATGGTCCGCCGCCGTGAAACGCCGACTGTTCATGATCGTAGTCTTTCTCTTTCTCGGCGGGATCGTCAATGTGGGCGTGGCATGGAGCATTAGCGCTTTGACCGTGATTGGAGACGGTTCTTCCGAAGCCGGTTCAATCCGAACCCCGGCTGGCGAATCCGTGCCTTACCTTCATTGGAGAGGCCGAGGCATAGAGCGGATCAAATGGCACTTGTACTTAGGTCGCGGCCAGTCATCCGGGCAATACCCCATCAAGCCAGCACCGACCTGGAGCGAGGTTGCGAGTCGGGTGTCGTACAACGACAATCGGCACCCGTTCTTTGTGAACGTTCGAGGAGAGGTCGCCTCCGGCTGGCCATTGCTGAGTATGCGCTCGTGCCACGCAGTCGAGCCCACAAGTGGAGCGATGATCTATGAGCCTCGCAAATGCGCCATCCCGCTGTCTGACCACCAGTCCCCGCCGAGTTGGCATCTTGCCCGCCACAGGGCGTTACCCTTGATCCCAATTTGGTCCGGCTTCTTCAGTAACACACTCTTCTACGCGGCGATCCTGTCGCTGCTGTGGTCGAGTCCGTTTGTCGTCCGGCGTTTGATCCGCCGCAAGCGCGGGCTTTGCATCAAGTGCGGCTACGACCTGCGCGGGGCGGAGCATGAGGTTTGCCCGGAGTGTGGACGAAGAGTGTTATCTGCAATCACAGAGCGGTCGCCACGTTAGACGAGTATGGGTCGCTACCCAGGGCCAACTCCTCGACGGTGTACTCGTGCTGGGCGTCCGGCTGTGCCCCACATGGCGGGCACGGCTGGCAATGCCCTTCGGCGTCACGACGCAGCGGCAGCACACGTTGCCTTCGCCGCAGACAGCGATCGCCGTTGCCCGCTCCATCGCCCCTGTCGCTAGGTCGCCCTCGTCGAGCGCCTGAAACCGCCGCGCGACCCGCCGCCGCAGCCATTGCCGGTTGCCGGATCGGCCCAGGTCGGCTGCTACGCCGGGCTCATACCCAAGCAAGACAAGTCGGGCACGATGCAGCAGGCGGGTCGCGTCAGTCGCCATGGCCCGGCGTTGCTTCGAGGGATGCTCGTCGAGGTGGCGTGCGATGATCATGGGCATTGAGAAACAGAAGGAGCTCGACTCGTTCTTCAAGTTCAAGCTGATGGCGGCCTAGACTTGAATCTGAATCCCAAGCCGGTTCGTACCCGGTCCGGCCAGCCATCCTGCGGAGATCTCTGGATGAGGAAGAGGACCGTCGCGCTCTTGTGTGTTGCCTTGTTGCTGAGCATCGCCAGCACACTGGCCGTCGCGTGGGTTTGCGCGGCGTGGCTCTCGATCGATCAAGGCGTTCCTGGTCGATTCACCAGCGTGGAGGTGCGCGATGAGCTTTGGGAGACCCTCTACGTTCAGAAGCGGTTCGGTCACACGCGCACCAACTTCATTCGTGGGTCAGAACACTACGACGCGTCGACGGATCAGTTGATCGGGTCCAGCGGTCCGCCCGACGCGATATGGCAGGAGACGAGTGCAGGCTGGCCGTGGCGTGCGCTCCGCTGCGAGCGCGAGGCGATTGCGATCGTCGTACCTGGTCGATTTGGGCATATCCGGAACACTAGCGCGCAGACACGGCACGGCATCGCGCTCGCCGGAGGCACAATCGAATGGCGTGTCCTGCCCTATGAACCTGTTTGGCCGGCGCTGATCGGCAATGTGCTCGTACATAGTGCGGCATGGTGCGCGATCATCATCGGGCTGTTCGCCCTGCGCAAGGTAATTCGAACGCGACGCGGGCTTTGTCCGCAATGCGCCTACGACCTCCGCCGCGACTTGTCCCGAGGCTGCCCCGAATGCGGCTGGCGACGGGAAGATGTGTCGTAGAATGATGTCGTGAAGCGCCGTCTTACCAAGCTCGCCGTCTTCCTGCTCCTCGGCGTGATCATCAATGTCGCCGTGGCGTGGGGGTGTGCGGTATGGGTGTATGTAGGTGGGACCTCGTCCGTTGACGCAGTCACCATCAGCAATGAAAATGCCACCTACAGCCGTGTGCGGCGCTGGGACCGACTCGGAGCTATTCGAGTGTCGGTGTTTACTCTTCCAAGTACGGCGCAGTTACAAACGGTGGACAAAACCGATCATGGTGTTCTGCCGACCTGGGCAACTTTTCTTGAAGACCTCCGTCCAACAGGCGATGTACCATACCGACAGTCTTTCGCAGACGCGCGCGGTTTTCCAATGCGGTCCATGTGGTGTCTTGTGGACCTGGAGATACTCGCGGTCGACGTGAACAAGCCACCTAACCAATCGCCGCAGCCGAACATAAGGCTATCAGACGGACAATTCTATCAATTCGGGGGAGCAACCAGGGTCGTCCATGGTATTGAAAGGAGCCCATATGCGCAATACGGGTTCATGGACGGCACTCCCAACGAGTTGTGTGTTCTACCCTTGGGTTTGCTTTGGCCAGGGTTCCTGGTCAATAGCGTGCTCTACGCCGTCATCATCTGGCTGCCGTTGTTCTGTCTGTTTGCGCTGCGCCGTGCGATCCGCCGCTCTCGTCGCAGGTTGCTCGGCCACTGCCTCAACTGCGACTATGACCTGCGCGGGGCAGGGCAAGATGTGTGTCCGGAGTGTGGCCTCGCCTTTGACAGGGCTAGCCTCGCTGCCCACGATCCTCAGTGGACAAAGCTCCAGAAAGTTCTCAGCACCATTGCCATCGCGCAGGGTATCGTGCTTCCGATTGTCAACTTCGCGGTCTTTCATTACTCGTTGGGCTTCGGCAAGCCTTGGTCGCCTCAGGAAGTCTTGGTAGCGTTCATTGCGCTGTGGCTGCTTGGCGCTCTGATATGGGTTTGGGCGCTCGTCGTTGGGGTGTTCAATCGACGATTCACTCAGACGTGCATCCACCTACTCCGTTAGCGGTTGGCCACAGATCGACGCTCGTGATGACAGAATAATCCTAACAATCACATTCCCAGATGATTCCGTGGACCCGGCTGGCCTCAAGCGACGCATAGATTCCGAAATCGAATCGTTGCAAAAGGCGGTTGGAACAATCCAATCAGATGTAGCACGACACAACGAGTCTATTCCGACTCAGATTGTCAGCGCCATTGAGAGACGACATCAGACCGCACAGGCGACCGCAAACGCGGTGACAGGATTAGGCATCCCAATAGAGCGTCGTAACGAAGCTCTTACCTACACGATCCCGACAAAACGACGAACGGCTAAGATCCAGCGGCCAGCGGTTCCCAACGAAAAGTACTCCGCCGAACCTGTACTCTCGGATGATGACTACGAGCACATACTCAAAGTTCTTCAAGACGTCTCTCTTGTAATTGAACGGAATCCGAATAGCTTCGCTTCCCTTAATGAGGAAACAATCAGGGACCATTTCTTGATTCAACTCAACGGACACTTCGAAGGTAGTGCCACTGGAGAGACGTTCAATGCCAGCGGCAAGACCGACATCCTCATCCGGGTCGATGGCCGGAACGTATTCATCGCCGAGTGCAAGTTCTGGCGGGGGCAGAAGGATTTCAGTGAAGCAATCGATCAGTTGCTCAGCTATCTTTCGTGGCGTGATTCCAAGTGTGCCCTGTTCATCTTCAACAAGAATAAGGATTCCACCGCTGTAAGAGAGAAGATGCACGAGGTCATGTCGTCGAGGGCAGAACACCGCAAGACAAACAAGCACGACCCTGAGGACGATTCACGGTACATCTTTGTGAAGCCAGACGATCCTGGCCGTGAGATCACAATCACGACACTTATCTTTGATGTTCCTTCATCAAGTTGAAAAATGGTCTCGGTGCCGATTCATCCCCGGCGCTCCCAGCCCATTGTGCTACGTCTCCTGTCGATCCCCGTTTGCGGCCGTGACCATGGCCAGGATGCCCGTCTTGAGAGCATCAGGCAGCGCCGGCCAAGCGTCGATGACGGCCGACAGATCGGAGTCGATAGGGGGTGACTTCCGCGGAGGATTCAGCGCCGGTGCTGTTTCGCCGATGGGGCGGTGTCGTAACCCACTGCGTTTTCGGCTACTTGCGCTCGACGGCTTGCAGCCTTCCAAGCTGGATGTTGAGAAGAGTCCCGGGGGGTGGAAGAAGAATCGTGGGACGGAGTCCCCGGGCTTTGCGGGAGACTTACTGACGATTCGACGATTGGGAAGAAAACGCGACCACTGGTCGCGGCTTTACACTGCGCGCGTCGGGCTTTCATCTGTGTCCATCGGTATTCATCTGTGGTTGCTGCCCTTCGGCGTCACTCTGCCAGCGCGTCGAGGCTGGACAGTTCATCGGGGATGGACGGCGGTTGGGTTCGGCCGTGCCAGAGGTAGTAGGCGGCTCGCCTGAGGTCGTCGATAATCACCAAAATGCATGGCAGGGCAACGAGAATCAACACCGTCGCGCTCATCAGACCGAATGAAATGCTGATCGCCATCGGTATTAGGAACTTGGCTTGGAACGACGTTTCCAGCATCAACGGCGTCAGGCCGAGGATCGTCGTAATCGTCGTCAGGAATATGGGGCGTAGTCGATGTCGCCCAGCGTCTATGATCGCTTCCTGAATCGACATGCCTTCCTTTCGTTTGGTGTTATACAGATCCACCAGGATCAGCGAGTCGTTGACAACGATTCCGCTGAGCGCAACGAAGCCGATGAGGCTGAGGAACGTCAGTTGGAAGTCGAGGATGTAATGGCCCCAGATCACGCCGATGATGCTGAACGGCACGGCGATCATGACCGCCAGGGGTTGCAGGAAGCTGCCGAACAACCACGCCAGGATGATGTAGATTCCGATCGACGCGACAAGGAAGCCTATTGGGAGCGTCGAGAATGCTTTTGCCATTTCGCGCTGTTGTCCGCCCAGTTTGATGTCGAGCCCGGGAAACTCCGAACGCAGCTGGTCGAAGCGCGGCTGCAAAGCGACCATGATCGGTTCGGGGCGAACGTCGGGTGCTGTATCAGCGGTGATGGTGACGGCTCGCTTTCGATCAATGCGATGGATCACCGAATAGCTGGTCCCTTCAACAACCTCGGCAACTTCGCGGAGTGGGATTCGCCGACCGTCCGGCGTGATGATGTACATATGCTCGATGGCGAAGAGGCTTCGTCGCGAGGTTTCTGCCAGTCTCACGCGAACCTTGATGTCCTCGCGATTCGCGGAGTACACATGCGGCTCCAGCCCATACAGCGCTCCGCGGACTTGCGTAGCAACCTGGGCGACCGACAATCCCAAGCCCGCAGCGTCCGGCTTGAGCCTCACCTTCACTTCGCGCTGGGCCAAGGCGTTGTCATCGGACATATCGAAGATACCTTCGTGCTCCGCCACCATCTTCTTCACACGATCGACCGGCCCGGCGAGATCCATTCCCTCGGGACCCGAGACGATGATCGTGATATCGGGCCCGTCGAATCCACCTCCGATTCCCGTGAATCTCAATCGCTCCAGATCGTCGATGACGCCGACTTTGTCGCGCATTGCCGCGATCACCTGCGACGATTCACGTCCGCCGGCGGCTTGGCGCAATTCGACCGCGGTCAGTTCGACGAACAACTGCGCGACGTGCCCACCCCTGGAGCTGTTTTGCCCGGTTTCCAGATCGGCACTGACACCGATGAGAGAGGAAATAGACTTGACTTCATCCGTCATAGAGCGAGCAGCGTCCTCGATCCGGCGAACGATTTCGTCGGTCCGCTCGATCGGCGTGCCGATCGGCATGCGAAGATCAATCACGACGGTTTCGGAATCCGAGCTACCCAGGAACGTGAATTCGATGCGCCCACCTCTTACGAGCCCAAGCGAGATAACAATCGCCGCAACACCGGCTGCGACGGTGGCATAGCGGTATCGCAATAAGAACTCGAGCAAGCGCGCATAGGCCGGAATGATCTTTTGCTTCACAACGCGATCACGCCGCGCTTCGAGTGTTCTAAGCCAGCGCCCGAATCGTCGTGGAGTGGATCTATCTAAATGGAGCAGGCTGTGACCCATATGACTTGGAAGGATCAATAGCGCTTCGACGAGGCTGATCGCCAGAGCGCAACTGACGACCACCGGCAGCGCGCCGATCAGATCACCGATTTGGCCTTGAATGAACCGCAAGGGCATGAAGGCCACGATACTGGTGAGGATTGTCGCGACGACGGGCCAGAAGACCTGCTCGGTACCCTTTATTGCTGCCACGAGCGCCGGTTCGTTGCGATCGTGACGAGCCTGTATGTTCTCTGCGACAACAATTGCATCATCCACAAGCAGTCCGAGCACGACGATCAACCCGAACATTGTGAGAAGATTCAGTGTGATGCCGACCAATTGCATTAGGATGAGTGTTCCACATAGCGCGATGACGAGTCCCGTGCCGACCCAGATCGCGACGCGCCAATTCAGAAACAGCAAGAGCGTGAGGAACACCAGCAGCGCCCCCCACCGTGCGTTGCGGACCAATAGATCAAGCCGTCCCTCGATGAATCGAGCGAGATCAGAATGGGTTTGCAGATCGCAACCGACCGGTATCAAGTTAGGTGAGCGCAATCCGAGCTCGTAAGCCCTGCGCCGCTGGGTCTTGAAGCGATCGCCTTCTGGACCGTTCAGTACGCCAAACAGCTTGTCGGTTGCGTTCGGTTGGTAGATCGAGTCGGCGTTGCCAGCGGCGAATCGGATCCCCGCCACGTAGGCGCGGGCCATCTTGGCGATTTTTACGGCATCCTGATCGCCGGTCTTGTACACGGTCAGGCTAACGGCTGGGCGACCGTTGAATCGATTGATGAGCTGCTCATCGACGTAGTATTCGCGGACATCAGCGATGTCGCCAACGCGCAGGGCATGACCTTGCGGGTTGGCTTTGATAACGATGTCGCGAATCTCGTGGGCTTGCTCGGGCACGCCGACCGTGCGAACGCTGATATCGCCAAGGCCGGTCCGCACGGAGCCGCCGGGCACATCAGTCATCCATTCACGGATCGCTGTGGAAACCTGCGGGAGACTCAAGCGATGCTCGAGCAGGGCCTCCGGCGCGACGTCAACGCGAATTTCATAATCGCGTACGCCGGAAATAATGATCTCGCCCATTCCTGGTAGGGATTCCAGATCATCACGGATCGCACGGATGGAGCGCTTGAGCGCCTCTTCCTCGGCGTTGCCGAACAAGGTGACCATAATGGTCGGCATCTGGGGTTCGAACTCAGCAACGTCGATCTCCTCAGCTTCCTCGGGTAAATCGCGCAAGTTATTGATAGCCCGTTCGACTTCATCGACTGCTTCGGAAAGGTCAGCGATCTTTGAGTGGAACTCGACGTTGATCCCACCGCCGCCTTCGGCAAGCGTGGTCGTGAGCCGTTCGACCTCGTCAAGATCGGCCACGGCGTCCTCGACCTTCTTTGCCATACCTTCTTCAACTTCCAGCGGCGTCGCACCTGGATAGGGCAGCGTGATCAGCGCCGTATCAGGCGTGGTATCGGGGAAGAACTCGCGTGTGAGATTGATTCCCGCAGCGACGCCACCGATGATCGCGCCGGCCATAAGGAGGTTCGCCGGCACCGGCTTGGTGACGCCGAAGTGAGGGATGCTCACTGCCAAGCCTTTACGGGGGTCCGTTCGGCGATGGCGGTTTCGTCTTGTCCGTTCAGGGAGACCGGTTCGATTTCAATACCATCGGGTAGCGATCGGGCAGCATTCACCACGATCAGCATCCCGTCAGGTAACGGCTCGGCGAGAACGGCCCATTGCTCGGCGACAACCCCAAGTTCCGGAAATTCGCCTTGCACATGGAAATCGACCTTAACCTCTATACTCCGAACAAT
>CBDUST010000209.1:0-8186 GCA_965369945.1 uncultured bacterium | reverse complement strand
TGAATCAACTGCCGACGGTCCACATGCCCAGCCCGCAGCGGCGAGCATGGCGATCGCTGTCGGATGGATTCGCGGTCATCTGTGGATAGAACGTTTGCAGAGTTTCGACGTGGTTGTCGGAGAATGCGATGTTGCCGAGCCATCGATCGTATGGCTTGGTAAATCGATACGTCGGCGAGCGGTGGTAATCAGCAGGGTCGAGGTTTGTGACATCGGGGCCGCGGGTGCCGAGGATTGGCATGTCGATCGATGTTTTTGCCGGATCGAGCGCGTCGCGCCGGTCTCCGACAGCCGCAACATGCGCATAAGAGGCATTCGCGCCGATGTTGGGATCTTCGATGTGCATGACGAATGATGGATCCCAATACGAGCCGTTAAGCGGGTCGTAAGCGGTGAAGTCGTAGTTTGCTTGGACGACGTGGTCGCTGTATTCGATGGGAGAGATCAACATTGCGGGCGTGAGGTAGTGTCTTACAACTAGGATTGAGTACAAATTGGCGGAATGGTTGAGGGAGAAATCTTCCGTCTCATCATCACCTGTGGCGACGATCAGACTGGGAAATGGGAATGAGCCGTCGAGTTCGCGGGAAGCGACGAGAAGCGATTGGGCGATCTCGTTGATCTGCGCTGCGTCCTTCATTGATCGAGCGTTCGCTTGTAAAGGGCCGATTCGGGCGACTGCTATCAAGAGCAGGACGACAATTGAGATAACGATAACAAGGAGTACTGCGAGTACCTCGGTTCGGGTAAGCCCGAGTCGATTGGGTCGCTGGTGCATATGAAGTTGTACGGAGGGGTGGTGGGGGTCGGTTCGCTTGATTGTGTGTAGGGGAGCGCCGCCCGCTGAAGCGGGGTGCGCCGCACGGTTTAGCCCAGGTTCATGGTCATCAGGAATTCGGCGTTGGAGTTGGTCTTGGCGAGTCGGCCGCGCAGTAACTCCATCGCTTCGATGACGCTCATATCGGAGACGACTTTGCGCAGTCGGCCGACAAGTTCCAGCTCCTTGGGATCGAGCAGCAGCTCTTCGCGGCGTGTGCCGGAGGCGGGGATGTCGATGGCGGGCCAGATTCGCTTCTCGACGAGCTTTCGCGTCAGGTGCAGCTCAGCGTTGCCGGTGCCTTTGAATTCCTCGAAGATGACCTCATCAGCTTTGGAGCCGGTCTCGACAAGTGCGGTTCCGATGATGGTGAGCGAGCCGCCGTCCTCGATATTTCGGGCTGAGCCGAAGAACTTTTTGGGTTTGATCAGAGCTTTGGTATCAACGCCGCCGGTGCCGATTTTCCCGGTTGTGGGCATGGCGTTGTTGTAGCCGCGTGCCAGGCGTGTGATGGAATCGAGCAGGATTACTACGTCCTCGCCGAACTCGACCAGACGCCGGGCCTTCTCGGTGACCATCTCAGCGATCTGGATGTGGCGCATGGCCTGCTCGTCGAATGTTGAGGCGACGACCTCAACGGAATCAGGTGTGTTGCGGCGGAAGTCGGTGACCTCTTCCGGTCGTTCGTCGATGAGCAGGACAATGACGTGAACGTCGGGATGATTCTCAGCGATGGCCTTGGTGATCTGTTGGAGGATGATGGTCTTGCCGGTGCGAGGCGCAGCGACGATGAGCGCTCGCTGGCCGAACCCGAGCGGCGTCACGAGGTCGATGACACGGGTCTCGATGCATTCGGGCGTTGTTTCGAGGTGAAAGCGCTTGTTGGGATGCAGGGGGGTTAGGTTTTCGAAGGTGGGCAGGTCGTGGATGATTTGTGGATCACGTCCATTGACTTCCTCGACGCGCAGCAGCGCGAAGTACGTCTCGGTCTCCTTGGGCGGCCGGATCAAACCACGAATGACCTGGCCTTTTCTCAGGCCGAAGCGTCTGATCTGCGAGGGGCTGACGTAGACATCGTCAGCCGAGGCGAGGTAGGAATATTCGGGGCTGCGTAGGAATCCGAAGCCGTCGGGCAGAATCTCCAGTGTCCCTTCGCCGACCATGAGGCCTTGTTTGCGAGCGCGGGACTTGAGAATCTCGAAGACCAGCTTCTGTTTGGGCATCACTTTGAATTCGTGGATTTCCTCGTCCTCGGCAAGCGTGGCCAGCTCCTCGTTGGTCATATGTTGGAGTTTGGCGAGACTGATGTCGTCCTTCTTGGCCCGCTCATATCGTTCGTCCGTCTCTTGGGGCAGAGAGGCGGCCTCGGCATCGAGGTCGGCATCTGAGGGGACCTCGCCCGGCTGAATCGTGACGGTCATCATCTGGCCTGAATTGTGGCCCTTCTTCTTTCGTTTGCGGTACTTTTTTATGGCCATGGATCGGATGAACTCCGGGTAGGGAGCGCCGCGCGGCAGTTGCCTGGCGGGCTTGAGATTTCGTAGAGGTGCGCCCTACGTCTGTACGCAGGGTGTAAGAAAGAATAGTCGGGAATGGACGTTTGCGCAACGGAACGTCAGTCGTACACCGAGCGCTGTAGCGAGAGGGGCTGCGATTCGTCCGTCAGGCTGTTCATCCTTTTGCTCACCGCAAGACGATTTGGTCATTGTCGATGAGTTTGAACAATTTCGTGGAGGGTTCGGCGGATCTGTTCGGTCAGGGAAGTTAGATCACCGTCGTTGTCTACTACATAATCGGCTCTGGTTCGCTTGGCGTCAAGTGGCAATTGCGATTCTTCTCGTTGTTTCAGCTCCTGATCGCTCCAGCGGCGATTTTGGGCGAGGCGATCGAGGCGTATGCTTCGGTCGGAATCGACGAAAATAACGGCATCGCATTGTTCGTCAATACCCGCCTCGACGAGCAATGGCGCGTCGATTACCAGGGCTGGCGCTGCATCGGGCGCGGTTTTGAACATCGCCTGGCGGCGCTTCTCAATACAGGGGTGGACGAGTGATTCTAGGCGTTTTCGTTCAGCCGGACGAGTGAAGACGATACCAGCTATCGCCCGTCTATCGATTTGGCCTTGCGGATCGAGGATTTCCCGGCCCCACCATTGCACGAGTGTTTCGACCACAACCGGGTCAAGCAGGGCTTGACGAGCCAGGTCATCGGAATCGACCACGAAGCATCCGAGCTCGGAGAGGATTCGAGCGACGGTGCTCTTGCCGGCCCCGATTCCGCCGGTGATGCCGATGATTGGTTTTGTTGAAGAAGGCATAGGTGGAAGGCATCAAGGCATCAACAAAAAGTTTAGCCGCGACCCGGAGGGGAGCGTTTATGAGCTGACCACTTGGGACCAGGTTGTGCCTGTGGGTCCGTCTTTGATCGCGATTCCCATTTCCAATAACTCCTCACGGAGTCGATCGGAGGCAGCCCAATCTTTTGTAGCGCGGGCGGTGTTGCGCTGAGAGATCATCGATTCAATTTTCGAAACGTCCAGATCAGATTGCGCCAGCGAGGCTTGGCGTTGTAAGTCAAGCACGCCCAGCACCGAGTCCATGGTCTTGAGCGCACGCAATTCGTCTGCATAAGTATGTGCGCCGGTGGCGGTTGGGGGATCGGCGGAGGTATCGTGCCGGCCGGCCGCTTCGTTGAGCGCACCGATCGCTCCGGAAACGTTCAGATCGTTGCATAGCGCAGCCTTGAACGGGCCAAGCGCTTCGGACAGCGGGCCGGGCTCGTCCAGCGGTGCAGCTTGATGTTGATCCAGCCAACGGCTGAGCCGCGCCCAGCGATCGACCTGCCGTTGCGAATCGGTGAGCCCTTGGAAGGTGAAGTTGGATTGGCTGCGGTAGTGTGTTTTGATGAGTTCCAAACGGATTGCAGCGGGTGAAGCGCCCTTGGCTAGCAGATCGCGCAAGGTATAGAAGTTGCCCTTGCTCTTGGACATCTTCTCACCTTCGACGATCAAGAAGCGCGTGTGGAACCAATAGCGGGCGAAGTGCGTTTGATCGCTGGCGCCGCAGGTTTGAGCGATCTCACATTCGTGGTGAGGGAAGATGTTGTCCTCGCCCCCGGAATGAAGATCGATCACGCCATCGGTTTCCTTGCCGAGCAAACTCATCGCCATCACCGAGCACTCAAGGTGCCAGCCGGGATATCCGTCTCCCCATGGGCTGGGCCACTTCATGACGTGCGCGGAGTCAGGCTTCCATAGTAAGAAATCGGCCGGGTGTTTCTTGACCGCCTGAGTCGATTCGTTGACCCGTCCACCTTCGCCTGATCGAATTTTGTCCGGCGAGTTACCCGACAGCCGGCCGTATGCGGAGTAGGACTGGACGCTGAAGTACACGACCCCGTCGTCCGCGACGTAGGCGTGATCCTTTTCGATCAGCGTTTGCACGAGCTGGATCATCTGCTCGATATATCGGGTCGGTCGCGGCATCAGCTCGGGGCGCTCGTCCGCTTCGGAAATGAGCTTGAGCCCGAGTAAGCGAGCATCTTCTACAAACGCGCCGCAATAAAAATCAGCGATCGAATAGGGGTCGGTCGGATCAATCTCCGCAGCGTCGGCGGGCAAGGTGCCGCTCTTCTTATCTTCGAGCAGACGCTTGCCGGCGACCTCCATCTTGTCCTCACCCGCGCCGTCAGCGAGTTCATTGTCGGTCATGTGTCCGACATCGGTCATGTTCATGACATGGACGACTTCGTAGCCCACCAACTCCAGCGTTCTCCGAAGCACATCCGCATTGAGAAACGAGCGAAAGTTCCCGATGTGAGCGTAGTCGTACACGGTCGGGCCGCAGGAATAGAAGGTGACGCGCTTGCCCGTTGGATCAAGCGGCGTGAAGTCCTCCTCCTGGTTGGTCAGCGTGTTGTACAAACGTAGCGTCATGGAGGAAACACCGTATGTTTGCGGCCGTGTCTGGGCAAGCGGACCGGCAGGTGCCGGTTGAGCCTACGCTTCGGACGCAGGACTGTCCGTCCAGGGCTGGCGCGGAATCGCAGGCTCGCCGATGCAGATCTGGCCGGGCGGCAGGTCACGGAACGCACTGGATCGCGCCGCCAGTAGAGCGCCGTCGCCTATCGTTACACCGGGCCCCACGAACGCATCAGCGGCAATCCACACGTCGCAACCGATCGCGATCGGGCATCGCACGATCTTCATGTCGCGGCGCGTGTAATCGTGCGTCCCAGCGCAAAGGTGCGCGTACTGGCTGAGACGCGCGCCCCGACCGATCGCGATCTTGCCCATGCAGTTGATGATCGCTCCGTGGCTGATGACCACATCCGGCGCGATCTGTAAATTCCACGGGAAGTCGATTCGAACGGATGGGGCGATGCGTGTTGTGCGATGAATTGTCGCGCCGAACAGGTTCAGCAGTGATCGTCGCCATGCATTGAACGATGCTGGACTCCACCGAAATAACGTGAACCGCACGATCGACCACCAGAATCCTCTGACACGTTCGCCGTAGGTCTGATCGAGGAACGCACGGCGGTTGGGCTGGTCAACCTCCGTCATTTGCGCTGTTGGGCTATTCATCGCATCATCCGTTCCTTCACACGCTTGGCTGGGTTGCCTACGTAGACCTGTTTTTCGCCGAGATCTTTGTAGGTGCTTGATCGTGCGCCGAGGACCGTGAGTGAGCCGACGCTGACGCCCGGACCGACGAATGCATCGGCGCCGATCCAGACGTCATCACCGATCGTGACGGGCGCGCGGATCAACCGAAACGAATGGTCGGTGTAATCATGGGTTCCGGCGCAAAGGTGCGCGTACTGACTAATGATGGATCGCTTGCCGATGCGGATCCTGCCCAGACTGTAGAGGATGGCATGGTCGCCGACGGTCGCGTCGTCGTCGATGTCGATCATCCACGGGATCTCGATGTTGGCGGTGGGGCGGATCGACACGCCTCGGCCAAGTCTCGCACCGAACAGACGGAGCAGCGCGGCGCGGAACCGATGCCAGTTGTGGAAGCTCAGGCGAAACAACGGCTTCCCCAGAAGCATCCAAAGGGCCCGGCCGATCTTCTCCTTCAAGTCCCAGGGGCTTGCCTCCGGTTGCATCTGCATCGGTTCGGCCAGTTGCGAATCGGAGCCGGCCGGCTGGTTTGGTGACTGGACAGTTTCGGGGATCACCGGGTCGGCGCCCTCGGCCAGCGCGAGTCCTCCCGGCGGCTCGGCGGTAGACTCGGGGACTCTCTCGCCCGGTGCGACCCGGCGGCGAAGTTCCTTGAGCTTCATCGCGACCATGCGCTCGTACATCCCGATGAACCGGCAGAACTCCAAACCCGCTAGCCCATCCAGCGCGCCCAGCCGCCACACATACATGTACAGGAATCGCCACAGTCCCGGTGCGGGTATGTGGGGTGTAACAAATCTCTTCAGCCAACGACGGCGCTTGCTCTGAGCGGAAAGTCTTGCGCCGCCGCCATCTGATCCGCCCCCGCGCATCGCGCTGAGCAGAGCCCGCGCTTCGAGGGTCGAATACCGGTTATGTTTGGCGATGTAATGCTCTAGACCGCGGCGATCATCATGCAGCATCGGTTCCTTGATGTACCCGACCGGGTCCTCGATGATCACATGCTCATGTACTTCACGATCTTCATAGCGACCGGCGCCTCGCTTGAAGAAGCGCAGGTTCCAGTTGGGGAAGTAGCCGCAGTGATAGATCGGCTTACCCAGAAAGTAGGTCAGGCGGTTGACATAGAACCCGTTTTCCTTGGCCAGGCCATCGGGCCTCCAAGCGATTGCCGTGAGTCGCCGTTGCAACTCAGCGGTGATCACCTCGTCGGCATCGACGATCAGAATCCACGGTGACTGGAACGGGAGCGTGTCCAGCGCCCAGTTCTTCTGTTGGGCGTAGCCCGGCCAGTCATGATGCACGACCTCGGCGCCAAGCGATTGGGCGATCTCCTGGGTGCCATCGGTCGAGCCGCTGTCAATGACGAAGACTTGATTGGTCCAGCCGGTGAGCGCCTTGAGACATCGCGGCAGGTTGATGGCCTCGTTATGCGTGATGATCATCGCGTCGATCATCCGGTAGCCTCCCCTTTTGCTGCGGTTCGATCGAAGTCCTCGGGTCGCAGCCCCCGTTCACGCACGGGCTTGGCGGGCGTTCCGGCGGCGACGACCCACGATGGCAGATCCTTGAACACGGCGGATCGCGCCCCAACAACCGTCCCGTCGCCGATGGTCACGCCCGGGCCCACAAATACATCCGCGGCGATCCAACATCGTCGGCCGATGGTGATTGGTTGGGGAACCAAGGGATGATCGACGTCCTCAAAGTCGTGCGTCGCAGCGCAAAGATAGCTGTACTGACTCACTGTGGAGTACGCGCCGATCTTGACGGGTGCAACACTATAGATATCAACGTCGTTGCCGATGCAAGCGCGCTCGTCCATGGTCAGGTTCCATGGCGCCCAGCATCTGGCACGCGGATAGACCCTGGCGGTTGGATGCACCTTCGCTCCAAATCTCCGCAGCAGCCAGTTGCGCCATCGATGCAATGGTCGAGGCGATGGACGAAAGAGCAACGTGTAGGTTACCGCCCACATCACGCGCGCCATGCGATTACCCAACCCGTGTGGACTTTTCGGATGCTGGACGATGTGGCGCGGTTGATGCACCGGCGTTTCGCTCCTGGACGTCTTGGCGGTCATGTCGCTGCGCCAGGGGCCGCAGCCGAAGATTCGGTCCGTTCGTGGCCTTGGATAAGGTCGCAGAACCTTCCACACAGCGCGTCTTTGCTCAGTTCGCTCGTGATCACGTTCCGGGCTCGCTGACCCATCTTGGCCATTTGCTGGGCGGAGGTGTTCATCATTGTCTGAATCGTTTGCTCAGCTGTATCGACGTCGTCATGTTCGACGCACCATCCGAGTTTGTGCTTGTCGATAATCTCCGAGGCATGACACGGGCGAGGCCCCAGCAGCAACAACGGTCGGGCCACCGCCATCGCGCCGTACACCTTGCACGGATGAACAATCCCCACCATCTCGTTGCCCATCGAAACAACATGAACGTCCGCAGCTGACAATGAATACTTCAGTTCCGTGAGCGGCTGATACGGCAGCGAGATGATATTACCTGGTTGATCCATGTCGATGGTGCGCTGCACATCCCTCTTGGCCAGTCCGCCGCCGATGAACATGAACACGAGCCGCGGATCGTCCTTGAGGCGCACCGCAGCCTGGAGCAGCGTGATCACGGGATGCACAATGCTGTGGTTGCCGCTGTACATGATCACGAACTTGCCATCGAGACCATGTTTGGCGCGGAAGGGGTTTTCCTCATGGCGAACGTCCGCCAGATGCCCTTCGTG
>CBDUST010000208.1:0-8196 GCA_965369945.1 uncultured bacterium | reverse complement strand
GACGATTCGATCGTCACGTCGAGCGAAGCTGGAGAATCGTTTGGCAACGTTCCGAAGAAATCCAACGTGATCGGAGCTTCGGATGGGAAGATTGTGATGCCTAGGTCGTAACACAGATCGCTATCATCCGATTCCAGAAGGTCGTCGAGATCTCCGGAATTATAGAATCCACGGAAAGCATTGAAGTCGTCGGGCGGAGTTGTATTTGTCTCATCGCAGATGTTGCCTTCGCCTTGGTTGATCCACACGGTCGTCCCGTCGCAGTTCCCGATGACCAGGTCCGGCCAGCAGTCGCCGTCGATATCGAAAACAGCCACGTCATGGGTTCCTCCCAACGGACCACTTATGTTGCTCGGCAGATTGCCGAGGTCCTCATCGAAACTCACGTTCGGCACGTTGGCGAGATTGCGGTAGACATCGAGCCGGCCGCCGGAGCAGTTCGGCAGATCGACATCGACGTCAGCGATGAGAATGTCCTTGAAGCCGTCGTTGTCCAGGTCAGCGATCACGGTGTTGTTGTCGAACCCCTGGCCGTCGTCGGGAAGGAATTTTGGGAGCCAATTGACCTGCCCGTCTCCGCCGTTGCCCTGATTGAGGAAATACCGATCATTGCCGTCTTCAGCCTCCACGATGTCCAGGAGCCCATCGTTGTTCAGATCACCGGTGGCGACGAAATAGACGGAGGCCTCAATAACGGTATCGGTATTGGCTGCGGTGAAAAACCCTTCCAGGTCGGGATCGTTGTAGGCGATGACGACTTCATAGGGACCGAGGGCAAGGGCATTGAGGATGTCGTTGTACCCATCATGGTTCAGGTCTTTAATCTCGGCATGCACTGAGAATATGGCGTCGAGAAAGGCGCCGTTGCCGGCGAAACGCGCGTCCGTCTGGTCGGTGAAGAAGCCGCTTCCGGTATTGATCAGTAGCCGATTCTCAAGGTTATTCAGGTAATCGTTAAAGAAGAGGTCCGGAGCACCATCGCCGGTGACGTCGCCGACCCCGACGCCACAGAAACTCGGGGTCATGACCAACTGGGGAAATCGCGCCTCCTGATATTCGAAGCCCTGCCAAACGCCAGCTTCCTCCTGCAAGTTGAGATAAACCCGTGGATGGGAGATGGTCTTGGGCAGACCCTGGCCGTAGGTCGTCACCGTAACGATGTCCAGCCACCCGTCGCCGTCGACATCGACCAAGGCCACATCACGGTCGTTGGTCAGGTCAAGGAAGCCGTTCCCACCGTCGTCGGCAGCGGTTGCGTAATCGTCGGTGCGATCCGTGAGCACGCCATTCTCGTTCATGAACAGGACGTTGCGGCGCCGGCCGGGCGTGGAGCCGATCTCTTTACGAACGACAACAAGGTCGATGTCGCCGTCCAGGTCGACGTCGCCCCAGGCGTAGTCCTTCTCCTCGGTATCGCTGGCCCCCAGTGAAGGATCGGAAACGAGTCGCGCCCCTGTTTGATTCGAAAATTGAACCCAGTCGCCGGCAAATACTCCGGCGGCGAACAAAAACGATCCGCAGATTGCAGTTACTTGATACGCCGTTGGCATTTTACTTTCCTATATGAAGCGTCCAGATGAATGCTTGCGTCTTGGTTCGCCTCCTAGAGGCGCGACCACGATTGACCCGGACCCCTCCACAGTGCTAACGATGAACCTTTATACCTTATTTCGGACATGGACCCCAGTTGGCGAGCAAAGTGAGAAGGTCCACTGCGCTGACGACTCCGTCGCCGTTTAGGTCGGCCGTGTGCTGCGGGTTGTCGCCCCAGGCCCCAAGCAGGGCCCGCACCACGCTCGCGCCGACGATTCCGTTGCCATCGATGTCGCCGGTGCAACATTCATCCGGGAGACCATCGGCGTTGAGGTCCTCGCTATCGCCGATGATGATGTCGATGATATCCAGGACGCCGTTGTCGTTGCAGTCGGTTTGCGGGCCGCTGTACACGGTCAAGAAGACCTCGAAGTCGTCCTCGTCCACAAAGTCGTCCTGGTTCACGTCGTCGATGGCGCAAAGGTCATCGGGCGTATACGGTCCGCCGCCGAAGCACGACGCGAAGATAAGGAAGTCGTCCATCTCGACCTCGCGGTCGTTGACGTCGAACTGGACGTCGGCGTGGTTGAATTCCCGTCGCCCCAGCGACGCCAGGAAGTCAATGACCATCCCACGCTCGTCGTCGGTCAGTCCTCCCTTGGGCGGGGCCTCACAATCCGGACACGGCGGGGTATTCGGAAGGTCATCACAGAACTCGGGGTCGAGCCCGTTGAGGAACAGCCGCGCGGATGTCCGTGCCTGGCTGTCCTTGTAGCAGTGATATGCGACGGCGATCTCGATGCGGTCCGAAAAGAGGAAGCCGCCAACGCGGCCGTCGTGAAGGATTGGATCGCGGTGACGAATGCCCGCCAGCGGCGCAGTCTTCATCTGCCCGATTCCTGCGTCGCCCTGCTGAATGTTGTCGGCAAGACCGCCGATGTGATGCAGCAGGAAGTCGCCGTAGGGCCTGACCTCCTTGTTGCGCAAGGCTTCCTCCAGCTCCGGGTCGTCAGCAGTGATGAAGGCGGGGTAATGGCAATCGCCGCAGCCGATGGCCATGAAGAACGCCTCGCCGGTCATTCCGGACTTCGGCGTCTGGGGCGGTGCCGCAAGGAAGCGCTGAAAATCGGTGACGACGTCAATGAATTCCTTATCGATGCCGTTGCCGAGCGCAAAGTTATCTTCGTAGGGATCGTCGGGAACAGTATCGCAGTCCTCCAGACTCGGCGGGAAGATACCGTTGGGATCCTGCTCATCAGGGAGGAACCGATTGGTCAGGCCCATTTCGTTGTTTGCGGCATCGGCGGAGAAGGTGAGCACCGTCGCCACCTGCGCCTTCCAACCGAAGCGCCCAACACGCAGAGGGCTGCCCGGCGGATCCTCAAATGCACCAACCATGTGGACGACCCCTCGCACCAGCGGGTTGGGGGGATTGCTTTGCAGATCCTTAATCGCCGCGTCTGGAATCGCTTCAATCAAGCCAAAACACAGGGCGGAGTTGGTCACGCGCTCGGCCATGACATTGGCCTCCGGCGGCACCTCCTCAGCGCAGTCCTCTTCATTGGATTCCCTCTGGAACAGTGATCCGCCAAAGTCCGCCAACGGATCGAATACGCCTCGGGCAGAAAGGTGCCCGGCTCGGGTGACGACTACCGTTCCCGACCCGCCGGGGGCCGGCTTGAGGTGACAACTGCCGCAACTGTCCTGATTGAAGATCGGCCCCAATCCCTCCTCCACAGTCAGAACATGCCCGAATTGTTCTTTGCCAATGAAAAATCGGCCAAGCTGATCGGGCGTCAGTCCCAGTAGCGGATCGCCCGACGCGGGCTGAGCGACGACGATGTCTCCTGCGATGGCGGAATCGACCACCATCGTGGGCATCCCCATCGTGAACATACACAACACTGGAAGTGTCAGGCTGACAGATAGATGTCTGTAAACGCGTGGTCTGCACTTTTCCTTTACGAACTCATGATTTTCCAGCTTTGACACGATTCCGCTCCTTTCAAACTAGACGAGCCAAGGGCAAGCTCTGTCAAGTACCCCACCTCTACTTCGTTCTTACCCATCTCCAAATCTTCAGCTGCAGGATCACTCACAGCGACCGCAGCATGGGCATACCCAGTATTAGCACTCTAACGGTTCCCACCGAAAAGTGCCATTGTTTTTTCTGGATCGGCAGGTAGCGATAACCGTCGTAACGCGACCCTGTCCAGGCCCCAGTCTCCCCCTGGCCTTGTGTCCCGGATAAACTCAGGGCGTCTGCTGACAGATTCCCCCGCACAGGCCTGCCAGGGTAGGTTTCACGTGAACAGAAAGATCATGTCGCTGATTGTGAACCTGGCAGGCATGGTGCTGATGGCGGCTCCCGGCTGTCAGGATCAGAGCGATCCGGGCCCAGGTGAGGCGAACAGCCCGCCCAAGAGTGTGCAGGTCGTCGTCAAGGAGAAGGATGCCTCACCCGACGGCGAGACAACGGACCCTCCTACGGCCAGCCTCGACGATGATCTAGCACCGATCTTCGGCATGATCTCCCGAAATCTGCTTGCCACCGCTCGTGATCGCGTGACCGTCTATCTTGAGCACAACCCCGAGTCGGGTCAGGGTGAGTTTCTTCTTGGTCTGACCTACCACCGGGAGAAACGTTACGCGCTGGCTCGGCCGCACTTCGCCAAAGCGGTCCAGCTCAGCCCGAACTTTCATCCCACGTATCACTTCTTTGGCTGGTGCCTGTACTACCTCGGCGAATCCGACGCGGCTCGAGACGCCTTTCAGGACCACGTTCGCCTTGACCCCACCGAGGCCGACTCGCAGTTTGCCCTAGGTCTGCTGGCGATGGAAGACGACCAGCTCGATGAAGCGGAGCGTCGATTCCTCAAGGCGATCGAGCTGCAAGTTGATACTCCGAGTCGAAGGGGCGAGGTTGCCAAAGCACATGCACGACTCGGTGATCTGTACATACGTCAGGAACGTTTGGATGCCGCCAAGGCTGAGTTGGAAACCGCCACGAATCTCTGGCCGCGACACTACGCTGCGTATTACAAACTCCATCTCGTGCTGAACCGGCTTGGTGAGCCTGAAGCTGCCGAGGACGCCTACGAGCAATATCGGATTTGGCAGCAACGGGCGGAGCAACGGCGTGGACTTCCGGGGCAAGGGCGATGATTCGTGTTCGCCGAGCGGCACAACTCAGCTGCATGGCGCTTGTCGCTGTGCTCCTCACCTATTGCGATAGCGAAGAACCGAGCGCACAGGTTCACGACCCGACCTTTCGTTTCTCGACACTCGTCGGTGAAGACGGGATCGATATGACCACGACCTCCGGCACCCAGCCATCAACGCAGATTCTGGAAGTCAACGGCGGTGGTCTGGGGCTGATCGACTTTGATAACGATGGCGATCTGGATCTGTTCGTCGCCAACGGCGCGACAATAGGTGACCCGGAAAACGGCCCGGGCTCTCGTCTCTACGAGAACCTCGGGAATCTGCAGTTCCAAGATGTCACCGCCAAATCGGGCATCAATTTGACACGGTGGGCGATGGGCGTGGCCGTCGGCGACTACGACGGCGACCGGCTCGATGACCTGTACATCACCTGCTACGGCCCAAACGTGCTGCTGCAAAACAAGGGTAATGGGCGCTTCGTCGACGTGACAGATTCCGCAGGCGTGGGCGATGAGCGTTGGGGAACGAGTTGCGCTTTCGGCGACATCGACAACGACGGCGACCTCGATCTGTATGTTGTCAACTACTTGCAGTTCGATGCGGCCAACCCGCCCGGGCGATCTCACTTCAAGGGTGTGGAAGTGATGGCCGGGCCGCACGGTCTACCCGCGCAGCATGATGTTCTTTATGAGAATCTCGGTGACGGGACATTCCGAGACATCACCGAAGCCGCCGGTTGTTTGCCGCCACAGCCCAGGTACGGACTCGGCGTAATCATTCTCGACTTCGATTCAGACGGGCGCCAGGACATCTTCGTCGGCAACGACTCGATGCCGAATTTCTTGTTTCACAATCTCGGCGAAAACCACTTCGAAGAGCGCGGCGTGTTCAGCGGAATCGCAGCCAACATTGACGGCGGTGAACAGGCGACGATGGGTATCGCCGTTGCCGATGTTGACGCTAACGGCTACGCCGACTTATTCACCACAAATTTCTCGAGCGACACCAATACGCTCCACCTCAGCCTCGACGGCGCGTTCTTCGATGATCGAACTCAACAATTCGGCCTGGCATTAATCAGTCGCCCCTACCTTGGTTGGTCGTGTGGATTCTTCGACTTCGATTTGGATGGCGATGAAGACTTACTCATGTTCAACTCGCATGTCTACCCGCAAGCGACGATGGACGCGATGGACTCGGACTACGAGCAACCACCGCTGCTGTTTGCGCGCGACGGTGGGCGTTTCAGTCGCCTGACCGATCCGCAGATCGGTACGTTTTTCAGCCAGCGACATCGTGACCGCGCCGCAGTGTTCGCCGACCTTGATCGTGATGGCGACATCGAGGTGATTGCCAGCGAACTCAATGGCCCAATTCGTGTGCTACGCAACGATCATCCCGGCGGGAATTGGCTCAGTATCGCACTGCAAGACCAGCGAGAATCCTCCCGGAATCATCGAGGGTTGGGCAGCCGAATCGAGCTGACCTCGTCCAGCGGCGTGCAGCGACGGTGGATTTACTGTGGCGGATTCCAATCCTCAATCGCCCCCGAAGCGCACTTCGGACTTGGCCCGGATATCCAAGAAACCGCCGCGCTCATCGTCTGGCCTGACGGCTACGAACAGCGCATCGAGTCGCTTCAGACCCAAGTCCACCGCGTCATCACACGGCCGTAGACAAGCCCTTACACATCTATCGGACCTTCAGCAGCCGGAAATAAAACCCTTCGCTGCCGGGTGACCTGCTGGTATCTTGGAGAATCCACACGGGCGCTTTGCTGTGGAGATGGTCGACCAACCGGCCTGAGAAGCTTGGACCAAGGAGATTCGATCGTGCGGAAGCTCATTCTCTTGCTCGCAGTGCTGGGTTTTCTTTCACCTGCCGTCTTCGCGGCTATGCAGGAGAAGGACGACCAGCAACAAACGATCGACGACGAAGACAAGACTCAGGAAAACGAGGACAAAGAAGAAGAGCTGACACTCAAGCAACTCTTCCCGGAAAAGAGTCTCTTCGGTCCATCGGCGCGCTCCATGGCATTCTCAGAAGATGGCAAGTACGCCGCTTACCTTTATCGTCCTTATGTAGAACGTCGACACGGCTCGGACCTTTGGATCTATGACGTCGAGGCGGGCAAAACCAGGCGCGTCACATCAGTTTCGGTCATGGATGAGTTCCAAAAGACGACGCGCGAAGTGCGCAAGGACCGTATCAAGAAGGCCAAGAAGCGATCCGGCAAGAAGAAAGATTCCGACGAGGAGGACGATGACGCTGCCAAAGATGATGGCGTGTCGGGCGAATGGGAAGGCACACTCAAGGGCGATGAGGACTCGGAACTGCCGCCGGATGGGATTGCCTTCACGCTTACGATCGAGGTTGCCAAGGACGGCACGGTCAGCGGCACGATCGTCACTCCGCTCAATAGCGGCACGATTACTGACGGAACGTACGACCCCGAAAGTGGCAAGCTCACCTGCACGCTTACCGATCCGGAGACGGGCATGACCGCTTCGCTGGAGGCCGAAGTCAAAGATGGTTCGATGACGGGCACGTTAGCCATCGAAGGAACTGAATTAACGCTCATGCTCGATGCTCAGCGCGGCAAGAGCTTGGCCGAACTCAATGAAGAACAAGAAACCGATCAAGAAGAGGACGGCGAGCAGGACGAGGAAACTAAAAAAGAGGAAGAGGAAAATGATGATCGTGATCTGGGCGATATCGTCGGTGAAAAGGACGCCGATGATGACAAAGCGCCTCGTTACGGCGGTATCAGTACTTTCGTCTGGGCGCCGCACGCCAACGAATTGATCTTCACCGCCGCAGGAGATCTGTACCACTATGTGCCCCAGACCGGCGAAATCACCCGCCTCACTCGAACGCGCGACTCGGAATCCGCGGTGCAGTATTTACCGGACGGCTCCGGGTACACCTACCTTCGCAGCGGCGGTTTAGTCCGCGTAACCTTCGGCGCGCATCTGATCGAACAGCTTGATCCCCGTTTGCCAAGCGGCGAACGAATGAGCGGCTACCGCATCAGTCCCGACGGCTCGCGCCTGGTCTTTCTCGCAACAAAGGGCGACAGCACGTTCTCAAGAGGTCGGCAGATCAACATCATCAACTACCGCCAGCGCTTCGCGCAGGTGCGGCAGGTGAGGCGGCACATGCCCGACGATCCGCTGCCGGAGTTTCGTTACAGCGTGTACCTGTATGAGCTTGATGACCACATGAACGAGACGGGCCAACTGAAGAAGATCTATTCACACAAACAAACGGGGCCGCGCGACATCATGCGCGTTCCCGAATGGTCGCCGGATTCGACCCGCGTGGCGTTCGCAGTCTTCTCCCAAGAGACCGGACACGTTGAAATCTTGGAGTCGGCGTTTGTCGCCAAGGAGGAAGAAGACGAAGACGAGGATGAGGACGAGTCAGGCAACGGTGAAGATGATGACGAGGACGATGATGAAGATGAACAGGATGAGGATGAGGATGATGAAGAGGATG
>CBDUST010000207.1:0-8199 GCA_965369945.1 uncultured bacterium | reverse complement strand
CCCGAGCCCGTGGACGACCCGGCTCCCGGATCAGAAGATCAACCGCCGTCACCCGAATTGACGAGTCCAGGACAATCGACGCCAACCACAACCGATCCATCGAAGCGCGTGGGGTACGTCCAGAGGTCGGGCGAAAAGTTCCGCCGAAGTGGCAAATGGGCATCGGCGCGGTATTGGCGAGGTATCTTGATCGTGCGCGCCCCGGATTTCGTGCACTGTCAACTCAACGGGTACCCCGTGCCAATCCCGCCGGTTGGTACGCCTGCGGGGTAGGGAAAAGGTGCCAGGATTGATTTGCTTGAGTCCTTGCGCGCCTCAGTACGACAAGGGAGAAGAAGACACCGAGGCACACAGAGGAATGATCGACAGAGTCTCCGAGCGCGGCTGGAATCATGACGAGACGCAATGACATGCCCAACACCGTCACCTGCGTAACCGTTGGCGCACAAAAAAGCTCCGGTCGATGCGGCAGCAACCGACCGGGGTTCTTAGAAAAGAAGTTCAGCAATCTCAGTCGGTACTTACGCTGCTCGTTTGCGTTTGCGGCGAACGCCAACAGCGCCGAGCGCCAGCAGGGCCAGTGCACCTGGTGACGGGATGATGGCCTCGAAGGCGTTGATGTTCTCAGTACCGACCCCAAAGATGGCCCCGACGGGATTGGCGGTGTCCCACACCCGCCCCCCGTGGACCAGAAACTGAGGGGCAGCGCCGTGGTCCCAGACCCAGAGTTCACCGCCATCGAAGCCCAGGGCGGGGTTCGGCCAGAGGCTGAAAATAATACTGTCACCCTTATCCCAAAGGCCGATTTCATTGACATCATTGACCATCAGCGCATCGATATCCGTGTGGAACTCTGAGGGTTGGTCTTGGGGATGGGCTGGGACGCCGAGCGCCCCGTCGACCTTGGCGTGGAAGATGTACGGCAAAGAATTGTGATTGGGAGCATCGTATTTAAAGACCGCAATCCCAGGCCCCGCCCAGTCAACCTCGATCGAGAAGCGGTCCGCATCGTCCTGGTCTTTCGGTCCCCAAACCTCCAGAGCATCCAGATCATCGGGTGGCGATGCTGCGTTGATGTGCACCGGCCCGGAGGCCCAGATGCCGGTGGCGCCAGTCGTATCGTGGTAGTAGATATCCCGTATCCCGCCGAAGGAGACGACAAAGGGAGCCGCGTTCATGCGAACTGGGTTGAAAAGGAAGTCTTGAAAGTGGGCGAGGGCGTCTACTTGATCAGGGTCAATGGGGGCGTCCCAGGGCGCGCGGGCGGAACCCGAATAGTCAAAGGAGTCAAGGGCATTGCCGAATCCATCCCAAGAGATGATTTGAAGGTGATCGATTGCGCCGAATGCATTTTCGTCAAAACGATTGGAGTACTCTTTGCCGGGAATCAAGGACGGTGGAACTATCTGCGCGACCGCGAACGACGAGAACAGAAACGTGATAGTCACGGCTGTCGCCAGGACAAACCGCTTCCCGCTGAGAACATGAGCAGTTGGTAATTTGTCATTCATTCTTCTTGCTCCTATCAAGGCATGCGTAAAGCGTCGCTCGAGAGATCTCAGCGCGATCAAACTCTCATCGCGATAAGACTCGCGAGCCAAGATATGTCCAAGTGCCCCGGGTGCGCGAGATCGTGCCCAAGTCACTTGGACTACGTTCTCGCTCTCTTTCGCAGAGCAACCACTTATACCAAGGAAGCGCGAGATTCAAAGAGTAAAATGCACTAAAGAACGCAAAATCTGGACGTGTGCCGGGTCCGCATTCACATAACGTGTTGCAGACGATGAGGTTGCGCTCCCAGACCCACTGGCATCGACATCAGAATTTAGGGTGAACTTTGTATGGCCATGGCGGTGGCCGCACATCCAGTGCGAGCGAACCCGATATATCCCATCTGACCTTCGCCTAGCTCCACCGCCCAGCTTTCCGACTCGGTGCTTGCGCTGCTCGTTTGCGCTTACGGCGAACGCCAACAGCGCCGAGTGCCAACAGAGTCAAGACGGACGGCGTGGGCACCGGCTTGCCTTCGAAGGTCAGCGTGGCCAGTTGCACGGTCGTGGATAGATCGAAGCCTGGGCCGGCTGTGTTCACGTTCATCGAGATGTCGCCCATACCGTCCAGCACACTGCCGTCGAACAAGAGCGGGATGTCGATCGTGTATGGCGGAAAGAGCGGTGGCGACCCCAGCACGAGTAGGTCGACCTGCGGGGTGTTCACGCCCTCGAGTTCGACGAGGAAGCTGACCGTTGAATCGGGTATGTCCGTAAAGCCCTCCAGGTGCAGGGTCGCGGACGTAACAGATAGGAACGCCACGCCGAAGTCGTAATCGGTCTCCTGAAAGGTATCGCCGACAAAACCGCCGTAGAGGCGCTCGAACTCCGGCAACTCGACGGTAAAGACATCGGCTCGCGCGTTGTCCGTCACACCGAGCGCCAGCAACAGGATCGCCGCACCGAAGAGCGAGGTAGTCGTACTTAGTTTTTTCTGTTCCATCGGGATACTTCCGTCTGCACAAAGGTATTAGTAGTTTCGGTCGGTCCTCTTACGCTGCTCGTTTGCGCTTGCGGCGAACGCCGACAGCGCCGAGTGTCAACAGGGCCAGTGCACCCGGTGACGGGATGACGTGAACACTTTCGCCCGCGTTGCCATAGCGGCCTTCGAGATAGTGGATGTCAGTGCCAAAGCCCGCGACACTGAACGAGAACCAGCCGACGTTGCCGCCAAACCTGAATCCAACGTAGTTGGAGGTGCTAGAACTAACTGTGAAGAGAATGACTCTAGTACCACCGAACGTGCTGGGCGAGAGGTTTGAGCTGAGCGCAACTGTCCTGATGCTGCTTAGGCCGAAGGCGACCATCGTTCTGCCAAAGCTCAATGGAGGCCCGGTCAGGCCGCTTGGGTTGGGGTGGGGATAGACTGAGTTCACGGACCCCTTGCTCGTCTGTTGGGTTGCTGAGCGGTTCGCACCTGTCGTATCGGGGAGATGAAAAGGTTGTCGGGACTATTGTCTTGGCCGCAAAGGTTCCAAGAATTCACCCTGCTACCTTTTCTACCCCGGCTTGGGACGACGAGGCCTCAGACGAGTTGGTCGTGGCTCCACACGCCCATGCAGCGCCGGAACACGTCGTCGTTGGATCCGTGATCCTCAATGAAGTGCAGCGGCGCCGGGAGATTGAACGGCGCGATCTGCAGGTTGAGCGTGTTCGTCCCGCCTGTGAATCCGCGCGGGTTGAACTTGACGTCCGGGAAGGTCGTGGTGATCAGGTGCTGGCAGGACGAGCGGCGGAAGTTGTCGAGCACCCGCTGCGCGAGGTTCACCGCTAGATGCTGGAGACAATCGCGACAGAAGAGGACGTCCACGTCCGGCAGCGGATCGGTCGTCAGGTCGATCAAGCGAAACGTGCGCCGGGGATCACTGGCGAACTCGGCGCTCAGATGCTCCACCAGCGACGGGACGATGTCGCCGCCGACGTACTGTTCGATGCCGAGCTCGACCTCTCGCATCCAGTGCAAGTCGCCGCACGGCGCGTCGAGCACCGACCGGGCGCCGAGTTCGGCAAGCACCCGGGGCAGCTCGCGGCGGAGGGACGCCGTCGCCTCCAGCGTCGAGCCGTCGCCGGAGCGCGACTCATCGTTGCCCCACTGGTTCTCCTCGTAGATCTGCGAGAAGATCTCCTGCGGGGTCTTGTTCTCAAACTGCTTCCGGTAGCTCTGCCAGCCGGGCAGGATCGAGCGGACGGCGTGCGCCGCGCGCGGAAAGCGCAGCTTGAGCCGCGACAGGGTCTGATTCACTCTACCCATCCAGGGCATCCTAACCGCGTGCGGCCGCGATGTCAGCGCAGCACCGTCGAGCGAGGCAGTCGTAGTTTCTTTCATTCCCATGGGAATCTTCTTGCCGCACAAAGGTGCTATGTCTCGGCCCGCCGCGTTGTTAGCGGACAAACCATTCGGAAGCGAACGAACAAACCGTCACGGCCTCAGGGCCGTGGATGGCACTATTGCCCTCTCTCTTGGAGGTCCGCGTGGCCCGGAAGGGGTGGCTCAAGAGGAGCCTGCGGAACATTTATGGTGCAGCAATCCCCGGGTGCTGTCAAGAGTTTTGTGGCCGAATTCGCCTTTCTTGGGGCCTCCTGGCGGTCAAAACAGCGGGAAGGAAAAGGCCTCCGGGTGATTTTCTTAGTCCTTGCGCGGCTCAGAACGACACTGGAGAAGAAGGCACGTACGGAGTTATAAGCCATCAGCGATCAGCCATCAGCGTGCCGACGTTTCGACGTCTTCTGCTTCGACGAACCGCGACCACTGGTCGCGGCTTTACACCTCATGCCACGATGCCTTGGTGCCTTTCTTCACCCATCTATGTGTATCCTCCAAGCCGCTCGCCTCGGGCCCGCGGACCATGAATAATGACAGTACAACCGAAACACGGGACCCGGAAGGACATCATGGCAAAGCGCGACCGCGAGAAACTGAGGAAGGCCAAGGCTCGCAAAGACAAGAAGGCCAAGGCCGCCAAGGCCGCACGTGCTGAGGCGAACCGGAGCGGCGATTCCAACGCGTCAATCCCCGACCAGCCCTCCACCTTTGCGAGCAATCCCTTCGGCGTAGACAGCGTCGGCCGCAGCAGCGGCGGAGGTTCGCCCCGACTACCGCGCCGCAGCAAGAAGGGGTAGCGGTCAGCTCTCAGTATTTCGACGCTTCGACCTACTTGTCGCTGCCGAAGTGCGCTTTGGACCCGTCGCAGTTGTTAGTTCGTCGTCGACCAGAAGACATGGTCGACGCAATCCAACCACGGGAATATGAATATGAAGCTCACGACACGAACTTCGTATCGAGTCCTCACTTCGCCAGTGCCCGGCTCTACATGATCCGCCGGATTGCCGGCGAACGTCCTGATCGTATCGGCGTTGAGCGATTGCGCGTCCGTACCAACGATATCCCACGAATTCGTGTTGAAGTTCCAGAATGAGAATGTCAGTTCCAAACCGACGGTGTTCGCCGACGATTCGATCGTCACGTCGAGCGAAGCCGGAGAATCGTTTGGCAACGTTCCTAGAAAATCCAGCGTGACCGGAGCTTCGGTTTGATTGAGTACGATACCCGGTTCGTAACACAGATCGCTGTCATCCGAGTCCAGAAGGTCGTCGAGCGTACCGGAATCATAAAAACCACGGAACGCGCTGAAGTCGTCGGGTGGAGTTATAGTTTCAGAATCGCAGATGATCGAGAACAGCTGCAGGCCGTCGACCCCCGCCTCAACAATCGATTGTGGGTCCGTATCCGACGCGATGAAGCGGATACGGAACTGATCGGTCAGCTCGACGAAATCGGCGATGAGGAACTGCTTTTCGAACCAACCGCCGCTTACATCCGGCCCGGTCGGTCCCACAGTCTCCAGGGTGACCCAACTTGTCCCGCCGTCGTCGGAAACCTCGATAACAAAGATGTCCTGGAACGGGCTGTCGCCTTCGGAATTGGAATACCAGCGGAAGTAGGAGATCACGGTTCCCTCAGCGGAGGCGTCCATGATCGGCGAGGTCAGGGTGACCGAGCCATCGTCAACGTCGCTGTTGCAATCTCCGGCGTCGTTCTCCGTGAGATAGCAGCGGCTCGAGCCGTCACCGTCGGTGGGGGGATCGCCTCGATTGCAATCCACGGGAATGCCGCGCTGCCACTGGCCCGAGCCGGCGTTGCCGCTCGTGGTCCACCCAAGATCGGCCTCGAAATCGTCGGCGAATGAGATAACCAACTCAAGAGCGCTCAGAGCGCTGTAGTGATTAACCGGCGCGAGGAGCGGGTCCGTAATCTCATCGCCCTTGGTCGTTTGGGCGCTAAAGAAGAAGTCCACCGGAGTCGTGCACGGTGTGGCTGGGAACACCGCGTCATAGACGTTGGGATCGACTTCGACCATGTCGACTTCGATGAATCCATCGCCGATGTCATAGAACAGTTTTCCGCTGCCGCTTAGCGGTTCACCGCCGTTCTGACCGCTCACTTCGACTCGGATCATATCGCCGGCAGGGTTCAATAATTCAGGAAGCCCATCGGGGAAGTTGAAGCTCAGCAGCGGCAAGGGCGCGCAAACACCCTGCGGGTCGGTCAGCGCAGCTTGCCATCCGGCGTGATTGGACCCGGTTCCGGAGTTCTGACCCCCGCCACCGGAGCAGCCGCCGTGCGTATGGATACCAATGGCCAAGCCGTTCTCGTCGTTGATGACGGGCGACCCCGAATTTCCACCCGTTGTATCCGTCTGGTATTGCACCGTCGAGCCGGAGAACGTGACATACGGCCCGGCGTGAGTTTGTTGGGTCTGGTTCCACTCAGGCGGTGAGCCATCAACGCCGTACCCGGTGATTCGAATGTCCTGCCCCTGCACCGGCGGCGGTGTGTTGGCGAGCGTGAAGACCGCGCCCTGCGCTTCGCCCGGCGTCAAGCCGGTTTCCGAGTTTGGGAAGCATCCGAAGTACCCCCAGTCGTTGCCCACACCCCCGTTGACCGATTGCTTCGAGGACACGTCCACGGTGTATTGGTCCTCAGGACCCGGATGCTGGATGTTGCCCCCACCATCGGACAGGGGAACGTTGAACTGGACGACCTGCAGGCTGTTGGTCGAACAATGGCCGGCCGTGAGCAGGCAATTGTTCGCGTCGTTAAATAACCAGGCAGTGCAACCGATGGGCAAGGCGCGACCCGAACGGGGATCGTCCGAGGGCAAACGATCGTCGGTCGGCCCACAGATAGAGGCGGGCATCACGTCTCCGCCGTCCGCGCTGACAATTATTTGCGTGATTCGTACACGACTTGTGCCGGCAGCGGGATCTGCGATCAGATCCAACTGAACCGCATCGCCGTTGAAGTAGGCCGATGTGTTGCTCCATTGCGCAAGCGTCTGCGTCGTGTGATGTTGAGTCGCACCGTCGACCAAGGAAGTAATGCGCAGCACCGTGGATTGGCCGCCTAAAGGAGTACGAGCCAATGTCGCCTCGTCGAACGTCAGGCGAATCCACGTCGAGTTGGGCACCTGAATCTTTGTGGAATACACGATACTGCGCGCGATCGCCAGATTCAGGACGAGTCCGGAATCGATATCAACCTCGATCGTCTGACGAGGCAGCGGCGCCGTCTGCGCCAAGGCTGACGTCCCGCCCAGCGCCTGGGTCGCCAGTAGAATCAAACCGATCACGATGAACCTGCCCATCAACGATCTCCTATGCGTGGGAATTGCGAGTCCGTCGCCAAGAACTAGTGTCCACGACCAGGCCCCTGGAATCAACTGAAAACCCCCTGATCGATCAAGAATTACCAATTGAGACGAGGCTGACCCATCCGGCCTGGCTTTGCGATCAACACGATCTTCTACGCCGCGATTCTGTGGTTGCTCACACTTGGCCCGTCCACCGCGCGCCGAACGATCCGCCAGAAGCGCAGCGTCGCTCCCAAACACAATCAACTGCCCCATTTAGGCCCCAGTGAACACACCAGGTGCGATGAGCGCCCGCATACAACGCACCCCCGCACGCCGAAGAAGCCGTCCACGATCACGTACCCCGGGCTGACCATCCCGCTGAACACACCGGGACGTTACCTGTAGAATCGATTGAATGCAACACACGTTCTTTTCTGACGAAACCCCCCAGGCTGCCCGGCACCCGCGGAGCGAAAGGCTCATCCTGCCGCGCCTGCTCAGTCGCGCTGCTGAGAGTCGTCAGTTGGAAGGCGCAGATCTTGCTGCCGCTCATGAGATTCTGATCAAGTGGGCGGACCTGGAGTCCAGCGGCCAACTCCAACAGATGCACGAGACCCAACTCCAGGGCGAGTTCTTCGGTGACGTCTTCGGTAGCGCGCTCCACTTCTCGCGATTCTCCGAGGGCGCTGGCGAATGGAACCTGGAACAGCATTGGAACTTCTTTGGCGGGGAGCCAGACGCCATCCTCGGCTGATTCAAACCGAGCGAATCCCGCGATCCGGCCGCCGTGATAGAACTGAAAGGACCGCGCGTTCATCTCGACCGTGATCGCTCCGGCGGCCGTACGGCTTGGACACTCGGCACGAGCAAAGAGCTATCAGCCATCACCGGTCAGCGTTGTTCCCCGCTTCGTGCCTTCGTGCCTACCTGCCTACGTGCCTCTCTCTCCCATCTGCGTCCGCCTGTGGCGAGAAGAAGGCTTGGGGCTTGAGGCTTGAGGCCTGGGGTTTGAGAAT
>CBDUST010000206.1:0-8233 GCA_965369945.1 uncultured bacterium | reverse complement strand
GATCGCATCCTTGTCATCTTCCTTGATCTTGTCTTCGAGGTTGGAGATCGCTGACTCGATATTCCCGCGCACCTCGGAGGTCAGTTTCTCACCGTGCTCTTCAAGCGATTTTCTAGTCGAATACACAACCTGATCAGCCTGATTCTTGATATCAATTAGCTCACGCCGAGCCTTGTCATCAGCGGCATGCTCCAGAGCCTCCGCCTTCATGCGATCGATCTCCTCGGTCGAGAGACCCGTCGAGCCGGTGATCTCGATCGACTGACTTTGGCCGGTCGCTTTGTCGGTCGCCGAGACATTGAGGATGCCGTTGGCGTCGATGGAAAACTCAACTTCAATTTGCGGCAGGCCGCGCTGCGCCGGTGCGATGCCCGTCAAATCAAACCGACCAAGCGTCCGGTTGTCCTTGGCGAACTCGCGCTCGCCCTGAAGAACATGGATCGTCACTGAAGTCTGACTGTCCGATGCAGTTGAGAAGACCTCCTTCTTGGAGGTGGGGATCGTCGTGTTCTTTTCGATGAGACCGGTCGTCACGCCGCCAAGCGTTTCGACGCCAAGTGAAAGCGGCGTGACATCCAGCAGCAGCACGTCCTTCACGTCGCCCATCAGGACGCCGCCTTGGATCGCCGCGCCTACAGCCACGACCTCATCGGGGTTGATTGACTTATCCAGTTCCTCGGTTTCGAAGATTGTCTTGGCGATCTCTTGCACCATGGGAATTCGCGTCGAGCCGCCGACCAGCACCACCTCGTCAATATCACTTGCCTTGACCTTGGCATCGGTCAGCGCCGTCTTGCAGGGCCCGCGCAAACGATCGAACAGATCCTCACACAGTGACTCAAATTTCGCGCGACTCAACGTCTGCTGCAAGTGCTTGGGCCCGCTTTGATCTGCGGTAATGAATGGAAGGTTGATGGTGGTCTCGACCCCCTGACTGAGCTCGCACTTGGCCTTCTCAGCCGCTTCCTTAAGCCGTTGTAATGCCATTGCATCATCGCGCAGGTTGATGCCGTTTTGCTTGCGAAACTCTTCAGCAACGAAGTCGATGATTCGCTGATCCAGGTCATCACCGCCGAGATGCCCGTCGCCGTTGCTCGCCAGCACCTCGAACACGCCATCGCCGAGGTCGAGGATGGAAATATCAAACGTGCCGCCGCCGAAGTCGAACACCGCGATCTTGGCGTTCTTCTTCTTCTCCAAACCGTACGCCAGGGCCGCTGCGGTCGGTTCGTTGATGATCCGCTCAACCTTGAGTCCAGCGATCTCGCCCGCTTCCTTGGTCGCGCTTCGTTGCGAGTCGTTGAAGTACGCCGGAACGGTAATTACCGCCCGGTCGACGGTCTCGCCCAGGTAATCTTCCGCCGTCTTCTTCAGATCCTGAAGAATCATGGCTGAGATTTCCTGTGGGGTGTAGACCTTGTCGCGAACCTCAACTTTGACCGGTTCGTCCGCGCCGCCGACCACTTGATACGGAACCAGCTTTTCCTCAGCCTGCACTTCGTTGTGACGCCGACCCATGAACCGTTTGATGGAAAAAACGGTGTTCTTGGGGTTCGTCACCTGTTGATGCTTGGCGGGCTGGCCTACGAGACGCTCGCCCTTGTCGGTGAAGGCAACAACCGAGGGCGTGATTCGGTTGCCGCTGGAGTTGATAAGCACTTTGGGCTGTGCGCCTTCCATGACGGCCACCACGGAGTTGGTGGTTCCCAGGTCGATGCCGATGATCTTTGACATAGTTCAATCCCCTTCGAACGGAGGTTCTTTAGAGTCACAATTGGGCGGCGTTCGCACCGCGCCGTAAAGAGGATATATGCAAGGGTGGTGCCAGCGAAAACCGCTCTTACGATAGCGCCAGGGCCGATCCGACCGGTCGAGATTGGTCATCGAGGGCCCGTGATCTGCCAGAATGGCGGGCGAGTTGGAGGCCTGGAGCGGCGTTTAGCCGTTGGGCTTGACCCAACGGTTCAGCGGGCGAGGCGTCCCGAGTTCACTTGTCCTCACGCCTCAGACCTCAAGCCTTCTTCTCAGGGGCATAATCCAAAGTGCGTCGCCACCGCTGCCACGTCCCTGCCGTTGACAATACCGTCGCCGTTTACATCCCACGGGCAGTTGTCCGGGTCATCGCACATTCCCAAGTTGTGAACTACTTCGACGATATCGTGGTGGTTCACGACGCCATCGCTATTGACATCCCACGGGCAGTTCCCGGGGGCACCAGCATCAAAGAGGTATGCCGAGCCGGAAGCGCCGCCGTTCTCGTTGTCGAAATAGGCCCCAGCGATGGCGACTTCTTCGCCAGGGGAGCCGCTGATCGCAACGGATCGGCCGAACTCGTCGGACGCCGCACCGTCGTCAGGAAGGAGCTTGACGATCTGATCGCCCGTGGTGGTGTCGAAGAGGTAGGCGGAGCCCGACCGGATGCCGTTGTCATCGTCTCCGAATGCTCCGACTATGACGGTCTCCCCGCTGATCGCGACGGAGTGGCCGAAGATGTCCTGCGCCGCGCCATCGTTGGCGAGGAGCTTGGCGATCTGCCTGGGATTCGTGGGGTCAGAGATATCGAATAGATAGGCCGAGCCAGAGAAGTTGCCGTTGTCATCATCCCCGACAGCTCCGACAATGGCGATTTCCTTTCCGGGGGTGCCGCTGATCGCGACGGAGAAGCCGAAGCGGTCGTCCGCGGCACCGTCGTCCGCCACGAGCTTGGCAATCTGCTGGCCCGTGGTGGTGTCGAAGAGGTAAGCGGAACCAGAGTTACAGTTCACATCCCCCGGACAGGCGTCGTCGTCGTTTGCTGCCCCGACGATGGCGGTCGTGCCGCTGATCGCGACGGAGCCGCCGAACTGGTCGACCTCCGCGCCGTCATCGGGCAGGAGCTTGAAGAGTTGCTGACCCGTGGTGGTGTCGAAGAGGTAGGCGGAGCCGGATTCTTGGCCGTTGTCGTTGCCGCCGATGGCCCCGACGATGGCGGTGGCGCCGCTGATCGCGACGGAGCCTCCGAAGAAGAGGACTTGGTCGTCGTCGGGCAGGAGCTTGAAGAGCTGCTGACCCGTGTTAGTGTCAAAGAGGTAGGCCGAGCCTACCCAGGTACTGGTCCCGACGATGGCGGTTGTGCCGTCGATCCCGACGGAGATGCCGAAGAAGTCGCTCGCCGCGCCGTCATCGGCCAGAAGCTTGGCGATCTGGACGCCCGTGATGGTGCCGAAGAGGTAGGCGGAGCCGGATTGAAAACCGTTGTCGTCGTCGCCGATGGCCCCGACGATGGCGGTGGCGCCGCTGCTCGCGACGGACCAGCCGAACCGGTCGTCGAATTCGCCGTCGTCGGCCAGGAGTTTGGCAAATTGATCGCCGAGGTCGGCCTGCACCGGGGCGGCGCTCAGGACCATTGCTGAAACGGCAAAAAGTGGCGTGATTCGATGTCGCATGTTCTCCTCCTACGCTAGAACCGGATGCTATCGGCCTTCCAGTGTAACGCTCCCCCCGAGGATTCCAAGCCTAAATTTCGGCAGTCTGACCCAGAGAGCGCGATCGGTCGATTTAGCGCTCAACCACGCCGCTCGGGGAGCGGCCGCTAAGCGGGGTCGTGGTGTGGCGAGATGATCCGAGGGTTGCCACCCTCGGCTATCTCGCGCCCCCCGTCGCCCACACTCCCATCCCTCATCCCTTCTTCCCCTCTGTGTCCTCTGTGCCTCTGTGTTGAGTTCTTCTACGGCGACTCGTGCGCGCGCAAACTGATCCCATGATGGGATCAGCGTATTCTGTCGATTTCGTTGTCGCTCAGACTGACCCGGCTAGTCCTCGTCGGACTCGGTCGCGTACTTGTCGTGTACAGCGACCGGTGCTGAGGTTCCGTCAACTGAAGCGGCAGCCGCGGCAAGCGCAGCCTCGCGGTACCGTTTTGCGTGATCTAAGTCGCTCCATGAGAAGGTGTGGCCGGAGGCATGCTGATCGAAGCGGATATTCGTTCCTTCCAGTCGCTCGAGCCTCTTGCACAGGTCTTCCATCTTGGAGCCGAAGCTCTCGAACGCGTCCCCCCAAACCTTGTGAAGCCCACTCAGGGCCATGTCGTCATCCGTGTCGAACTCGCCGTCGCTGCCGCTGCTCACAATATCGAAGCCCGGGTCAGCGTCCACCAACTTGTACTGGTACGCACGGCCCCAGGGATCGGTCTGTGTGGGTACGCCCAGGCCAAGTGCAGCGATGTCCGTGGGCAACTCGTCGTGATCCTTTTCATACTCGACCACGACCATCGACGTGTTGAGCATGTCGGAGGTCACTTCAATGATCTCCGGCTGGGTGAGAATGAACGCCCCTGCTCCGAAGACGACCGCGACTAGTCCGGCGATCAGCATGCCGAAGACCGCGACGATTGTGATTACCAGCCAAATCACCGTGCCGAACAGCCCGGTGATCACGCCCAGACCTGCAAACGCTCTCGGAGCACGACCCAGGGCAACGAGGCTGATCATCAGCCCCAATAGAGCCACGATGCCGGTGGGGATAACCAGTCCGACCAACGCAATGATAAACCCAACCACGCCCAGCCCGTTGCGCTCACGGACCGGCACCATCACGTAGGGCTGCTGCGGGTAATACGGTGCTGCTGCTGCGGGTGCTTGATCGGACATGGTGAACCTCCCTGCCGACGCGTCGGCGATGTACTCCGGCCCTGCTTATACCGAGGGCGCCGAGAGCAGCCGCGAAAATCGAGACTCGCTCCGTAAGCCTCGTTGGGAATCGATAGGCCGCTGTTACCGCGGAATCTCGCATTTCCACAGATCGCATCCGATTTTGTGTAACAAAACCCGAACATTGGCCTTGACAAACCTTCCACGATACCCAAACATAACCCGAACTGACTCGGGTGATGATCGGGAGGTCCACATGATTAGCCTGACCCATATTGAGCGACTGCTCACCGCAGAATCGTACGGCCGGCTCGTTGAGAAGGTGCTCAGCAACGGGCGGCGTGTGAATCGAGCAGTCGCCGAGCATCTTGAGGTGTCGGACGCAGTCGCGGCGGCGGCGTGCGGCCTCGCCTTGCAGCGGTGTTGTGAGCTGACCTACGCACCAACACCGCTCGCTGAGCGATTGGCGATGCAACTGCTGGAGATGCAACGGAATGATGGCCACTTCTCGCGCTCGGTCGCCGCCTCGGCTGTGGCCCTGCGGGGATTGTTGGATTACCTCCAACACCATCGAGATATTGGCGAAACGGTTGAAGCGCAAGTCTCAGCCGCTATCGATGAGGGACTGACTGCGTTCCGCCGGACGCAGTCGGTCATCGGCGCTTGGCGTAACAACGCGGTCGAATCAACCATCGTGCTGTGGCAACTCGGCGATAACGATGCGTTCAAGTCCGTTTGCGCGGTGCGTGAACGTTCCGGTGATTTGTTGGGCGTTACCGAACCCGGCGAGATCGCACCGGCCGCCGCCTAGCGTTTCAGTGCCCGGCTCTATCGTTTCGTCGCCGCGACCGTTTCGCCATTCGGCACGTCCGACGACGCCTCGGACTGTTGGGCCAGCGCGCTCTGCACTACCGCCAGGAGCCGACGTTCGAACGCCTCATCCCGGTGAACCGGCGTCCAAAACTGTTTCCCAAGCGCTTCCTCTTCCTCGGCCGGTACGATCCGCGTCCTCGTGGTCTTGGCGCGAGTCCACGTACTGCGGCGCAATCCAGGCGTGTAGGACCGCTCCACATACACCCACACACGCAACTCAATCGCACCGGCATGCCGCGTTAGATCCACCTCGGCCTCTTGCGTTCCAAACAGGTCGGGGCCGGTCAGCGGCGCATCCGGCGACTGGTCCGGCTGGAAAATAACCGGCGCGAACTCAAACCGGGCCCGACGCCGTTGAAACGTGATCGTATTCTCGATCGTTTGCGTGAATGAGGCGTTGTCCGTTCGCCACGGTTCGAGCACGGAGCCGGCAATCCTCGGCTCGGTCTCGATCAAACCGCTGCGCCGGTCCTGCACGATCGGCGACAGCCCAGCCACCCGCGCGGCCTCGACCGCGGCATCAAACGCTTCGGGATACGTTTGACTGTCGATCGAAAGAACGTCCGGCCCCTGGCTGGTCGCGCAGCCGCTGTGCAATCCGCAAAGCAGCAACACAACAAGTGAACCTAGATGCGTCACTCGCCGATTCATATCACGCGCAGTCTACCTCGATTCGCCCCGAGCGTGTCGGATCGCGTCACATCGTCGAAGGATCGACTGGTTCCGGGGGCGGGGGCGTCAACCCAAGCTCGGCATCAGTGACGGCGTTGGTCAGCCATATCTCACCTTCGCTTCGCACGATCCCGGCTGGACGATCGAGCTGCGCCAGCAACGCTAACAGTTGATCGTCGTCCACCGTTTGGATGAGGCGTTTGGTCGGAGGTGCGTCCGGCAGCTGCGGTTGCGGCTGAGTTTCGGCGATCCGCATCTGCTCTGGATCACCTACCGACAACTGCGATCCGATCACCCAAGCCATCCCCGCGAATATCGCCAATACAGCCGATGCGCTTGCCGCACGGCGTCGAACTCGCCGCCTGTGATGAACCCGTTGCATGGCGCCAACAAGTTCATCAAGCATTGCCTCACGTCGCGCTTCGCCGTCTGGTGTCAATTGGCTGCGTTCATGTTCATTCATCCGATTGCTCCTTGGCTCGGCGGCGCAGCTTGCTCAACACCCGCCTGATCCGTCCGTCAACTGCGCCGGGCTTCATCCCCAAGGTTCGGCCGATCCGCTTCAGCGTCCAGCCGAACCGATGCCGCATCAGCAGCAGTTGTACGTCGCGGTCATCCAACGATTGCAACTCGCTCTCCAACCAACGAATTCGATCGATGGTCTCCTCGTCGGCCCCTAGTTGTCCATTGGAATTGCTCAACCCACGCACCGCAACGGCGCGCTGTTCGCGCGCTTTGCGCCGCGCCTCTTCACGGAAGCGATCATACGCGCATGATTGAACAACAACGCGCAGCCAGCGGCGCAGATCGTCATCGCTCGCCATCGAGGGCACCGACTTGATCACGCGCAACATCGCATCCTGAACAACATCAAGGCAGAACGATTCGTCCCGACCGGATGCGCTTCGAGCTTGGGCGTACATCGTGTCAAACCACCGCCGGTAGAACGTAGCGAACGCCTCGGTGTTTCCCGAAGCGATCGCCTCTGTAAGTGATCTGACTTTCGACGGCACGTGCAGGCTGCGGGGCGATGAGATCGCCGCTGAAAGCCAGTTATGGGTTGTCGCGCCGTGATTTGCGGTCACCAGTCGGTTTCCTCCGTTCGGCGTCCAGTTCCGCTTGCGTCTTTCTGAGCAACAATGTCAGGTCGAGTAAGTCCTCATCCTTCAGACGAAGTCTACGCTCCATCTCAGCAAGTCGCGCCATCTGAGCTTCCAAATCGACTCGGAACAGCCGAAGCTCATCACGTGCAGTATCCCACTGGACGGTCAGGTCGGCCAGGCGCGCCTCTGCATTCGCCAGCTCAGTCTTGAGAGCCGCGTTCTGATCATGCAGTTCCTGCATCGGCTTCTGGGACATCAGAATCTGCGATTGCTCGAGCTGCTCAAGCACCTCCTTGATCGTGCTCAGTTGCCGCGGATCACCGCGGGCTATCAGCACACCCGTTTCCTTATGGAATCGAATGGTCGGTTCATCCGTCGACGCGAGAATGTCCATGGCGGCCTCCACAGCCGCCAGCACATCATCGGCATCAAAGACGTCGCCCCGCAACAGACCCGCAATCGTCCAAACACTGGTGTATGTCCCACCCCCCGTGGGGCGAACCTCCGCTCGAACCTGATACGTCGGTAGCGCGCCGTCGTGGTACTGAGGCATTTGGCGAACATTCAGCTTGATGACACGACCTGGCGGCGAAGCTGAGCGCCCGTCAACCAGGCCGATCGCAGCTGAAACGCTCACGTTGGTCAGCGTCACCGGCGGCATCGACACATCGGCTGCCTCCGGCGCCAGCATGACGTTGATCGTTCCCGCTTCCTTGACCAGCGCGTCGAAGTAATCCGTGACCGATCCGCCTGCGAACTTCACCGAGATCAATCCCACTTCGTCGTTCGAGGGGTTGGCGGCCAATGTCGGCCCACCACCAACCAGCAAGATCAGCGCCGCCATACACGCCAGTAGGGAGGTCCTTTTCATGAGCATTGTCATCTGTTGGGTCTCCAGGTTCCTAGGGGATTTCGTTGATCCACCGGTAGAACGCCGACCGAGCGAAAATATCGCGC
>CBDUST010000205.1:0-8301 GCA_965369945.1 uncultured bacterium | reverse complement strand
CGAGCGGTACAGCCCAAAGGGTGCGATCCGGCTGAACGATCGATTCCGATTCGACCTCGCCGATCAGAGTTGTGACATCATTTACCTGTACTCCGTCTTCACGCACATGGAGATTGATGATATCAGGGTGTATCTACACGAATTCCAGAGGATACTGGCCCCGGACGGGCGAGTGTTCCTAACGGCTTATCTTGAGGACAACGTTCCTGACGTGATCGTCAATCCGCCAGACTACAGGCAGGAGTCTCAAGGTCCGCTTCATCGGATCCGATTCAATCGCGATTTTTTCGAGAACCAGCTTCGCGAAGACGGGCTATGGATGTGCCGCTTTGATCACAACGGCGAATTCGATCAGCAGAGTGGAATCTATCTTGCACATGCTTAGTGCGTGATCGAACGGTCTAATAGGACGAATCGATGTCGGTGCTGCAAACAGGAACATCAGGTTCAACGAGTTTGACCGCCCGTGGACTTCGGGGAACGCTCAAAGCTATTGCGAGAATTGCAGCGCGCACCTTCTGGCTCGCGATGCAGACGTTCCCGATCGGATGGATCGTCACGCGCGTGAACTTGGTGCGCTACAAACGTGCCACAGGTCGCAAACTCGAGATCGGACCGGGCGATGATCGCGTAGACGACTTTGAGACGCTAGACGTTGTTCTGCGAAGGAACGTCGATTACGTTGCGGATGCTTCGAGAAGGCTCCCATTCAAATCTGCTACTTTTGAGGTCGTTTACGCGAGTCATATTCTCGAGCATATCCCCTGGTATCGACTCGAAGAAACACTGCGTCAGTGGGTTAGGATCCTCAAGCCGGGCGGGGTGCTGGAGATTTGGGTTCCAAACGGATTGGAGATTTGTCGAGTCTTCGTAGACTACGAAACGACAGGTCAAGACCGGACGGAGCAAGACGGATGGTATCGATTCAATCCGGACAAGGATCCGTGCCTTTGGGCTGCTGGGCGAATATTTACCTACGGTGATGGGCACGGAGAATTGCGCAGCCCCAACTGGCACCGGGCAATCTTCTCGCCGCGGTTCTTGCACAGTCTCCTGACGAAAGTAGGTCTAGCGAAGGTTCAGGAGTTGGATCGCGCCGATGTGCGTGGCTACGACCACGGGTGGATCAACCTCGGGTTTCGAGGCACGAAACTATGAACTATCGAAGTGTCGCTGACCTCAACCAGACGATTACCAGTTGCCTGAGCATTATCCCTCGGGATATCGATCTAGTCGTCGGAATCCCGCGCAGCGGAATGTTGGCGGCGAACCTTCTTGCGCTGCATCTAAACCTGCCGGTGATCGACTTGGAGGGGTTCATCGAGGGCCGGCGTCTGGGTTGTGGCGTGCGTGGCGAGCGCAGAGGCCTGCATCAGACAGCTGCGTCTGTCACAAAAGCCCTCGTGCTGGACGATTCGGTGCTTAGTGGAGCAACGATTCGAGGAGCGCGGCAACGACTCGCCGAAACGCAGCGAGACTGTGAAGTCCTTTATGGTGCGATATACGTAGCTCCCGAAGCGGCTGAGGAAGTCGATCTGTACTTTGAGGAAGTTCTTGTGCCGCGCGTGTTCGAATGGAACCTCATGCACGGCGGCATGCTCCAACACGCCTGCGTCGACATCGACGGCGTGCTCTGTGTGGACCCAACGGAGCAAGAGAATGATGATGGCCCGAAGTATCGCGAGTTTATTGAACACGCACGGCCGCTGTTGCTTCCCACGACGCCGCTGGGATCGTTGGTCACGTGCCGACTCGAGAAATATCGCGATCTGACAACGCATTGGCTCGTCCGGCATGGCGTTCGTTATGAACATCTATACATGATGGATCTGCCGAACAAGGCGGCGCGCTTGGCGTCCGGCTCGCACGGTTCGTACAAGGCCAAGATATATCGATCCACCAAGGCCATGTTGTTTGTCGAGAGCAGTCAGCGGCAAGCGGTAGAAATCGCACGTCTTTCCGGCAAGCCCGTACTCAGCATGGAGACCAGGCAAATGCTGTATCCGTCGCTCTTGTCGCACATTCCGGAATTCGCATACCGCGCCCCCGGAAAGGCGCGAGCAGCGCTGCGGCGGATCAAACGATCGTTAGGCCGGCAATTGCTTGGGTTCGATCCGGCGCCGGCTCAACGCATTGGGTGAGGGGTTCTAAAGCTTTTGGAACCTTGGATATCACATGACAGATACACGACTCATCGATCTGCTGATGATCACACATGCGCGACCTCACTACACGCGGTTGTCGCTTCCGCGCTTGCTCGAATCGTGTGACGAAGGAACGCGCGTGTGGGTGTGGCATAATGGAACGCATTCCGAAACACTCGACGTTGTGCGCGCGAACCTCGATCATCCACGATTGCACAGATTCCACCATTCGCCCAGTAACGAGCTTTTGAGGGAGCCGATCAATTGGTTCTTTGAGAACTCGGATGGACACTTGCTGGGGTTCGTGAACGACGATTGTCTGGTGAGCGAGGATTGGGTCGAACGTTTGAGTCGGGCGCATCACGATGTCGCCAAGTTCGGTGTGATCGCTTGTTGGCACTTTCCGGCCGAGGATTACGTTCCCGAATTGGCCCAGAAGAAAACGTATCGCTTCGCCTGTGGACATCAGTTGATGGTCAATCCGTGGGTGCAAGGAAGCGGCGTCATCATGAAGCGAGAATGTGTGGATGCTTTGGGTGTACTACCGCCCAAGGACAAGGGATTCACGCGCTACTGCATACGCATTGCCGCGGCCGGCTGGACCAACGGCTGGTGCGTGCCGCTGGTGCCCATCGATCACATGGATGATCCACGATCGCCCCACACGATGTTGAAGACCGACGCGGACCTCGAGCGTCACCTGCCTCTTTCGGCCTGGATGCGGGGCACCCGAACCATCGAGGCGTGGACCGCACACCTTCGAATGTCGGCCAGAGCCATACAAGAGTCGCCGATCGATCCGCGTGTCTACCTCGGTGTGCGCAAGAAGATCCGTCGACTGTGGACTCGCATCAAACGACAAGAGTTGTTGTACTGACGCCTGCGCTTGGAAATGAGAACAACTGTGCGCTTGCCTGTGATTGAGAATGTTGAAGATGTAGCTCAACGACAGCTTTGCTGTGGCTGCGGCGCGTGCGCGTATGTCAGTCCGGGCACGATCGAGATGATCGACTCGCTGGGGCACGGTCGGCGGCCGCGCTTCAAGTCGCCACGTCGAACTACAGTGGATGATCAAGCGGCGCTGCGCGTCTGTCCTGGTCTCGGGCTTGAGCACACCTTCGATCGTTCGCATACTGATCTCATTCGTGAGCTCGTGGCGGGTTGGGGACCTGTACTGGAAGTGTGGGAAGGCCATGCGACGGACGAGGCGATTCGCTTTGCCGGCTCCAGCGGCGGCGCCGCCAGCGCGCTCGCCCTAGCCTGCATTGAACGAGGCGGCATGCACGGCGTTCTGCACATCAAGGCCCGATCCGACGCGCCATATCTCAATCACACGGTACTCAGCACGACCCGCCAGGAGATACTCAGCGCCACCGGATCGCGCTACGCTCCGGCCAGCCCGTGTGATGGCCTTCAGCTCATTGAGGATGCGCCTTCGCCGTGCGTCTTCATCGGCAAACCGTGCGATGTGGCCGCGGTGGGTAAAGCCACGCAAGTTCGTCCCGCGTTGGCCAAGAAGGTGGGCGTGACGATCGCCTTTTTCTGCGCGGGCACGCCGACAACGAACGCGACGTTGGAATTGCTTCGGCAGATGGGTGTCGATGATCCGTCGCAGGTCGTCGACTTGCGGTATCGCGGCAACGGCTGGCCGGGCGAGGCAACCGTCACTCTGAGGACTGGAAACGGGATTCAGACGCGCTCGCTGAGTTACGAAGAATCGTGGGGCGAAATTCTAACGAACGACAAACAATGGCGTTGCCACGTTTGCGCTGATCATACGGGCGAGTTCGCTGACATTGCTGTAGGTGATCCGTGGTATAGGCGCGCCGAACCGGGCGAAGACGGGCGATCACTCGTGCTGGTTCGAACAGAACGGGGAAGGCGAATTCTGCGGGAGGCGATGGACGCACGATACTTAGCACTGACTCGCGCCGATGCCTCGATTCTGCCGCGATCGCAGCCGAATCTCTTGCGCGGGCGCGGGGCTGTTTGGGCCCGGATACTTGTGAGCCGTTTGATGGGTGTCCATGCGCCGCGTTACCGCGGATTCCCGATGCTCCGATACTGGCTGACCAAGCTGTCGAGTATGGAGAAACTGCGTTCGATCTTGGGAACAGTGCGACGGGTATTGAAGCGAGGGCTCGGGGATCGGGCGACGATCATTCCGTTCACTGTCCGCGATTCGACTGCCGAGCGAAACCTTCAGTTTGTGCCTGATCAGGCTGCCGAATCCGAGGCTGCGCTGTCACAGGCTGCTTGACGACGCGTTGTTCGTCGTCATGTTGTTCAACAGCGAGAACGTAAGACAATGAACCTAGCGATTCAACCAGCGATTCGACCCGCTCTCCAAGCTGGACGGGCGCTTTGGAAGATGGTGCGTGGAAGGCCGGTCATCTTTATTGACGATCCACCGCAGCCCGGACCGCGATATGGTTACGGTAATCCGCCGCATCCGGCGCTGCTTGAGATAATCGAACAAGGCCGTGAGGGTTACCGTGAACGACTGCAAGGCTTCCTTCGGTTGCAGGACAATCTGCGCCGCATACCGATGCACGGCGATGGTGCTCGAGCCGACAGTTCGACACCGCATTGGAGCAACCCGTGGTTTCCCGGCCTGGATGCGGTCGCTCTGAGCGGTCTGATTGCTGACGTGAGGCCCACGACGTACCTCGAGATTGGCTCAGGATTTTCGACGCTCTTTGCCAGACAGGCAATCACGGATCTCGATCACACGTGCCAGATCATCTCGATCGACCCGGAGCCGCGAGCAGCGATTGACGCGGTTTGCGATCATGTCTATCGAAGTCCAGTCGAGTCGGTGGGGCTTGAGGTGTTTGATTCACTTCAGCCGGGCGACATCCTGTTCGTCGACAGCTCGCATCGCGTCTTCATGAACTCCGACGTCGAGGTGATATTTCTGGATGTTCTTCCGCGGCTCAAGCCGGGTGTGCTGATCCATTTTCACGATATCTGGCTGCCCTACGACTATCCGGAGCGCTGGGTCGATCGTTACTACTCCGAGCAATACATGCTGGCGGCGCTTCTGTTGTTCGGCGAACAGTACGAAATCGTTCTACCAAACCGGTTCATTACTGAAGATCAAGAGCTGGGTGATGTTCTATCGCCGCTTTGGACAAGCCCGGAACTCGCCGGCGCGCCGACCCAGGGTGGATCGTTCTGGATTCGCCGCAAGGAAGTGAGCTGAATGCAATGTCGTTGATTCGGAGATTCGCAGCCGTAGAGAACCCAAATTCACTCTCGAATCGCATGCGCTCGAGGCGTTTTCTCGGTTTTGAACAGCTCGTAGAGTCGCTTCCACGACCGCTGCGCATCATCGACTTCGGCGGCACTCCCGAGTTTTGGGAACAGCGAGGTTGGGGTGGACGCGATGATGTGCATATCACGGCCGTCAACATTCAGCCGAGGATCAGTTGTCGTCCGAACTTCCGCCCCATGTTCGGTGATGTAGCGAATCTGAGTCAATTTTCGGATAACAGTTTCGACGTCGCATTCAGTAACTCGGTGATTGAGCATCTGTTCACGTTCGAACGACAAGCAGCGATGGCCAGAGAACTTCAGCGAGTGGCGCCGGTGTTTTGGCTACAGACCCCGAATTACTGGTTTCCGATCGAGCCGCATTTTCATGTGCCCGGTTGGCAGTGGCTACCGATCGGCGTCCGCAAGGCGATTATTCAACGCAGGCGCTGCGGATGGCGGGGGCCATATCCGGATGCCGAGCGGGCCGATCAAGTCGTCAGAGAGGTTCAACTGTTGACTAGGAATCAACTTCAGCGCCTGTTCCCCAATGCAGCGATCGTTTCGGAGCGCTTTGGCGGTCTGGTGAAATCGTGGATCGTTCACTCGACGATCGAGTCGGCTCATGATCGAAAGATGGTTGCATGAACAAGTTGCCTCGAACGTGTGATGCAGAGATAGCAGACAGGACGGCTTGGAACTGCGCAACAGCTTCAGTGACCGAAGTAAAGGCCAAGTCTTGATGATGCCTGCCAATACACCAATTCCGGACTGGTTCAATCAAACCACGGTGCACCCGCTTGGGTTGGTATTGCTCGTCGTGCTGGGGGCGGCCACGCTCTTGGTACCTCGACGTTACGCGCTCGTGCCCATGCTGATCCTGGTGTGTTTCGTCGGCCCGACGCAACGAATCGTGGTCGCGACCCTCGACTTCAATTTCCTGCGAATATTGGTGATGGCGGGTTGGGGGCGAGTATTGTTGCGCGGCGAGATGTGGGGATGGCGATGGAGGCCGCTGGACACGGTGGTGCTGTCGTGGGCGATCTGCGCAACGCTGCTGGCCACCGTGTTGCACGCCAGCCTGTCGGCATTCATCATGCGTCTCGGTCTTCTATATGATGCGGTCGGACTATATTTCTTATGCCGGCTCACCGTCCGAAGCTTCAGCGATCTGGCCGTATTCGCGCAGTGTGCGGCGCTCATCAGTCTTCCTGTGGCTGTGCTATTCCTGGTCGAACAGACCACCGGCCGAAACCTGTTTGCGATCTTCGGCGGGATTCCGGAATTCACGATTGTGCGCGCGGATCGACTACGGTGTCGTGGTCCCTTTCTTCACCCAATTCTCGCCGGCTCGTTTTGGGCGGCGCTGATGCCCTTGATTGGAGCGCTGTGGTGGTATCGCGGCGCTAACAGAATTCTGGCAGTGCTTGGGTTGGCCGGGGCAATGGTTGTCGTCATCACCTGTGCATCTGCCACTCCGTTGGGTGGCTTGCTGGCTGGCGTGGTTGCCGCGACGCTGTTTCCAGTCCGCCGCTGGTTCTCGCAGCTGCGCTGGGGCGCGGTTCTGGGTGTGATCGCGCTCCAGTTGGTTATGGTGAATCCGGTCTGGCACCTCCTGGCGCGGGTCCAATTGGTCCCGCAGTCGACCGGGTGGTATCGCTTCAAACTTATCGACGAGTTCATCCGCCATTTCAACGAGTGGTGGATGATCGGGACCGAGGTGTATTCCAGTTGGTGGACTTACGGTCTTGACGCGATTACCAACGAGTACATTCTTCAAGGAGTTGAGGGTGGGATTCTCACACTCGGACTTTTTCTCGGCATGATCGCCGTAGCCTTCTACGGAGTCGGACGGATGTTGCGTGAGGGGACCCGACGGCGCTCCAGAGCGCTGCAACAAACAATCACGCGGGTCCACGGCATGCGCACACGACGGCTTCGCTGGAGCCCAACATCCGCAGGGCACATGGCCATGGCTTGGGCGTTGGGCGTGTCAATGGTGATCCACTGTACGGTCTTTATCGGCGTGTCCAATTTCGGACAGACGGTTCTCGTTTGGTACCTCACGCTCGGTTTCATTGGAAGTCTCACTCCGCTGGCCTGCCGAAAGCGCGCAGTCGTCGCTCGGCCGCGGGTACTCCCGTCGCCGCCTCGCAGAGCGATTGCCATATGTGGGTCGACCGCACCCGTGGTTGGCGCGTGACTCCGGTCGCTACGTCTGTGATTCCTTGTGCCACTTCGAACTGAGAGGAAAGCCTGATGTTCCGTTCCGACATGATACGGCCGGTAAGCCGAGACAAATGGGATGATCTGTCGCACCGATTTCTCGATCATAATTATCAGCAGACTTGGGCCTATGCCCACGCGCTGGCCCGGCGCCGTCGTGCTGAGTGCGAACATGTTGCGATCGATTCAGACGGTGAACTTATCGGGGTTGCCAGCGTTCGAGTGAGACATCTGCCGGTCGTCGGAGGAGGTATTGCGTATGTGGCCGGCGGGCCGCTCACGCGACTGGGAGGCGACGATGACATCGATCGACTGGCGCAATGTCTCAGCGCGCTTCAGGCAGAATACGTTCAGCGCCGCGGCCTCACACTTCGAATTCTGGCCCCACTCGGCTCCCCCGATTGGAATGTTCGCGCATCGGTCTCATTTGATCGCACGAATTTCGCGCCAACCGATCGATCCCGCAGTTACCGAACGTTCCTACTCGATATTGATCGACCATTGAACGACGTGCGTGCCGGATTCTCCAAATACTGGAGGCGGAATCTTCGACGCGCGGAGCGGAGAAATTTCGTTATTCGTACAGGCACGAGACCTGAGTTCTTTGAGGAAATACGTCGGCTGTATCAGCAACTACGAGGGCGCAAGCAGTTTCGCGTCGATCTCGATGCGGACT
>CBDUST010000204.1:0-8302 GCA_965369945.1 uncultured bacterium | reverse complement strand
TGAAGATCCTTGATATCGGTTGATCGAGTTGCTAGCTGGTTGTAGTCCAGACCACCTGGTCAACACAATCCAACCATGGGAACAGGAATATTAGGCTCACTTGACGAACTTCGTATCGAGTCCTTACCTCGCCAGTACCGGCCTGTACATGATGCGCCGGTTTGCCGGCAAACTTCCTGACTGTATCGGCGTTGAGCGATTGCGTGGCCGTACCGACAGTATTCCACGACTCCGTGTTGAAGTTCCAGAATGAGATTGTGAGTTCCAAACCGACAGTGTTCGCTGACGATTCGATCGTCACGTCGAGTGTGGCCGGCGAATCGTTTGGCAACGTTCCCACGAAATCCAGCGTGACCGGAGCCTCGGATGGATCGAGAACGATGCCAGGCTCATAACAGAGCTTGTTGTCATCCGACTCCAGAAGGCTGTCCAAGTCACCGGAGTCGTGGAAACCGCGGAACGCACTGAACGATTCGAGTGTAGTTGGTGGTTCGGCGGGGCTGAAAACCACGTAGCTTTCGCCCGCGAAAGGTTGGGCCCCCCCGTCGCCGAATCGGTTCCCCACGATGACGTCGTCCAGCCCGTCGCCGTTGATGTCGCCAACTCCCGAGACGCTGCCGCCCGCAAGGTCGGCATCATCGGGATCGTGAATGCTAATAATGACGAAGCCCTCGTCGCAGGCGGCAACGTCGGCCAGTTCCACCGCCGCGGTGTCGGCCTTACCGAAGACCACGTAGCTCTTGCCTGGCCCGGGGTCGTAGCCGTCGCGGCGTGGCGCACCGACAATGACGTCGTCCAGCCCGTCGCCGTTAACGTCACCCGCTCCGGAGACGCTCCAGCCCGCGAAGTCATATGCGCGGGTACCGTACATGGCGAAGCCCCCGTCGCCGGCGACGACGTCGGCGAGGTTCACCGCCGCGGTGTCGGCCTTGCCGAAGACCACGTAGCTCTCGCCCGAGTGATAGCCGCTCGGTCCGGCATATAGAGCCCCAACGATGACGTCGTCCAGCCCGTCGCCGTTGACGTCACCCGCCCCCGAGACACTAGAGCCCGACTCGTCGTGGGAACTGGCCCCGTTGACGACGAAGCCCCCGTCACCGGCGACGACGTCGGCAAGGTTCACCGCCGCGGTATCAGCCTTGCCGAAGACCACGTAGCTCTCGCCCGCCTCGCTGATGCCGCCCGGCTCTGCATAAGATGCCCCGACGATTACATCGTCCAGTCCGTCGCCGTTGACGTCACCCGCCCCCGAAACGCTCGAGCCCGAGCGGTCGAGAGAATCGATGCCGTTGATGACGAATCCCCCGATGCCGGTGGCGACGTCGGCTAGGTCCACGGGCGTCCCGTCAGCTTTGCCGAAGACCACGTAGCTCTCGCCCGCTTTGCTGATGCCACCCCGGTCGGCGTATTTTGCCCCCACGATGACATCGTCCAGCCCGTCGCCGTTGACATCACCTGCCCCCGAGACGCTATGGCCCGCCAAGTCATCAGAATCGACGCCGTTCATGACGAAGCCCCCGTCGCCAGCTGCAACGTTGGCCAGGTTGACGGGCTTGGTGTTCGCCTTGCCGAAGACAACGTAGCTCTTGCCTGGCTTGTTGCTGTAGTAGCCTGGCGCACCGACGATGACGTCGTCCAGCCCGTCGCCGTTGACATCGCCCGCCCCCGAGACGCTACGTCCCGTCAAGTCATAAAAATCGGTGCCGATCATGGCGAAGCCTCCGTTACCGGCGACGACGTCGGATAGGTTCACCGCCGCAGTGTCAGCCTTGCCGAAGACCACGTAACTCGCGCCCGTGCGTTTGTTGGCGAAGACTGCCCCCACAATGACGTCGTTCAGCCCGTCGCCGTTGACGTCACCGGTCCCTGAAACGCTCGAGCCCGAGTAGTCGTCAAAATCGATCCCATTGATAACGAAGCCCCCGTCGCCAGCGACGACGTCGGAGAGGTTCACGGGCGAGGTGTCGGCCTTGCCGAAGACCACGTAGCTCTCACCTGCTTTGCTGATGCTGCCCGGGTCGGCACCTTGCGCCCCCACGATGACATCGTCCAGCCCGTCCCCGTTCACGTCGCCGGCCCCCGAGACGCTGCGGCCCGAGAAGTCTTGCACATCGATGCCATAGATGACGAAGCCCCCTTTGCCAGCGGTGACGTCCGCCAGATCCACGGCCGTCCCATCAGCCTTTCCGAAGATCACGTAGCTCTCGCCCGCAAAGAGATTGCCGCCCGGGTCGGCCGAACTTGCCCCCACGATAACATCGGGCACGCCGTCGCCGTTGACGTCACCGGCCCCCGAGACGCTCCGGCCCGAGAAGTCTTGCTGATCGATCCCGATCATGATGAAGCCACCGTTACCCGCGGCAACATCGGACAGTTCAACGGGTGGCAAGGCCCGCGCCGTCCCGGTCGCAAGCAACGTTGCCGCCGCCGCCAGCGCAAACGCGCGGTTCCCAGCCAGGTGCAGCAGGTAACTTCGTGATCGAGCGCGAAGAAAACCCCGAACCGCCGGCTCCAAACCGCGGCGCGGCCCCCACCATCTTCCGGCCACTAGCCGCGTCAGTAGACGCTTACTCTGACGATAAAGTCTCCGCCGCGATGTCCTCATACCAGCGCTCGCCAAGTTTGCGAAGCTTGAGTTGGACGACATGCCTGCCGCCTCCTTCCGTCCGAGAGGCTGCATCCCGATGGAATCGGGACCGCCGCCCCCGGATTCAGGTGTCCCCGTGCAGCCGGACATCCAAAAGTCTACCACCAGCGGTCGGATTCCCAAAGGAGATTCAGGGCTGTTCGTTGGCGCGCGCCGGCCAGCCGCTGAATCGCGCAGGCCAGCTCAAAATTCTTGAAAAAATATCCCGCCTGGTGAGCTGCCAATCCGCTTTTTGTGGACTGACTTACAAAACGGCGGCTCCAGCGCGCGCATACGGAGCCGCAACCCCCTCTATGAAAGGAGCTGTTCTTCCATGTTCAAATGGTCGCGGCGATCCAAACAAAAAGTCCGGCGGCGCGGCAACTGTGGCGCGCAGAAACTAATCCCTAGGTCGCCTGAAATCTCGCGCGCGCCAGCGTTGCAGCCCCTCAAGCCTCAGGCCTCAAGCCATTCCAAGCCCCTGCTTTATCGGACAATCAACGGCCTTGGACGTCTGATGCAGAAATCCGTCCAAATGCACGCAAACCCTTGCCCTGCAACGAATAAGATCGCGTTGATACCCGTCCGCGCCGGCCGATATACGCCCGGCTCACGACGACGGCGCTCCTGTTTGACCTCCAGCGCTCGTCGAGCCGATACCGCAATCCATAGCAAGTTGATTCGCAGCCAGGATGCTGCGATCGGGCTAGACCACGGTAGTCTGTGTCTGATTCGAACACCCCAGGAGTCACACTCGTGACCACGTCACGGCATCCAAGATCGATCGCCGTCCCCGAGAATCGCGGAAGGTCGATGAACCATAATGCAACCGTCGCGAAGTGGTCCGTGCTCGCGGCCTGCGGGTTGTTGTTTCTCTCAGCCCTCCCTGACGCGATGGTCGTGCCGGTGCTTCGGCAATTGCTCGTCGAACGTTACGGCGTGAGCGTAGGGGCGGCTCACGCATTCATGAGCGTCAACCTCATCGGCGCGCTCGCGGGCATCGGACTGGCTGGATTCCTTCGGCGTCGATGCAATCTCGTCAACACCATCACGATTGCGGCGCTGGCTAACGCCGCACTCCTGGCGATGATGGCGGTGCCGATCGGGTTTGTGCCGACACTCGTGCTGCGATGTATCGAAGGTGCGGCGGACCTGACGGTGTACGCGGTGTTGTTTGCGTTCATCGCGCGAGCGGGGTCGCCGGCCACACGCGGCCGACGCATGGGGGCGGCGGCGACGGCGATGATGCTTGGAATTGCAATCGGGGTAGGACTCGGCGGGATCATCGGCGCTCAGACCGCGGTGCTGTGCCTGTGGGCCGGAGCGATCGCCTGTGTGATCGTGGCGGCGGCGGTGGGACTGACGCTCCGGCCCCATCGCGACCAAGGAAACGAGCGTAGTTCACGAAGCACTACTCTTGAGCGCAGAGGCGAGTCCCGGCCGATCTGGCGACCGCTGGCGATGATGTTCAGTGACCGCTTTGTTGCGGCGCTATTGGCGACGACCGTGCCGTTGTATCTCGCATCAGTGACGGACTTCAGCCCGGCGGCAATCGGGGGGTTCGTGGGGCTGGCGATGTTGATGACCGCGCTGGGAACCTGGCCGGCGGGACGAATCGCCGACCGCATAGGATCGCTGCGCCTTCGGTTGATCGCAGGATGCATCTACGCACCGGGCGTGGCGCTGATCCCTTTGGCGGTCTCGGGAAATCTGGCGATCATGATCATCGATTTCGCGCTGATCGGGTTGGCGGGGGCGGCGCTTTTCGCCTCGTCACTGGTGGCGGTCTGCGACAGCGAACGTGGCACCGCCGGCATGGGCGCGTATCACGCCGCTGGCAATGCGGGATTTCTCATAGGACCGCTCGCGGCAGGCGCTGCACTGAGCCTGCTGGGCGGGTCCGAGCCGGGCGCGTCAGTGTATTTGTTCGTGTTCGGCGGCTTCGCGCTAATCCATGGCACAGTCACCGCGCTCACAGTTTTCGTCGCAGGTTATCGAGGCGCCACTCAGTTTGAAGGACAGCCCGCAAGTCCGACAGCGGATCTTGCCGCGTAAATGAATCGCCGCTGTACCCCAAGCTGTGTCGCGTCCGAAAGCGTTGATCTCTGGCGGCGAAAAGTGTCGGCTCGGTATTGACCCAGCCCAATGCTCTAGTCATGCTTGGTTGCATGCGAAACACTCGTCCTACATTCATTGTGCTGCTCTGGGCATCATCGTTGTGTTTCTGGAGCGTCGGCTGCTCAAGCCGCAGTTATTTTGACCGCCATTCGCCGAACGGCCTTGCCCAGCCACCGGCTTCGTTCGAGGCGGCCAAACCGCCGCGGTCGCTTCCAATGTTTTGTTCAAATAGTGGCACGGCGATCGACTGGCAGGACTTGCTCGAGGCGATCGAGTGGGCCGACGTAGTGATTCTCGGTGAGCAGCATGATGATGCCGTGGGACACGCTGTTCAACTGGCCGTAGTCGAATATGCGATGGAGCGTTATCCCGGCACGGCGTTGTCGATGGAAATGCTTGATCGCGAAGAGCAGGCGCTGGTCGATGACTATCTCGCTGACTTCATCAACCGAGATATGTTCCTGGAGCAGACAGCGTCGACGAAGTGGCTTCGCATCGCGCGTGACTACCTTGCTGAGGAAATCGATCACGAGACGTTCGAAAAGCGGATTCTTCGGATCGGTTGGCCGGATTGGGAGAACAACTATCAGCCAATCATCGACGCGGCCAAGGGGGCTGGTTCGTCGGTTGTCGCCGCGAATACGCCGTGGCTTCGGTATATGAGTGTGGCCAATAGAGAAGGATTCGACCGGCTCCGTTCATTGACCGATGCGCAAAAGCGATTGTTTGCACGCCCCAAACGACAGTCATACAAGCAATACCGTCAACGGTTTTGGCAGGTGATGGTGGAGCGAGCTGAAGGCGAACCGCCTCCGCCGCCGGAAGAAGACGCTGAAGATGATGCTGAATCTCGGCACATGCAGATGACCGATGAGCAGGTTCGCAGCGCGTTTCGTGGACAATTGACGATGGATGCGACGATGGCGGATTCGATCGCTGAAGCGTTGCGCGACGGTGCAGAGAAGGTCGTACATCTTGTGGGGCAGTTTCACAGCGACTTTGAAGGCGGAACCGTACAGGAGCTTCGACGTCGCAAGAGAGGCGTGAAGATTCTGACCGTCAGCATGCAGCGCGCCGATGCCGTAGCTCTGCGAGAAGAAGATCGCGGTCGGGCAGATATTGTGATCTACACCGGCAAGCCGGAGGAACCTGAAAACGAAGCCGTGGAAGCCGAGCCCGAAGACGCCGCGCCTGCGCCGACGACTCAGCCGACCACTCAGCCAACGAGTCAGCCCACCACGCGCCCAACTTCGCAACCAACGACTCGGCCGGCCACGACGCGCCCAACTACACGCCCGACCACGAAGCCCGACGACGATTCGTTCTGACGCAACGCATCGGCATCCTACAACGAGATGTGGGCTGAGGATTACGGCCTGATTCGTGCTATTGATCGTTGGCATCAAGGTCGGCATGTGCCGTAGCACGATGCAACCGATCGTGGATCGCGGCCCACGGTCCGTGTGTTTCTTGGGGCTGCTCGATGATTATCCGCGACACGCCGGTTGCATCGGCCGTGCGGAGTGCATCATACAAACGCGAGGCGTACAGATCGGCAGATCGGGGCATAGGGACGGAGATATGCGGCGGCTTTACGCTTGCCGGATCGAAGCACAAGACGGCCGCAGGCTCACCGCTGGCCAGACGTTGGGCGAGTTGTGCTGTTTCGACAAGTTCAGCAGGTGTGCGCGGCGCGTAATGTCGGAGCGTTGTACCCGGGCTCGCCTGCTGCGTTCTGATTTGCGGCGCTTCTATTTCGCCCAGGACTTCACGTAGATGCTCGACGGTAATCGCCCCAGGTCGAAGCACGCGCGGGGCCGGACCGGTTAGTTCAAGCACCGTCGATTCGATTCCGATCTGGCAGGGGCCGCCGTCCAAAATGAACAGGTCGTCCGCTTCGGGAAAATCAGCAACCACATGCTGAGCGGACGTTGGTGACACCCGTCCGGACCGGTTGGCCGAAGGCGCGGAGATGGATCGGCCGAAGGCCTGCAACAGCGCTCTGGCCGCGACATGTCGAGGCGCGCGCACGGCGATCGTGTCCAATCCGGCCGTTGCCGCCGGATCAACGACCTCGGCGCGATCTAGGACGAGCGTCAACGGCCCCGGCCAAAAATGTTGGGATAACACGGCGCATCGATCGTCCCAGCGCACAACGATCGGTCGGGCCTGCTCATCATCGTACACATGTGCGATCAACGGGTTATCAGCGGGGCGCCCTTTGAGCGCGTAGATCTTCAGGATCGCTTCGGCATTGTGCGTGTCAGCGCCGAGTCCGTAGACGGTTTCAGTCGGAAACACGACCAACTGCCCGCGCTCCAACAACCGCGATGCCTCGGCGATCGCCTCAGGTGTCGGCTCAACCAGGCGGGGCATGATCGAATCCGCCAAACGATCCGTCATCAGTAATCTCAAGCTCGATGTGATTCATCGCCAAGCTTACCCCCATCGCTCGGTACAGCGCCGCCACGGATTTGCTGTATTGGACCAGCGAGCGAATCTCCTCCTGCTGCGCGGCGGCGAGGGTCTCCTGACGCTGGAACTTGAGATTCAGTCGCTCGGGGGTCAGCCCTCTCAGATCTTCTTGAACCAGGAATGTCCGCAGGTTCTCCGCTTGGGCGATGCGGAACGATCGCGTGGCCTGGATAAGTTCGTAGTTGGTAATGACGTCCCGCAGCGAGGCCTTCACTTGCAACACAACGTCTTGGACTGCCTGCTGGTAGCGAAACACCGCCGCGGACCGCTGCAATCTAGCCTTTCGATACTCTGCCTCTCCGGCGCGGTTACCCAGCGGCCACTCGAACGCAAACCCCAGAACATAATCGATGAAGTTGCCCACAAGCAGATCGTCGTACGCTCCACCGGCGTCTTGCTCGAGGTCGATGTAGGCCATCTGCGCCGAGAGGTTCAGCAAGGGCAGTCGCGCGTTGTCGGCGAAATACTGACGAATCTTCGCATCATCGATACCAAGTGCGGCCAGTTGTAGCTCCGGTCGACTGCCCACTGCTGTAATGATCGTCTCGCGCAGGTTGTAGTGGATCGGAGTCTGAACAATCTGATCCACGGTAAGCAGCAGCGCCTCGGACCCGACGGTCAACTGGGTGTCGTTCATGAGAACTTTCAGCGCATCGGAGGCTGCACGAATCGCCCGCCGAGCTTTGATCACATTCGCCTTTCGCTGTTCCACACGAGCGACGGCGTCAGATTCCTCTGCGGGTGTAACATCGAAGTCTCGCCGGCGCGAGAGCACATCACGCACTTCAAGACCAACCTCCAGCAACCATTGTTGGGTCGCCAAGTTCTGCCACGCAAAAGCCAGCTCCCAGTAGGCGCTCTCAACGTCGGCAACCAACTGCATCAAGTCGGCGCGAAGCTCGTGAATTGCGCGCTGCTCGGCGTTTTGGGCAAGACGAATGGTGCTCGTATTTACCTTCGAGCCGAACCCGCGCAGCAGCGGCTGGGTGAGCCCAAGCCTGATCGCGCCGGTATAAGCCGGATCGGGCGAGAGCGCGATCCCGGGGGCGAGATTGCGGAAGCGCGTCAAGTCTGTGGAGATCG
>CBDUST010000203.1:0-8329 GCA_965369945.1 uncultured bacterium | reverse complement strand
TCGCAGATCATCGCCGCCGAGCAGTTGGGCCGGCGCTGTAACGCCATCGAGATCAGTCCCCGTTACTGCGACGTCATTGTTCGGCGTTACATCGCCTTTGTTGGGCAGTCCAACGTCGATCCCGAACTTGCCGAACGTTACCGCATCGAGCATCAACTCCCGAAAGCTGGGCGGTGCGCATGACCACCCCCGGAAACCCACCCCCCGGACCCCCGCCCCCGGGAACTCCAGGACTTCCGGCAGCACAACATGGCCAGGACAACACGGCTGACAGTCCAACACAGTCCAGCGACGATCGCTCCGTTCTTTCAGTCATACGCGACATTCAGCAGGGCGCATTGGCTCCACGCAGTCTCGGCCTCGATGATCGGCGACGGTGTGTCGAACATCTGACGAGCGAGGGATACTCGCTGGCCGAGATTGCTGAAATCCTGAAGGTCACGGAACGAACCATCGCCCGTGACAGATCCGCTGTTCGTCGGTCCAACGCCATCGAGCGTGATGAGGACATCACCGGCGAGATGGTGGGCCAGTTGGTCTCGCAGGCGGATACGACAATCAATCGCATCCGCCGCGTCACGCGTGATGGCGACACACCGCCGGCTGCTCGCATCGAGGGTGAAAAGGCGTGCTGGGTCATTTTTCGTGATCTCGTTCAGAAGTTGCAGTCGCTTGGCTATCTACCCAACGCTCCACAAGAGATCCGTGGCCAGATGACACATCAAGTCGAGCATCTACCTGCCTTCGGACAGATGAATGAGGAGGTCACTCGACTGGAACTCATCGTCAACCAACACGTTGAAGCGGGTGAGGCTGACCAACAGCCATTGCTTGAGCAGTTGGCTTTGGTCAAAGAACAGGTCACGCGTGGTGTATTGCACGAACAAATTACATCGATCGCGACGCATGTTGTTGAGAAAAGAGAGGTGAATGATGCTCGGTCCAACGAATCACGCCCAAACGGCAGTTCAGCTACAGATCAGCGACCTGCGTCGTAAAGCCGGTTCAACATCTCCGCTCACCTTCGCTCAGACCTATCTTTCGACGCACCTCAAACTCAAGCCGTCGCGGATGCACCGGGATCTCTTTGAGATGCTGTGGGACGTCAGCCATCAACGTGGGGCGCGTCTGGCGATCGCCGCGCCTCGAGGTCATGCCAAGAGCACCATTGTAAGTCTTGCCTACATCCTTTGGTGCATCTGTTACCGCAGAGAACGGTACATCATGTTGATTTCCAACACGCTCGATCAGGCCAATGACTTCCTGTCGCAGATCAAGGATGTACTGCAATCTAACGAGCGATTACTGGAAGATTTTCCCGAGGTCTGTGAACAACCCGGAACTACTCCGGGGTCTGCACTTCCGGGGGCGGGGGTGGGGGCGCGTCGTTGGACGCGCGATGAGGTCGTCACTCGCAATGATGTCAGAATCACCGCCCTTGGTGCGGACACGAAGTTCAGAGGGAGGCGCTACAAGCAGCACCGGCCGACGTTGATCGTGCTTGATGACGTGGAGAGCGAGGTTGAGGTTCGCTCCGATGAGCAGCGCAGGCACAAACAAGAGTGGTTCAACAAGACGGTCCTCAAGGCGGGCACATCGGCCACCAACGTGATCGTCGTGGGCACGATTTTGCACTACGACGCGTTGCTGGCAAACCTGATCGACCCCCGCAAGTCGCCAAACTGGACGGGCAAGAAATACCAGGCCGTTTGTTTGTGGTCGAAGTGTTCGAAGCTCTGGGAGCAGTGGGAAAAGATTTATCGCTTCCAGACCGAACACGAAGGGAACAATGGACCGAAGGTGGCCCAACAGTTCTTCGAATTCAACCGCGAGACGATGCTTGAAGGAACGGACGTGCTTTGGCCTGAGCTTGAAGACTACGTCACGTTGATGGAGATGCGGATCAGCGAAGGCCGGGCGAGCTTTGATAGCGAAAAACAGAACGAACCGATCAATCCCGACGACTGTTACTTCCAGGAGAGTGACTTTCACTTCTGGGATGATCAGTTTGCCACGTCTCAAGAGTTGATCGCAGCGGTCGGTCAGCGGGGTTCGTTCTACGGCGCCTGCGACCCCAGTCTCGGCAAGCTTGGTAAGAACGCCGACGACACGGCGATCATCTCACTGCTAAGGGACTCTGATACTGGCGTGCTCTACGTGGTGGATGCGGACATTGAACGCCGTAAGCCGGATATGATCATCGACACTGTGATTCAGTACGAGCGCATGCGCCATTACGCCACTTTTGCCATCGAGACCAATCAGTTCCAGCAATTCCTCAGCGATGAGTTGCAGCGTCGTAGTGCCATGGCCTCGGTCTACGTGCCAGTGACGGACATACACAACAGCACCGACAAGACAGGTCGTATCCAGAGTCTGCAGCCGCTGATCAGGTCGGGGAATCTGAGACTCTCGCGGCGACACATCATCCTGCTGGAGCAGCTTCGGCAATTCCCGATGGGCAAACATGACGACGGTCCGGATGCGCTGCAGATGGCGGTGTCAGTGACCTCCGCTCAACCACCTACACTGAGCGGGGCTAGTGTAGATGACGACGAGCGAAGCGAATCCTACGACCCGCTGCTCGATGACGATCTGTGGACGGAGTTTTGATCAACGACCAGTGTGCATCGTAATCATGCGGAACTGCTTTCTTCAGCCGCACGTGCTTCACGCTTCACTTAGTCCACCAGTTCGCTCAAGCCAGCGGCCCGGAGTCGTTTTTCGGCGGCTTGTCGCCACTTCTCTCGTTCTTCATCCTCAGTAATCGTCCAAGTGAACTCCACCGAAGTGGTCACCGGCCATTCCTTAAACGAACAAAACGGCACATCAGGCAGTAGCTTTGGATCAAACGGATGAGTCGCCGCAGGGTTCAACGCGCCAAAGACGCGGACGTCGCTTGGATTCAAGCCAAAGCCGCCAAGTAGGAAGCCCGAAATCGGTTGGTACTTCGCCTGAGCTATCGGCTCGCCATTTGGCCCAAGCACAGGCGTTGGCGAGAGGAAGACCGATTGGCTCAAGTCAGTCGATTGGTACAGTTCCCCTTCGCTGTCTCCGGTCTGCGGATTCCACTTGCTCGTAATCTTCGGAGGCGAACCCATTGCAAATTCGACTGCGAGTCGATCGATACAGGCGCGGCCAGCATTCCGATGAAGCGTTGTAACCGCTACAAGTAGAGGATGGTTTGACTGAGTGCGCGCTTGGGCCAGCTTGTTGCGCACCTTCTGCCGGATATTCTTAGTCAGAAGGCGGTAGTTCCCGCTGAACAGCTCCTGATCTGGCATAGCGCTCGCATCAGCTGCAGCCTCGATTGAGATGTTTGTGACTTCGACGAGGAATTGGTTGCCGGCGACACTGAACTCGAAATCAGCCCCACCTACGCCTGGAACCTCCGCCAATCGAACGGAATCGCAGCGGCTGCTGATGTAGTCCCAGATCACCGCCTCAGCAACGGCACTTTCGACCTGATAGGACTGCGACGATTTGAGTCTGCGCGACCAATTCTCAGCCCCTGTCTTGTCCTCGGTCTCAAGCCATTCTGCGAAAGTCGTGAGCGATGGAGCCCATCGTTTGAAGTCAAACGTCATGCGTTCATTTTAGACACCAGGCTCGCTCGCGGATTGCTCGCAGGCTGGGATCGATTACAATGATCTCCAGCCGTGCCCCTTCGTGGGTGTGACTTAGTAGCCTAATGGGGATTTGCGTCGAGAGTCAGGCTGAACTTAGACTCTTGTTCCCATCGGGAGTTATCGCATGGGACATGAGCGAACACCATCCCTACCAAAGACGCAGCGCTGGCGCCAGTTGGTCGAAGAGATTGCGGAAGCTGCGGCTTCGCGGCTCGATGTTGCTACGGTTGTAAGCACTACTCTCGAGAATATCCGCACCAGGTTCGATCGGATCGACTCGGACAAAGGCGTGCAAAGCGCGTTCGAGTTTCTCGTAGTTTTGAGCGTTTGCTCGCGGTCATCGGACTTACAACGCCAACTTCTCGGCCATGGCATTCCGGTTGCCGGGCCGCTGAGTCCATTAAACCTAGCAATTGGGCTCGGCAATTGGATGGAGTCGCCCGGCGGTTCCTTGGAGTACCGAGCAATGGCGCAAGGTGCTGCTTGCGATGCGCTATCCCGTTGGTTCGCCTCACATGCAGACGAGTCCTCCCTCCTCTTCGAAGGTGATCGAGACCCAACCGATGTGTGGAGAGCTCTGGGCACCGGCGCGGGCTTTTGCGAAATATCGCGTCTCTTTTTCGCGCGCTTCACAGAGCGCCATCTGAGATATTTTATTGACCGCGAGGCTTCGAGCGCCATCAACACTCTCTTTGAACGAGACCTATTTGATCGAGCTCTTCAACAGCACGTGGAAGGTATTTCGAAGCACGCATTCGAGACCGCCAGAATAACGCAGTCATTCGCCGCAGGATGGTTCAACCGGTACGCCCGCGAGACAGTTCCGTCGGACGACGAACGATCTCGATTTCTCCGCATGTGTTTTGGCAAACTACGCGAGGAGTTGCGGCGGGAGAAGGGCGGATGACTCTGACGGACAGGCAAACGATCGTGGTGTGCAATGGCGCACGCGAGCCGGGGCAATCTCCGGCGAGCACCCATAGCACGCTGCGCCTTGAATACAGGTCAACGGCGCGACATGAACAAAACGTGACGCTAGAACTACCTGCGTTCGTTCAGGGTGTTCTGCATCTACCGAACCGGATCCTAGATCTCCTAGAGCTGGCTGCATATTTGTACGCGGCCGATCGGTCTACAGACCGAGGGCGAAAGGACGCGGTCGAATATCATCGATGGTCGCGCAGTTTCTCCATCATCACAAGAGTACGCGACTCGCAATTCTGGAAGGAAGATAAGGTACGGCAGAAGTTAGCTTCGACTCTCCAATTCATGACCGGAGATCGATCTTTCGACTTCACATTCACTGGCGGCCACAGGACTCCGCCATCGAGCCTCTTTGATCGTCGGGCGATCCACCCCAGTCTTCCGACCCGACCCAAGGTGGTACTGTTTTCTGGGGGAATCGACTCTTTGGCGGGGGTTGTGGAACTGCTAGAGACAACTGATTCTCATTTGTGCCTCGTCAGTCACCAGTCTCAATCGGGGTCGATTCGGACCCAAAACTCTCTTGTGGCTGCTTTGACCCGTTCCTACCCGGGACGACTCTCACACTATCGCTTCCGCTGCACTCTCCACGGAGCACGTGCAACCGAAGAGACTCAACGCACCCGTTCTTTCCTTTATCTGTCGATCGCCTTCGCCATCGCACGAGCGTTCAAGCTCCAAAAGTGCTTTGTCTTTGAGAATGGGATTACGGCCCTTAACATTCCTAAGAGGCAGGAACTAATCAACGCCCGTGCGAGCCGAACCGTGCATCCCAAGACGATCAGGTTACTGGAAGATCTCTTCACAACAGTCGCCGGGCGTCGATTTGTTATAGAAACCCCCTTCTTCCTCAAGACAAAAACGGACGTTCTCGCGGTACTCAAAGAATACAAACAGACTGATCTCATATCCAGCGCCGTATCATGCAGCAAGACCTTCCAGAACCTTGAAGCGGCAAGCCATTGTGGGGGTTGCTCCCAATGCATCGATCGCCGTTTTGCCGCCTATGCGGCTGGTCTTGGAGATTTAGACTCCGGTAGTGGCCTGTATGCGTTCGATTTCAATCGAGAGCAGATCGTCGACCCCGAGGCGCGCACAACGCTAATTGATTTTATTCGCCAGGCGCGTGAGTTTTCGAGATGGAGTATTGATCACTTTCATGACCAACTCCTTAGCGACCTTGCTCAGATCTGCGATGGCTCTACAGATACTGTATCGGTCGAGCAGGTATGGAAACTGTGCCGTAGCCACGGCGCAAATGTCGGAAAGGCAATTCGACTCATGCGCGAAGAGCACGACGATCCTTTCACGAAACCGACGTCCGGATCCTTCATTGAGCTCGTTTCTGATCGTGAATATCTAAAAGAGCCGGTCGAACGATTGGTCCGCACGATTTGTGCACGTCTCGCGAGATCGATACCAACAGCTTTCCAGCGACATCGCCCAAACAGCGAGAATGAAGTTAACGACCAGGTTCAGGCCATTCTCAATGACGATGCGATCAAGTACGAGAGAGAATTTCCGGTCGTTCGATTTGCGCTCGCCCGAGCTATTCCAGATCATTCGGTGAGCGGTCACGATCTTTTCATCGAAACCAAGTATCCAAGAGGCAGCACGACTCCAAGCAAGATCTCTGAAGGGATGGCGGCGGACTTGACAAAGTATCCACCAGGTTGCCACATACTCTTTCTTGTGTACGACCCGGAGCGACGAATCACAGATGATGTAATCTTCAGTAAGGGGTTTGAAGCAAGAGGGCGGTGTACTGTTTCGATCATCCGATAGCGAGCGGTATAAAGGAGGCGACAAGCCGGATCTCTCGGCGGTTATCTGGCGGCCCATCGTGTAGGCGAACAGGTCCGCGAGTTGGACTCGGCCCACCGACCGATCTGTCAACAGCCAGCCGCAATTCTGATGTGCCGCACCGAACTGTGCTTCACCGCCTAACAACCTCGGACACCTAGCCGTGATCCGCGGGAATCTGGGCTTATCCGACCAATTCTCTCACTATCGCCTTGCTATCTCTCCCACCCTATGCCCTTATGTCCCGACACCCCTAGGGCGCGGGTTTGGCGTCTGTAGACCAGCACGGGAGCCCAGCACCATGGCCAGGGCCGACACTATCAATGCGCCTCGAGGCGGCAAGCGAATCGCGGCACGAGCACGAGCCGCCATCGGCTACGTACGTCGCTCAACTGATCGGCAGGAACAATCTATCCCGGATCAGAAGAAGGCGATCGAAAAGTACTCCGACGAAAACGATCTACGATTGCTGCGCTTCTACGTCGACGATGCCATCAGCGGAACGAGCACGGTCGGACGGCGCGCGTTTCAGGACATGATCGCCGATGCGAAGAGACGATCATGTGACTTCGGATTCGTGGTCGTCTATGACGTAAAGCGCTTCGGTCGAGTCGACAACGATGAAGCGGGGTATTACAGACACATTCTCCGCACCGAAGGTATCGAGGTGATCTACACGAGTGAGAACTTCAACGGTGATGGAACGGATGACCTGCTTCGACCCGTTAAGCAATGGCAGGCCAGAGAAGAGAGCAAGGATCTCGCCAAGGTCGTTATCCGGGGACAGCTCAGCAAGACGGAATCCGGGGGTGGGGGATGGTGGATGGGTGGCGCGCCACCGTATGGGTACGACCTGGCCTATGAGAGTCAGACGGGTCAGTGCCTTTTTTATCTGCGGTACATGCCAGACGGCTCCAAGCAGATGTTCAATGAGAATTGGAAGCTGATCAGGACGTTGCAGCGCGGTGAGTCGGTGGCTGTGTCTCGTCGGGATCGCTGCAAGCTGGTACCGAGTGAAGAATCACGGGTCGAGACGATCAAGCGGATCTTTGCGATGTACGTGCAGGAGAGGCGAGGCTTCAAGGCGATTGCCAATCGTCTCACAAAGGATGGTGTACCCACTTCCAGGGGACCAGAGTGGTCAGCCCAGTACAGTGGTCTCTGGTCGCTGACATCGGTCCGAGGGATCCTGGCCAATCAGACCTACTGTGGCGACATCGTTTGGAACAAAAGAACAGATGCGCGGTTCTATCGGATCGTTGACGGGCGAGCTGTGGAACGCAAGGGTGTTGTGGGCAGACGCTTGGAACGCAACGATGAATCTGACTGGATCATCATTCCGGGGGCGCATCGGCCACTGGTAGCCAGACGTACCTTCGAAACCGCCAAGCAATGGTTGGAGGCAAATCCCTCATCCAGGATGCAGCGCGGCATCAACCCCCAGACGGGCGAACCTGCCGGACAGCGTACACAACCAGGTGAGCTCGGTGGTCCCCGCGCCAAATTCCTCCTGTCACGACTGTGTACATGCTCACGCTGTAGTAGTCGGTATGAGGGGTACACGCGGTATCCCTGCAAGAGTAACAGCATCAGTGTGAAGACCCTTCACTATGCCTGTGGCGGCTACATTCGTCACGGTCGAAGCGTCTGTACGGTCGGTGCAGTTCACAAGGAGCAGCTCGAAAAAGCGGTGATGGATGCATCGATCGAGTTCTACAAGCGCTACACCCAAGGCAACGGCGAAGCGCTCATCAAGACGAGGATCCGCAAGCAACTTGGAACTCAACAGGATCAGGCCGCTGAACGAAGAGTTGCCTGTGAAGCCCAGATCGAGCGGATCGACGGTCTCGTCCGCAATCTCCTGGACCACATCAAGGTCTCCAATCGGGATATCGTCAACCAACGGCTGGATG
>CBDUST010000202.1:0-8553 GCA_965369945.1 uncultured bacterium | reverse complement strand
ACGGGCAAGATGCCCGTGCCACCGGAGTCGCGCCGATCGACCCGTTGGGACCGGCACATTCATCATGGCGTTCGATGACTAGCGCACGCAGCCGCTACGTCTCCAGCGAATCTGCTCTAGTGAGGACTAAAGGCTTTGCCGGGCGTTCGCCTGCTTCCGAACCGCCATATCAAAGAAGAAGGGGAACGCGGTCATCACTCCAGCCACGCTGCGCACGATGTGACTCGTCCAGACTTCCGGCCGAGGCTTGCGCAAACATTTCACGATGGCCCGAGCGACCCTTTCCGGCGTCTGCACAAACATCTTTGACGCATGATCCGGTACGCTGGATGTAGTATCGGCTTTGCCGCTGAGTTGGTTGGATACTTCAAAGAACTCGGTCGTTGTAGTGATCGGATGTACACTCGACACTTCGATGTTGTAGTGTGCAAGCTCCAATCGCATCGCCCGGCAAAAGTGATTCTGCGCCGCCTTGGTCGCGGAATATGCTGAGTAGAAAGGAAGGGTGAACTTCGCAAGGCAACTGGAGCACATCAGCAGATGTCCAGGCCGTTGATCGTTGATCAGACGTTCGGCGGCTTCGCGAATCAGCTCAAAAGATGCGAAAAAGTTCACATCGAAGATCTGTCTCAGTTCCTCATTCCCCATTTTCGCGACTGATCGTTCAAAGCCGTACCCGGCGTTGGAAAAAACAACATCGAATCGGCCGAACGCTTCCTGTGCTGTATCCAACATACGAGCTGAGATTCCATCTTCGGTGACGTCGCCGGTGACGATCTTCGCCATCCGGCCCAGATCACGAATCTGCGCTGCGACCTGCTCCAGGCGATCAGCGCGGCGGGCGTTGAGCACCATATCCATCCCGGCTTTAGCGCACTGAATTGCAGTCGCAGCGCCGATACCCGAGCTGGCGCCGGTGATGATGATGACTTGATCGGTGAGAACGCGGGGCATGAACCGGACGATAGCACGTCGGCTCATGCCCCGCGAGTTGGTTGCGTATGGAGTATCTCTTTATTTCTGGAGCTGGCCTGCCAAACGAGCGACCTGCAATTCAACACGCTTGATCTCGCGCAGGATCGAGTTGCGGTTCATCTGCATCCAGAACCAGATCTTCATCAGCGAGATTGCGCTGAAGCAGAACATGACGCCGAGGCCCCAGAGGATATGTTCGTGCAGTTCTTGTGCCCTAAAAAGATGGACGATGCCGAAGACGCTTGCCGCCATGAACACGAAACCCCAGAAGATCGCAAGGAACGTCAGCCACTTCTGCTTGCCGCGGAAAACGTCAAAGACCATTTCCGTCATGGACTGATCGCCATCAAACTCGTCGGCGAGATCGGTATCGGTCGCTTCCAACGCTCGTCGAATTTTCGCGTCGATGTTATTCATGATTCTTTCCTTTCTAACAGCTCTTTGAGCTGTTGACGCGCGTGATACAAACGTGACTTCACCGTGCCAGCGGGAATATCAAGGGCGACGGAAATCTCAGCCATACCCATGCCCTCTAAGTAGTGCATAGCCAGGATTGATTGTCGGTCGCCGGATAATTCTCGCATGGCATCATGAAGTCGTTTCACGTCGTCATTGGGTTCATGAGTTGACTCGAAATCTCGCTGCTGTTGGACGCCCAAGGATCGCGGATCGCCGTTGTTAGCAACCGCTTCGGCAAGTTTGCGATCGCGTTGTTGTTTGCGTGTCCAATCAGCGGCTTTGTTGGTGGCGATGCGATAGACCCACGCCCGGAACAGCGCAGGATCGTCCAGACGATGCAGACTGCGCACCATGGCGAGCAGCGTTTCCTGGAGCACATCCCACGCAGCGTCGCGCCGTCCGGTCAGACGCCGAGCGTGGCGCCAAAGCCGTGGCTGCCAAGATCCGATCAGCTCCTCCAGCGCTTCGGTCTCGCCGCTCTGACATCGCAGAATCAGCAGCTCATCATGGATGGATTCAAGGGACCGTGCCATCGTCACACCGATCGTAGAGTCGTACGGCCTCGCCGGTTGGTTCAATGAACTACGTCTGCAAAACGCCGGTCTTGAATTCGCGGTCGATGGGGCAGGTTGATGCGAGTTGCAGGGCGAAGGTCAGTTCGTCGCGTGTTTTGTCCGGCTCGATGATGCGATCGACCCAGCCCCGCGCCGCGCCATATCGAATGTCCTGCTGTTTGTCATACGAAGCGGTTATCGCAGCCAACAACTCTTCACGCTCCTTCTCATCCACTTTCTCCCCTCGTCGTTCGCGTGCACCTAAATCAATTTGCAGCAGCGTGCTGGCTGCCTGCGATGCGCCCATCACCGAGCAACTCGCGCCGGGCCAAGCGAAGGTCAGCAGAGGATCAAACGCCCGGCCGCACATCGCATAATTTCCCGCCCCGTAACTGCCGCCCACGATCAACGCGATCTTCGGCACGATGCAGTTGCTCATCGCGTTCACCATCTTCGCACCGGATCGAATGATGCCCGCTTGTTCAGAATCGCGCCCGACCATGAACCCGGACGTGTCGTGCACGAAGACAAGCGGGATTCGTTTTTGATTGCAGTCCATAATGAACCGCGCGGCTTTGTCTGCCGATTCGGTGTAGATCACGGCGGGCATGTTGACCGCTCTTGACGGTCCCGCCTTACCGCCCGCGATCTTCCGCTCGGTGAGCTTACGTTGATTGGCGACAACACCGCAGGGCCAACCGCCGATGCGGGAATACGCACAGATAATCGACTGGCCGTAGTCAGCCTTGTATTCGTTGACGCTCTCATCATCAACGACGCACTGGAGTAACTCGAGCATGTCGTACTGCTGGGCGGGATCACCAGTGAAGGTGTCGTACACCTTTTCGCCGTTGTGCTTGGGGCCAACCGCTTCAAACGGCGGTTCACCGACGGGCGCGACGGACATATCCGAATGTACGATCGCGCGCAGTCGCTCGATGCACGCTTCATCGTCTACTTCACGGAAATCGATCGTGCCGGAGATCGCGGCGTGCATTTCGGCGCCGCCGAGCTCTTCGCTGTCGGCATCTTGACCGATCGCGGCCTTGACCAGCGCCGGCCCCGCGAGATACAAACCGCTCCCCTCAGTCATGAGCAACGTATCACATAGAACGGGCAGGTACCCACCACCTGCGACGCAGTTACCCATGATGGCGGCAATTTGGGTGATTCCCTCAGCCGACAGCACGGCGTTGTTGCGAAAAATGCGCCCGAAGTCGTCGGTATCGGGAAACACATCTTCTTGCAAAGGTAGAAAGACTCCGGCTGAATCGACCAGATAGATCAGCGGCAAACGTGCCCGCTGGGCGATCATCTGGGCGCGGATGAACTTCTTGCAGGTCATGGGGAAGAACGCGCCGGCTTTTACGGTGGCGTCGTTGGCGATGACCATGCTCAGCTTGCCGCCCACCTGACCGATCGTGCTCACGAGCCCGGCGGCGGGGGCCCCACCGTATTCTTGGTACATCTGCCAGGCAGTAAATAGGCCGCATTCGAGCTGGGGCGATCCCGAATCGATCAGTCGATCAATCCGCTCCCGGGCGGTGAGCCTGCCCAGGTCATGCTGGCGGTCAATCCCCCTCTGCCCTCCACCCTGGCAAATGGACTGGGCCTCACTGAGATACTGCTCGGTTGCCTTGCGAAGCCCAACGGAGGCCTCGGTCGTTTGAGCCTTGCGTTTCCGTGCCATCGTCGCTCCCGTTACCAGCTGCCTCGATTCGCTCAGGATAGGCGATTTGGCGGCCTTGAAGGCCGATCGCCCGCCCCAATGGGCGCCATTCGTCAGAAACAGGTTTCGATTACTGCCTCCGGCGTGATAGAGTCTATTCTGTAAGGCCGATGCACTACACCCGGCATCGCGAGAAGAAGAATCGAAATCCAGAACCCAAAGGGGACGTGACATGCTCGGATCTGTAACGATCCACCGACTGCTCGGCAAGATGGCGGAGGTCAATGCATCGGACCTCCATATCAAGACCGGCTCGCCGCCGGTCCTGCGGATCGCCTCGCACCTGCATCGGGTGGAATCCGGAGACCTGACCGCCGACGACACGAGTAAGTTGCTTTCCCCCATCATACCCGCCCATCTCAAGCCTCAGCTTGAGGAAAAGGGCGGCGTCGACTTTTCGCACATGGAGGGGGCCGAGCGCTTCCGGGTTGCCCTGTACCATGCAGGCGGTTGCCTTCACGCTGCGATCCGGCGAGTCAACCCATCGATCCCCAGCTTCGACGAGCTGCACCTTCCCAAGGTCTATGGAGAGGTCGCCGACACCACGCACGAAGGTCTGGTTGTGATTTGCGGTGTCACCGGCTGCGGCAAATCAACGACGCTTGCGGCGATGATCGACCATATGAACGAGACGAGGATGTCCAACATCATCACGGTCGAGGATCCGATCGAGTATTTGTTCATGCCGAAGAAGTCGTTCATCAGCCAACGCGAGATTGGCATCGATGTCAGTGACTTCCCATCAGCCCTACGCGGCGCTGTGCGCCAGGATCCGGACACGATCATGATCGGCGAAATGCGCGACCGAGAAACGATGATGGCGGGGTTGATGGCTGCGGAGACCGGTCACACGGTGTTCGTCACGCTACACACCGCCGACACCATGCAAAGCTTCGCGCGGATTCTCGAGTTCTTCCCGTCCACGGAACATACCTTTATCCGTTCGAGTATGGCCAACGGCCTGCGAGGGGTAATGGCCCAGCGCCTGCTGCCGACGGTACGGGAAGATATTCCCCGGATGCCGGCGACCGAGGTTCTGCTGAACAACTCGACGGTGGCGGACAAGATTCGCGAAGCTGAAGACGACGATATGCCCGCGATCATTGCAGGCTCTGAGCAAGAGGGCATGCACAGTTTCACGTCCAGCCTTACGCGATTGGTTGAAGAGGATTACGTGGATCTCAAGACCGCACTGAAGTACGCGCCGAATCGCGAAGCGCTGATCAGTAAGGTGCGCGGTATCGAGGTTGCAGCGGACAAACTTATCCAGCGCGTGAAGAGGTAGGGGAAGGCATCAAGGCATCAAGGCATCAAGGCATCGGGAATGGACGTTTAGCCGCATGGGCTTGACCCTGCGGTGGAATGAAGAAGGCATGCGACATCGGCGAGAGCCCTCGTGCTGATCGCTACAAGCGCAAAAAAAAGAACCCGGTGGTTTGTTGACCACCGGGTCCGTGAGTTTTTACTCACGAGCTGCACTCCCCGTGCAACCCCGTCGGACGCACGGGATCAGGCGTGCAGCCCCTTTGTACAGTCACACAATAAATTCACTAGATCACCTCCTTGAAAGATATTTGGCCTCCCCAGCCGTCGCAAGCGTGACCACTTGCCGCTAGGTTCCTTTTCCCCTCGGCGTCCCAAGGGGCTCATCGCCCGTAGACCCAGCCGCTTGGAGGTATGGCCGGCCTGCGGTCGTCGTGGTCTGCCCGAGCCGCCCGGCAAGGGGTTTTCCCTTGGTTTGGCGAGGCTCGCCGCGATATCTCAATTATCGCATGGCTTTGGATATGGGCAATAGGCAAAGGCCCATTTTCTTCCTTCTCCACCGCTTCCAGGGCCCGGTATGGTCCCATTAGCCCGCCCGACGCCCGATAGTCGGCTCAGTTCGTTACCTCCACTTAACTAGTTTGCTCAGTTCCCTCAGAGTCGCGGGCCCATCAGTTCGCCCCGATCCAGGCCCGCACACGCTTTGCACCTGGACTGTCCGTCTGTCGAGCTACGGCTCCTTTTCTTCTTCGTACTCCTCCTCGTCGTCCTCGTATTCGTCGTCGTCGTCGTCGTCATCTTCCACCAGCTCGTCGTCCTCATCCTCATCGTCGTCCGCTTCGTCCTCATCCTCATCGGTGAAGAGGGTGCCGCTGGCCTGGGCTGCGTCCTCCATCGCCTTCATCTGCTCCCACTCATCGATCGTTAGCAACACTTCGCGGGCGACTGAGCCCTTGTGGTCGCCGAGGATTCCCGCGGTGTACATTTGATCCACCAGCCGCGACGATCGGCTGTACCCGATGGCCAAGCGGCGTTGCAACAACGAAACCGAACCGCGTCCACTTTCGATCATGATCTCAACAGCTTCTCCAAACAGCGGGTCGCGTTCACCCGAGTCGGCTCCATCGTCCAGCTCCGTAGTTTTTGTCCGGATCGCCACGAGACTTCGCTCGAACTGCGGCGCCGCTACGCCACAGAGGAATTTCACAACACGGCGGACTTCCGCATCCATTACCAGCGTGCCTTGCGCACGTCTGACCTCGGTCGTGTGTGGTGTGAGGAAGAGCATGTCACCCTGGCCCAGCAGCAATTCCGCTCCCTTTTGATCCATCACGATTCGGCTATCCATCCCCGAAGAGACCTTGAAGCTGACGCGGCAGGGCATGTTCGACTTGATCAGCCCCGTCACGACATTCGCCTGAGGACGTTGTGTGGCAACGATCAAGTGAATCCCCACCGCGCGGGCTTTTTGTGCGATGCGCACGACGGACTGTTCCACCTCTTTGTACGTCAGAACCAGGTCCGCCAACTCATCGATCACAAAGACGATGTACGGCAGCCGCTTGGGAATCCTTGCTTTTTCTTCCTCGTTGGCCGGCTCGAATGCCTCATACAGCTCGTCTTCGCTCAGATGGTTGTATCCGGCGATATCGCGCACCTGCGCTTCTCGCAACAGTTCGTAGCGCTCCTCCATTTTGTCGATGGCCCACTCCAGGATGGCTGCGGCTTTGGACATCTCCGTCACCACTGGGCACATCAGATGCGGGATATGAGCGAACTGACTCAGCTCCACCATTTTTGGATCAACAAGAATGAGCTTCAGCTCATCAGGGCGCTTCGTGTACAGCCAACTCATGATGATCGAATTCATGCAGACGCTCTTGCCCGACCCCGTCGTGCCGGCAATCAGCATGTGCGGCATGCGCGTCAGATCAGCCACCAACGGCTCACCGGATGCGTCTTTGCCCAGGAACATCGGCAGCACCATGCCCTCAGCGTGTCCGCCGCTCATGAGTTCCTTGAGTCGTACGCGCTCCTTATAGAGATTCGGAATCTCGATCCCGATCGTGGTCTTGCCCGCCATGTTGGGGACCAGCCGGATGTTGTGCGCGCGGAGAGCACGAGCCAGATCGCTCGCCACGGCCTGGATCTTCGCCACCTTCGTGCCCGGCACCAACTGCACCGAGTACAACGTCACCACTGGACCGGATTCGATTCCCACGACTTCCCCGTCAATGTGATACGTCTGCAAGGCGTTCTCAAGCTGCTCCGCCTGCTTGCGAACGAACGCCTCCATCTTGCCGGAGTAGTTTGATTCCGGATCCTGTAACAACTCCAGTGTCGGGAACTGATACCCCTCGAAACTTTCGTGTCGTGGAATATCCTCGTCCTTAGCAACGGTCGTCACAGAGCCGCCCATCCGTACGGGAAGCCTGGCGATCTTCTTCTGCAATTCCTCTGCTGATAAACGGCTGCGCTTCGGCGCTGGTTCGTCGGCCGGATCGGAGTCCTCGATGATCGGCGTGCTTCTAGTCGGCTTGATGGTCGGTCTGCCGAGCGTGGCTAGGGCTGCCTCCGGACGGGCGCGAAGAGCGCGCAGAAGGCGCACCGGTGCACCGCCGGCACGGTGTGTGGCCCTTGCGCCGGCGCCAAGCAGCGGGGGCAAGGCCAGCACCAAGCGATCTACAGCCACGATCGCTCCAACGCTGAACCCCGCCAGGAGGATCAAGAACGTTCCCACGCTGCTGAAGCGTTGGTCGAATTCGTCCACCAGAATCCCCGCCAGCAGCCCTGCTTTCGAGCCGGCTAGCGTACCGACCTCCGGCGCAAGTAGACCGTGGAAGCTCGAGACTGTAACAGCCATGAACACAAGTCCGAACGCGCGAACGACCGGATGCGTAACCGTTCGACCTGTGACGATCACCCCGAGATACCCCGCGACTCCCGCGAGCAAGACCCACGATCCGATTCCGATGACGTGGTAACACCAATAGGCGATCAACGCTCCGACCGGGCCGCAAAGATTGCGCGTCGGTTCGTTGTGCGATGCCACGGCGTGTGAAGGCCAATCCGTTGAGTCGAAGCTGATCAGCGCTACGACGAGGAAAAGCCATGTTGCTCCGAGCGCAATCCATCCAACCCGCCGCGCCAACATTGCCGGCGACATGGCGTCGTCCTCATACTCGCGCGCACTGACAGCCTTGCGTGCCATAGCCCTTGCCTATCGGCTCTGACCGCGAGTTTCGGACAGGAATGCAGCTCGATGCTGCCAGGCCGCGCAGCATCTGCGGGCCTTGGTTGACGCTCGTGCCGTTTGCGGCGCTTCGGCCCGCAATTTCACCCCAATCGAGACATCCTAATAGACCTCGCGTTACCGGCGCAGCGTATGCGCTCAGCGGGTCCTGGTTGAACCGCAGTTGCCCGCTGCCTTGTAAGAACCTACCCTCGACCTCGTTGCTTGAGTTGGCGAGTGAGACTGCCATCAATGAAATTCACCTTGCTCGATGACATCTTGGAGCAGACCCCTGATCGTATCGTCGCTCTGAAGCGGGTCGATCCGTCGGACGATTACCT
>CBDUST010000201.1:0-8588 GCA_965369945.1 uncultured bacterium | reverse complement strand
CTGATCAAAGAAATTTGCGATCGAGGAGTCCTCTGGAAACAAGTCCATCTGATCGGCGCGCACACGTGGCCCCAGAGTCGGATCATGGAGGAAGTCCACCCAAGTCCGGGTGGAATCGGACTGGGAATTGCGCGAGAGCGTCGTGCCGTCCGGCCCATACATGACGCCGATCATCGCACCGGGTACCTCTCCATTGCCGTTTTGCTGATCGATCGCAGGCAGATGGGTCTGCGTGATCCAGACGTTGTCTTCATTAAGGCCATACAGTGGCGCGGCAACCTTGATGCCAGCTGGGATGCTCCGGACGGCAACATCCGGAATTGGTACGAAACGATCGATGATGTCGATGTCGTTATCATTCAAATACGATTCGCCGGTCCATTTCGCTGTAATGACTTCAATCGATTGTTTGCGCTTATTAACCCCGTCGAAGCGCGGGCGGAAGACGATCAGAACGATCGTGTTCTTCTTCATCGCCAGGGCTCGTGCGTTATCCAGCGCCGCCTTGACGGTGTTCTTGGCCGAGGCCAGACGCGCATCGTTGGCGATCGCACGCATCGACATCAGCGTCAGCACCGCCAGCACGCCGATCACCCCCATAACCACCAACAACTCGATCAGCGTGAAGCCGCCGGTAGTTCGCCCCGCGTAGCCTCTGGACAATCGCGATGATTTAGTAGTTAACTCGTTCATAACTCTACTAGTTTGACCCCGGCTTGTAGGAATACACGTTGTCCGCCGCAGCGCCCGAATCAAACCCCGGATCGGTTGAATCCAGAGTCCCGAAGTCGCCGTCCGGCCCGGCCGAAACGAACAGAAGGGCGCGATTAACCGCAATACCAAAATCGTCTTCGTAGGGGGTACGGATCGTCCCGTCCAAGTCGGGCTCTGGCGGATCGTTAGGAAAGTTGACCGGATCTGCCACGCGTCCCGGATGAACCAAGCAGATTTGGGTTCCCCACGGATCGACCAGCTTCAACTCAAGATTGCCATCGTCTTGTTGCAGGAAGTCGTTATCAATCTGCGCCAGGATGTCCTTCGCGGACTGGTTGGTACTGATCCGCCCGAGAAGTTGTGTCAATTGATCATCAGCGAAGTTCTGGTCATCGATGTCGTATACCGCCCCGTTAACCGGCTCATCCTCCGTCCCCCAACTCAGTTGTCGATCCGCTGCGATCTCCCACTGCTTGACGGCGTGGTCCAGCAGAATGAGGACGTTCTCGGTTTCGCGTGTTTCGGATTGTGCGCGGATCGCCACACCCACCGCCATCGTCAGTCCCACCAGAATCAAGATAAGGCCGATCACTACGACCAGCTCGATGAGCGTAAAGCCGCGCGCGGACCGTCCGCGTAGCGCAAGGATACTGCCGCCATCCTTATTATGTGAATAGCGCAGGTTCATGACCCGACCTCCACAATGTTGTCCTCGTTCTCACCGCTGATGCCATCCAGATCACCTTCCACGTCGGGGTTAGTGTAAACATCAGCACGGGCCGTCTCATCGTGCGATCGATCGGGCCCAGGCGAGAACAGAGCGAATGCCGCCGTCTTCAGCTCAAACGAGGCCGTGGGGTCGCCGAGTTCGTCCTCGATCAAGCTGTCGCTTTCGGCGCCGCTCTTGACCTCCCACGGTCGCAGCACGAACACATCCGCGAGTGTGGGCGTGAACCCTCCAGCGTTCGCCGCTCGATAGGGATAGTTGATCGCGCCCGGCTTATAGACAGTTCGGTAATACCGAATCGGCCGACCCCAGTAGTCCGTGATAACCTTGGGATCGCCATCGTTATAGTTCCCTTCGCCGGGGAAGTAGACGTTCAGGTTGTCGTTTGCATCCAACGTTCCGTCCGTGCTTGCGATCAGCCGCTCATCTTTGAGTTGCAGGTATGGGCCGTACACCTTGCCTGCAGAAGCTGCACCTGCACCAGAGTTGCGAGCGCCAAGTGAACCGTCGGCGGCACCCAAGATTGTCGCCCCCCACACCGCGTCGGTGCCAGGATGCCGGATGCCAACTCCTTCGTACGCATCCTGTTGATCGTTGCCGTAGCCGAGAAGGTAGTCTGCCAACGTTGTAACGGAGTACCACTCCTGAACATTCTCCGCGTAGTTCGGACCGTCTGGAAGTATGTCGTCAGCCGTTCCCACGTTCAAGTCCTCACCACGTGGATCAAACAGCTTACGAAAATCGTGATTCAAAGGATCGAGCACCGTCGGCGTCACATCGCCCAAAACCGGCGGCAAATACCCCACGTCCTCCCTAAACCGCACCAGCGCCTGACTGATCGAGTTCATCAACGCGCGCGTGTTGGTCAACTGCGCCGTTCGGCTCGCAGCATTGACCGCGACGATCAAAATACTCAAGAGCAGGATGATCATCGCGGTCACGATCAGAAGCTCGATGAGCGTGAACCCGCCGCGCTTCGTCCTTTTCATCTTCCCGGTTGTCGCGTAATTCATCGTCGTATGCACCCGATCTTTGCTCGTGGGTCGAGGTTGCTGCTTCATAAGCCAGGCCTCGTCATCACATTCGGCGCGTCACAATTTCGTATTCGAAACGGATTCGATCATCTTCACCAACGGCAGGAACAACGCCAGCACGATCGTCCCGATGACCCCACCCAAAACCACAACCAATAACGGTTCCAGCAGACTCAACATCCCTTGCACGGCGACATCGACTTCTTCATCGTAGTTGTCCGCAATCTTCATCAGCATCGAGTCAAGGTCGCCGGTTTCTTCTCCCACGTCGATCATGTTCACAACCAGCGAATCGCAGACCTTCGCTTCGCGCAGCGGACCGGCGAATGTCTCACCTTCGCGGATCGAATCGTGGACTTTCGTCAGCGCTTTCTCGTACACGTAATTGCCCGACGTGTCGCGCGTAATCATGATCGCTTCGAGGATCGGCACACCCGCGGAGATCAGCGTTCCCAGCGTCCTTGTAAACCGCGCCACCGATGTCTTGCGAATCAGGCCCCCGATGACCGGAATTCTGACGCGAATGTGGTCCGTCACCGCCCGGCCCGGCCCCGTCTTCCGGATCAACTTCAAGAACAGGAAGATCAGCACCGGCGAGCCGAGAATCCAAATCGCGCCCGGGACGTTCTGCCCGTCATTCTTCCCGGCCATCCAAGCGCTGAAGTCGGTCAGCCAGATCGTCAGTTTGGGCAGTTCCACGTCGAAGTCGTTGAAGATCTCTTGGAACTTCGGGATAACGAACACCATGATGCCGGTCACGATCAACACCGCCACCATGATCACTACAACCGGGTAGATCATGGCGCCGATGATCCGGCGGCGCAACCGTTGAGCCTTTTCCATAAAAATCGCCAGGCGCTGAAGAATCACATCCAGCACACCGCCGATCTCTCCGGCGTTGACCATCTTGCAATACAAGCGATCAAATGCCTTGGGGTGCTTGGCCATGGCGTCGGATAAGGTAGATCCTGACTCGACGTCCTCGGCCACGTGCGAAAGAATAGACTTGAGCATCCCCGGTTTTTGCTGCGTTTCGAGTATCTGAAGCGATCTCAATAGCGGCAAACCCGCATCCTGCAGCGTCGAGAGCTGGCGCGTGAACAGCGTCAGTCTCTTTTGGCTGACCTTGCCGATCGAGAACGAAAACTCGCGCCTCTTCTTAGCCTTGCCGCCCCCCCGTACACGCCCGTCGCCCTTGACCCTTTGCTCACGAACGGACGTGGGGAAGAACCCTTGGCCCTTGATTCTCTGGATCGCCTCATCGCTCGACACGGCTTCCACCGTGCCTTTTTGAGGCTTGCCTGCCGAATTCAGTGCTTCATAGGCGTACGTCGTCATCAAGCTATCCTTCGTACCTCGTTTGCCGCATCGTCGGCGGACTATTCCTCAGTAATCGTCTCACGAACCACTTCATCGATTGTCGTCTGACCCTCGTAGATTGCCATCAACCCGCTGTCACGCAACGTGCGCATGCCTCGCTTCTTCGCCTCGGCTCGAAGGATGTTCGTCGAGGTCTCCTCCATGATCATCTCACGCAGTTGATCGTCCAATTGCATGATCTCGAAGATGGCCATTCGGCCTCGGTATCCGCTGTGATTGCACTCGTCGCATCCACGGCCGCGGAACAACGTCCGGTCCTGGACGTCGCTTCGCCGAAGCTGAAGCTCCATCAACTGTTCGTCCGTCGGAACGTATTCCTCTTTGCACTTCAGACAAATCCGGCGAACCAGTCGCTGCGCGACTATCGCTTCGATCGTCGCGGTCAGAAGGAACGCCTCCAGCCCAAGATCAAGTAGTCGAAGTATCGAAGAGGGCGCGTCGTTGGTGTGTAAAGTCGAGAAGACCAAGTGCCCGGTGAGGGACGCTTGCACCGCAATCTGCGCCGTTTCCACGTCCCGGATTTCTCCAACGAGAATGATGTCCGGATCCTGGCGTAAGAACGATCGAAGAAGACGTGGGAATGTCAGGCCTTGATCCAGATTCACCTGGCATTGAATCAGCCCGTCAATGTCGTACTCCACCGGATCCTCAGCCGTCAGGATCTTTGTTGTCGGCTCATTCAATTCGCTCAGCGCCGCGTACAGCGTCGTCGTTTTACCCGAACCTGTCGGACCGGTCACGATAATAATCCCGTTCGGCTTCGCGACCAGTGAACGAACGTGCTCCAGCTCGTCCTTACGCAGCCCAATCTTGTCCAAGCTCAGTTGGACGTTCGACCGGTCCAAAACACGCATTACCACCGACTCTCCGAACATCGTCGGCAACACGGACACGCGCAAATCGACCGGGCTGTTCCGCACCGTCAGCTCGATTCGGCCGTCTTGCGGCAAGCGGCGCTCAGCGATGTCCAGATCGGCCATCACCTTGATCCGCGAGGCAATCGGCAACGCCAAGTGCTTCGGAGGCGGGATCATCTCATACAGGATCCCGTCGATCCGGTAGCGCATCTTGAACTCGGACTCAAACGGCTCGAAATGGATGTCCGACGCTTTGTCCTTGATCGCTTGGAGCAGAACAAGGTTCAGCAGCCGAACCACCTTGTTGTCCTCTGCCGCCTGCGCCAATTCCTCCAGGTCGATCGAATCACCGCGGCCCTCCAGCGCCGCCAGCGTATCCGAGTCGCCCAGCTCGGCCATGATCTTGGCCATCGACGGTGCTTGCTCTCCGTAGCGCTTCTTCAACACATTGTCGATCTGCTCGATCGGCGCGACGACCGCCTCCACCTTGAAGCCCATCAACAGTCGCAGGTCGTCAACCGCCCGAAAGTTGTCCGGGCTCTTCATGGCCACCACAATGTTGCGCGTGCCCTTCTCGAACTTCAGCGGAATGATCTGGTAGGTGTTGGCGGTCTCAGCCGGCAATGCTTCAATCGCCGAGTCAGGAATCGCTTCCTCCTTGATCTCGACCATTCGCATGCCCGCCTGGCCAGCTAATGCCTCCAGCACGTCGATGTCCGTGATGTGCCCCAACCCGACCAGCAACTGGCCGAGCGGTTCCTTACGCGTCTTTTGCAGTTTCAACGCTTCTTGCACCTGTTCGCGCGTGACTTTCTTCAGCTTTGTGAGAACGCGACCCAATCGGCGGCCCTTGAGTTCACCAGGGTCTACAGAACTCTTTGATTGAAATGCTCGATCCGCCATGTTGTCCCTAGCCGTACCTTTCTGTCCAATCGGGCCCCAGCTCCTCGGATCCCTCCGGGCCAAATCGGGCCGATTCGAGCTTCCTGCCGATGACGACGGGCATGCTCAATAATAGTGGCTCTCAGACGCTACGCAAATGCAGATGGCCATTTAGATCAATAGGACACCTGGATAATGCGCCATGCAATTCGGGTCTCGCGACCGCTGGTCGTCATGTCGAGCGTGGTCAGACATGAGTCGGGCCTGCTACTGATACGCTGACGCCAGCCATCCGGCCTCAACTCTCCACTTCTGTATCCAGCTCCGTCCGGCCGACAGTCCCCCCGGCCCGGTGGACCTTCTCCGTCAGCTCACCCGGATCCTTGCTCTTATCCACCATCTCTTCCGCAGAAATGATCCCCTGTTGGTACAGATTCCAAAGGTGATCGTCCAGCAGTTGCATCCCGAACTTTCGACCGGTCTGGATCGCCGAATCGATACGGAACGTCTTATTCTCGCGGATGAGGTTGGCGATCGCGGGTGTCACCACGAGAAATTCGTACGCGGCGATCCGCCCCAACTTATCTGTTCGCGCCAACAGCACTTGGCTCAGAACACAGATCAACGCCACCGACAACTGCACCCGAACCTGGGATTGCTGGTTGTGTGGGAACGCATCAATCACGCGGTTGATCGTTCCTGCTGCGCCCGTTGTGTGGAGCGTGGCGAAGACCAAGTGTCCCGTCTCCGCCGCCCGGATGGCTGATTCGATCGTTTCCAAGTCGCGCATCTCGCCGACGAGGACCACGTCCGGATCGGCCCGGAGGCAGCGTCGCAGAGCCTCCGAGAAGCTCGGCACGTCCACACCCACCTCACGCTGGGCGATGATTGATTCCTTGTGGTAGTGGTAGTATTCGATCGGATCCTCGACCGTGATGATGTGCCGATCGAGATTCGTGTTGATATGGTCGATCATCGTCGCTAGGGAAGTCGTTTTGCCCGAGCCGGTCGGTCCGGTCACGATGAACAAACCCCGCGGACGCCGAATCAGTTCCTTGCAGATCTTCGGCAGACCGATTTCCTGGAACGAGAGCAGCTGATTGGGGATCAGGCGCAACGCGATCGCGACATCTCCCCGCTGCCGGAACACGGCCACGCGGAATCTTGCTTCCGTCCCATAGGCGAAGCCGAAGTCCGTGCTCCCTTCTTCCTGGAGTTCCTGCTGAGATCGCTCCGGCGTGATGGCCTTCATCAGCGCCACCGTGTCATCGGACTCCAAGACCTTGGTATCGAGGTTACGCAGCTTCCCATGAAGGCGCAACGTCGGCTTACGCCCGACCGTCAGGTGAAGGTCTGAGGCGCCTTGGCGAATCACCGTATCAAGTAGCCGGTCAATTTGAACCGTTGACATATTTGCTCTCGCTGGAAGATGCCGGCTCCCTCACCGGTCGGTTACCGTGCATAACTGCATCCGTCGTGTTAGAAGTCTGAGGCTTGGGCAAATCGGGCCACCTCCACCGGCGTCGTGTCGCCCCTGAGAATCTTAATCTTGCCGTCCAGCAGCAGTTCCTTCATACCCGACCGAATCGCGGCCGCACGGATCACCCCGATCGGTGCCCGCGTAAAGGCCAGTTCTCGAATCTCACTGTTTATTACCATCATCTCGAAGATCGCCTTGCGACCTCGATACCCGATGTTTCCGCAATGGCCGCATCCGATCGGGCGATATACCTTGTGAGTCGCCAGGTCCTCATCGGTGATACCAGCCAGTTTCAGCAGACGGCGGTCGGGCTCAGGATCGGGCTCCTTACATCGATCACACAGAACACGGATCAGTCGTTGGGCCATTACCGCCTGGATCGCGCTGGCCACCAGGAACGGCTTTACACCCATATCAAGCAGTCGCGTGATCGACGAAGGCGCGTCGTTCGTATGCAGCGTCGAGAACACGAGGTGTCCGGTCAACGCTGCCTGGATCGCAATCTCGGCGACTTCCTTGTCTCGAATCTCACCGATCAAGACGATATCTGGCGCCTGACGCAGCATGGCTCGCAGGATCGCCGTGAACGTCAAGCCGATGTTCTCGCGAACCTGGCATTGGTTGACCCCAGTGAAGTTGTACTCCACCGGATCCTCGGCCGTGATGATTTTGCGATCCGGGCTATTGAGCACGTCCAAGGCGGAGTACAAGGTCGTAGTCTTGCCCGAGCCGGTCGGGCCTGTCACCAGAAATATGCCGTTGGGACGGCGGATGATCTTGTTGAACCGATCGAGGCTCTCCTGCTCGAATCCCAGGTTCGGCAAGCCGATCTTGACCGATTCCGGCCTCAGAATACGCAAGACGATCGATTCGCCGTGATAACCCGGGCACGCACTGACGCGGAAGTCAATCTGTTCGGCATCGACTGGCATCATGATCCGCCCGTCTTGTGGGACGCGCCGTTCAGCGATGTTCATCCCCGCCATCAGTTTCAGCCTGGCCAGCATTGATGCTTGCATTCGCTTGGGTAGGTTGTCGCGAACGTGGCACACGCCGTCGACGCGATATCGCAAAACGACCCGGTCGGCCATCGGCTCTACATGGATGTCCGAGGCTCGGGAACGAACCGCCTCCGTGATCATCCGGTGGACCAGACGAATGATCGGCGCGTCCTCTCCTACGTCGATGTCGATCGATGTGTCCACCGAGCGATCAACGGTTACGTCAACCGATTCGGTAACCAGCGACTCCTCGGAAAACATGCTGCCCGCAGCCACCGTGCCGGTCGTGCCGTCAATAAAGGACTTGATCGCACTCTTCGGTGCGATCACCGTGTCCAGTTCACGATTCAACCGAAACCGCAGGAGGTCCAGCAACTCCAGGTCCATCGGATCATGGATCACCAGCTTCAGCCGTCCGTTGTCGCTTCCCATCGGCAGGACCAGGTACTTCTTGATCAAATCCTCGGGGATCAGCGACATGTCGATCTGACTGCTAGTCTCCTTGTGGTCCAG
>CBDUST010000200.1:0-8589 GCA_965369945.1 uncultured bacterium | reverse complement strand
GGCGTGAGATGACTAGCGCACGCAGCCGCTACATCTTCAGTGAACCTGCTCTAGCCTCGGGCCCCGTTCGGAGCTCTCTTGGTTGCAGCATGCCGTTCAGCAAGAGTCTCTAGGTTCTGTCTGATGGATAGTGGGACGGCATCTGGGCCGTCTCTAAGAGTGAAGACGACGGGCTGGAAGCCCGTCCCACCAAGAATGAAGTGCACTCTTTTGATCCATCAGACAGAACCTAGCAGTTCCGATCCGATTGTCATTCCGGAACATTGCCAGCAAAAACTCTGGCGCGCCTCGTGTTGTTGCAACAGAGTGCATAATGGCGCGCGCAGATCAGGTTAGACGTTGCGGGAACGGGAGTTATCCGCCATACAAGTGATACTCAGCTGCGCGCGCAGATCAAGCGAGGATGTTTGCGCGCTGAAATCATGCGGCAAAGTGGGTTGAACCACTGGACTGGAACCGGTAGAGTCCCAGGTGCCGAGCCGGCGGCTCGCCGACCTGAGTCGCGATATCGGAGTGTGGGGGTGACGATGAGAAAACGTGCGGGAGTGGAGTGAGGGCTGCGCTCGAAGATGGGGCGAGACGGAATCATTGCGTCGGCTCCTCGGAGCCGACCGCGTGCTGGAAGGACACACACGGCGCGAAGTACGAATCGCGCCAGGAGATAAGAAGATGCAGTACCTCACGTGGATACTTGTTGCACTCGCGTCTTGCGCCGTTTTCAGCGGATGCGGACAACAGCAAAGGCCGGGCTTTCCAGCACAATCGTACGATCAGAAGCAGCTCATCGAAGATTTGGAAACGAAGTTCGATCTACCAACCAAGATACGACGGTACTACGACCAGAAGCCTGCCCTTGCCCTGAGCGAGCTGAAGATTCGCCGCAACGAGATCATCATCAGCCGTATAACGCTCATCAACCTGCACTACAACCAATTCGTTGCCGACGCATCGTTCCGGCGACAGATGATGGATTTCGGTGCGGACATCGCAGACCTTGGCGTTGATCTCGCCACCACCGTTGTTGGAAGCGCCGCAACCAAGACCATACTCGGCGCAATCTCCGCTGGCATTACCGGCAGTCAGGCGTCAGTACACAAGAATTTCTATTTTGAAAAGACAGTTTCAGCGATCGTGGCCACGATGAACGCGAGTCGCAAGCAAGCACTGATTCCGATTCTCACCGGCCAACAACGCGGAGTTGATTCGTATCCGCTTGGTCAGGCGCTTTCGGATCTGGACAACTATTACTTCGCCGGGACGTTCCTCGGCGCTTTGAATGCGATTCTGTTAGAGGCCGGCGAGAACGAGAAGGCGGCCAACACGCGGATCGACCGAATCAGACACGGTCGGTTTACCCAGACCATAACAACGCACGTTATAGAGCGGTGGTTGTGGCCCAACGGCCCTCCAACGTCTGCCGAGCCAACGCCGCTGGTGAATCAAGACGGTGTGGACCGTCTCAACGCGTGGCTCGGTCAGCCTGCGAATCTCATCGAGGGTGAAAAACTTGACATGGCCACGTTGTTGTACGAAGCAGCCTTCGAAGATGTCCGTCAACGGGTGATTCAAGAGCTGATAAATGCCGGAGTTCAACCAAATGGCGACTGAAACAAGAGTTCGTACCGATGTGCCGCCCGACCAAGTTGAGCGTGTGATTGGGGCGTTCAACATGAGTGACCCCAGACCCATCAGGGTTGAAGCGGTCGAGCAACCAAATGGACTATTCACCGTTACGGCAACATTCGAGGTTGCGGAGGTCGTTGAGGATGTCCAGGGAACGGGTTGATATTCGGAGTGCAGACCGGGCTCACCCAGACACCGACTGCGCGGGGAAGCGCACATGAACCGGTCGCATGGGAAGTGCGCCCTCCGCTGAACACAAAGGAACGACACAAATGGCCAAAGTAATGTTCTTCGTCCACGGCCGAAGCTTCAAGCCGCCAAAGGCAAAACTCAAGAAACTTTGGTTCGATGCGGTCGAAGCTGGTCTGAAACGTGATTGTGCGCCATCAAGACTCGCGGCCTTTAGACGGATAAAGAAGGAGTTCGTCTACTACGGTGATATTTCCAATCGCTTCCTCAAGAAGGCAGAGAAGAAGCCCACGAACTTCAACACCGATGACTCTGTCAGTCGGCGCAGGACGTTGCGTCAACTGAAGACCTATGCCGCTACGCAGTTCAATAAGAGAACCTACAACAAGCTGCCGGGGAAGTCCGCGGCTGGTGAGGCGCTGGCCGATTTATTCGGCGGCTTGACGGCCTTCCTCCGTGTCAGTGATCCGCTCATCGAAGCCATCGCCCCGGATATGCGCGAATATTGGAATTTCGATTCCAAGTTCGGAAGCGACGTGCGCGCGACGCTGTCCGAACCTTTGGCCAAAGCAATTCGAGCGGGACACAAGATCATGCTCATCTCCCACAGCCTGGGAACCATGATCAGCTACGACACACTGTGGAAGTTCTCCTACTACTCAGAGTACAAGGACATCCGCAGCAAGAAAGTGGATCTGTTTGTTACGTTGGGATCGCCGCTGGCTGATGAGGCGGTCAAACGAAACCTCAAAGGCGCAAACGCCTCAGGTTCACGTCGATACCCCAGCAACGTTCGGCGATGGGTCAATATCGCTGCTGAAGATGATTACATCGCCCACGATGAAAGAGTGCGCAACGATTTTCACGGCATGTTGAAACATGACCTTGTGCAGTCGATCCAGGACCACGGAGTTTACAACCTGGCGGTGCGCAACGGCAAGTCCAACCCACATCACGGCGGCGGGTATCTCATTCACCCCAGGGTGGCGAAGCTGATCGCCGATTGGGTTTAAGAGTTCCCTCGGGATCGAAAACTCTGCGGTAGGCCTCTTTGATGAAACCCCGTAGAATCTGACGGCGTGATGTCTGATCCAGCATTTGGGTGCACCGTGCCGTTGACTCTTCGATTCGATGTGGCGCAGGAGGGCCGGCGATCGATTGACCCATCGGCGGTGCCGGCCAAGCCCGGCGTATTTGTTATCGAGAACGAGGTGGGCGTCACACTCGCGTTGTCCGCTACCGCCAACTTGCGGCGAACGCTCAGAACACGACTCAACGAAGCTCAGGAGTCGGCGCCGCAGTGGGCCCAAGCGCGAGTCGTGCGGGCCGTCACGGTTGGGTCCGCGTTCGAAGCGGATTGGGTCTTTCTTCAGTTGGCTCGAATGCGTTTGCCCGCTAGTTATCGAGCAATGCTCGATCGGTACCAAGGATGGTTCATTCATTGCGACCCACAAGCGCGCTTCCCACGGTGGGTCAAGACCGCGAAACCGGGACGCGCCCCAGCGGGTCGTGCCGGAGTCTACCTGGGCCCGTTTCCGGATAAGCACGCGCCGCAGCGATTCATCGAGATGCTCGAGAATGCGTTCGATCTGTGTCGCTACCACCACATCCTGGTTCAATCGCCGGGCGCTACGGCCTGCGCTTATAAGGAAATGGGCAAATGCCCGGCTCCGTGCGACGGGTCCGTGTCAATGGAAAGCTATCGCGATCAGATCGACGCAGCTGTGCGGTTGGCGTCCACGCCTTTTGTCCAATGGAAAGCGGATCTTGAGCAGGCGATACAACACGCCAGCGACAACCGCGATGTCGAATCCGCCACGGTGCTACAACGCCGGCTGCGAGATGCCGGGATTGCTGGGAAACCTCAGTTCGCGTTCGTTGATCGGCTCGAGCGTTTTCGATATGTAGGCGTTTTGCCATCGGAGCATCCCGACCGAGCCCGAATCTTTCTCATTCTCTGCGGAAGCGTTGAGCCGTTCGTGGATGTTCCGCTTGACTCAGATTCCCCAGCATTGACCGAGATCGTTGCCGAGGCGCATCAGCGGGCTGAGCAAGCCGAGTGCCGGTTCAGTGAGCCGGAGGTTGATAACATCGCCCTGGTGAGTTGGCACCTGTTTCGACAGACTAAGGCTAAAGCGCCGGGCGCATTTGTGAAGCTGGACGAGACGCTCGATGCGAATCGCCTCGCCAAGCTACTTCGTAAGATCGCGAAGCATCAAGAGCTTACGGATGATGCACACCAGATCGCCGAGAAGGTCATCGACTCGATTGAATCAACCGACCCGACACCACCCGGTTAGTCTCCGCTGCTCTTTCCCATGTCGTGATGGTGGTGGAAATGATGACCGAACGTGAAATGCCCAAATCCGAGGTGAAACGGGTAGTAGCCGTAGCCGTAGGAATAGCCATAGCCGTACCCGTACGGTCGCCAGAATCTACCACCGTAGCCGTAATCGCCGCGCGGCAAGGAACGAGCCCGTCCGTATCGAGCTAAGGCAACGTCGCCGACCCGAACGGGCTCGGACGGTTGGGACTCGACCGATGTTGCATCCACCGACTTGGGCGATGACTCAACGACAGTCCGCACTGGCGTTGATTTCGGCGGCGGCATGTTCAGCACCACTTGTGCGTGGGCGGCCGACCCCATCCACCCGATGACCAACATCCCGATGGTAATCCGTGTAAAAGCTCGCATCCGTAGGTCCTCCATCGTCGACCGCTGCGTAGGTCGGCACTGATGACGCTCGAACTATTGTATACCTATGTGCTTTGACACCTGCGGGGCGCGAGTATTGCACGTATCCTGGGGAAATCGATGAAACCGTATCCACTGATTTTCGACCCGATCCTCAAACCCAAGGTGTGGGGCGGTCGCTTCCTGGCCCAACTTGGCAAGTCTCTGCCGGCGGATGCCACGATCGGGGAATCGTGGGAGCTGGCGGACCTTCCGTCCAGTATCCCGGAAGGTCGGTCTGTGATCGCCAACGGGTCGTTGGCGGGGCAGTCGCTCCATGAAGCCATCGGTCAACACGAGCAGCAGATCATGGGCGCCGGCTCGCTCACGTCCGAGGGTGGATTTCCGTTGCTGATCAAGTTCCTGGACGCCCGTGAAAATTTATCCGTGCAAGTTCACCCCAGCGCGGATTATGTTCGTGAACACCGGCAGAGTCATCTGAAGTCTGAGGCGTGGGTGGTCATTGCCGCAGAGCCTGGCGCGACGATATATCGAGGGGTCAAGCCGGAGGTGACGGCCGAGCAGTTCGCTTCACACATCGACTCGGGCGCGGTCGCCGACGACTTGATCGCCGTTCCCGCCAAGGAAGGCGATTGTCACTACCTGCCCAGCGGCACGTGTCATGCGCTCGGCGCGGGCATCGTAGTCGCAGAGATTCAGACCCCCAGCGATACGACGTTCCGAGTGTACGACTGGGGGCGCCGCGGCCGTGAGCTGCACGTTGCTGAGGCTTTGAAGTGCATCCAGTTTGGTGAGCCCGCCGAGGAGGCTGCCGAGCCGGCATCGCCGATCGAAGCCGCCGGGATGCGGACCATACTACTGCTCAAAACGGAGCATTTTGTTGTCGAACGCATAGAAGCCCTTACTGACGCGATCCTCCCTGTCGTCACTTCCGGATTACCGGTCGTATGGATGATCTTAGGTGGACGAGTACGAATCACGGCCTTCGCGGCTTCGGCCGATTCCACCGAGGTCGATTTGCCGATTGGTACTACGGCACTAATGCCTGCGGCGCTGGAAAATGCGTTGGCTCGAATGGTGGGCGAGACCAGTCTGCTACGCATCTCGCTGCCATCGCCCATGGAGGGTCTGATCGCGTGAACAAGCCATGGATATGGCAGCTCCTGAGTGTCGCCGTCGTTGCGCACTTTTGTGTTGGCTCGGCCTGCGCGACGCAGCATCTGATCAACCCTGGACAGGATTGGCAACGGCTTGCCGCCGACCTGAAACCCGGCGATCAGATCATCCTCATGCCCGGCCACCATCGACCCGCCACCCTCGATCGCCTGACGGGCAGTCGTCGCAGCCCCATCATCATCCGCGGACTTGACCCCAAGCGACCGTCCATCATCGACGCGAGCCGCTACGGCCTGGTGCTGCATCAACCCCAACACGTCATGATCGAGAATCTCACGATCACCGGCGCGACGATCAGTGGTCTGGTTATCGACGATCTCGATACCACGACCGTGCGGCATCCCAACGAGCCGGAACCCGCCACGGCGGGCGAGCCGTGGTCGGCCAATCTCCTCCTTCGCGACCTTTCCGTGACGAACACCGGTCCTGAAGGCAAACGGCACGCGGTCTTGCTCTCCGGACTGCGAGACGTTCGCATCTATAACGTGCATATTGAAGGGTGGGGCGGCTCCGCTTTCGAGGTGATCGGATGTCACGGGGTTTCACTGGAATCCTGCCGGTTTATCGCCAAGGATGACCACACTCAGCTCAACGGCATACGAGTCCGCGCTGGATCCCAGCGGGTCAATATCATCAAGTCTCACTTTGAAGGAATCGCCGAGGCAGTCGTCGTGCTCGGCGGGATGAGTAAGCTCCCGGAGTTCCGCCCCAGCCTCGCGCCCGACGCAGCGTCGGGAACACGCTACGAAGCGCGCTTCGTTCAGATTCAGCGCTGCACGTTCGTCGGCGGGGCCTATCCGATTGTCCTGGCCCACTGCGACGACAGCCTGATGCGCAACAACACGTTCATTCGTCCCCGCCACGCGATCCTTTACACCACCACCGCACACACCGACCGGCGAATCGGTTCCACCCGCCGGGCGATCTTCGGCGGCAACCTTGTTGTGTGGGAGCCGGGCGACCTCAGGCAGCTTGTGGTGGTCGCCGCAGCCGATGATGCTGAGAGTTTCGTTTTCCAGGAGAGCCTCTGGTGGTCTACGGAGACGCTTCAGCAGCGGGCCCGCCTCGGTGACCTGCCCGGGCTCGGTCAGGTGCCGCAGATCACCGATGTCGATCCGAAGCTCGACGAGCAACTCAGGCCCACCGAACCCAAAGCGGCCCATTTCGGCGCAAAGAGCCCATAACCGCCCTCCGCACCGCTTCCGCAGGGCCGGAAAGTCCCATCAATCACCGTGATTTACGGAATCTGGCCTCACCCGCGCTGGTCTTACTAGAGGAACGCCGCCACGGTCGATGATCGCCCAAGACCAAGGCTACCCTTCCCCGGAACCGTACCGATGCCAAGCGCCTTATCTGAAACCAAGCTCCGGGAGTGGATGCAAAAGGCCGGGCCACGGCTCATCAGCCTCAGCGCATCTATTTGCCGCGATCGCCACTTGGCCGAGGAAGTGGTCCAGGAAGCGTTCGTCAAGCTTTGGCGCAAACCGCCCGATGCGGGTGAGGTCGCCTTTACATCCTGGCTGCGCCGTGTTGTGACCAATATGTCGATCAACACTTTACAACGAACCAAACGTCCCGGCGCGCTGCCGGAATTCTCCAACGATCCAGCGATGCAAACGACCACCCGACCGCATGCTAGGGGCGACGTCGATGAGAGCCTGGAACGTGTCGATGCCGCAATCGACCGACTCGACGAGCCCAAGCGCGCGATTCTCGCTCTTCGCGCTTACGAACAACTCAGCTACGAGGAAATCGCCCAACACTTGGACATCCCCGTAGGGACTGTAATGAGTCGTTTGAACCGCGCGCGAACTGCGCTGCTCGAAGAACTCAAGCAAGATTTCAAACATCCCGAAGATGAACCGCTCATCTTCGATATCCGCAACTACAAGAAAGCGTAGGAGCGCCAAGACCAACCACGCGCAAGATACGGATGGACGAGAAACTCATGGAAACTTCGGATTGCACAGACATCAAGGCATGGCTTTCGGGTTTGATCGACGACCGGGTTGATCCTGCAACACGTCATCGCGCTGAACGGCACTTGGCTGAATGCAAATCCTGCCGCGAACTGCTCAGCCAAGCCGAAACGGCCGAGGCGATGGTGGCTGCGAGCGTTTCTGCGCTGGGAGATTCCCAAGCGCTTCCCGAGGAATTCGAAGCAAACGTGCTGGCCCGCACCGTCCATGCTGAACGACTGGCGGCGGTCCACGGCCGATGGGTGAACTGGCTTGGATGGATGGCCGCCGCTGCTGCGCTCGCTTTGGCCGTCACTGTTTGGGTTATGGATCCGAACACAACGCTCCGCGGACCGGTACCGGCGGTGGCCCTTGGCGGCGGTGTTGAGAACCAAGCTCTGCTAAGCAATGAGCAATTGGCTGTCCAAACGTCCAACTTCACTACGCCGGACCCATCCTCGTTCATCGAACTCAATCGCTTGTCCATGACGCCGTCACTGACACGCACAAGTATCCATTCAACCAGCGTAGCGCTGTTGTCACGCGACGATCTGGAGACGCTGGACGATGTGTCGCGGCTCTTGATGATGCTTTCCCAATCGCCCGATCAGAGCCTCGTGGAAATCGAGCGAATACGCCGAATCGCTGAGTACGACTTGCTGCTCACGCGAATCGCCCAGCTTCGGGCAAATCTTGCGCCTCAAGACCGGATCACAGTGAGCGCCGCCGAGTCGGTGCTCTATCGCGTGGTTCGTGGGCCTTTGAGTATGGAAGACGTGCAGATTCTGCGCGACGATGTGAATCGACTCGAATTGCCCAGTCACCTTGGTGCGATCGCTAATCGCTTATCGCCGGCGTCATCTCTGTAAACAATTGCGTTGCCTCGGTGGTCGTCGCCGGTCGGCACGCTACACTTCCTGCCGATGCGCATTCACTCGATCGAAGTTG
>CBDUST010000199.1:0-8608 GCA_965369945.1 uncultured bacterium | reverse complement strand
CGCTCTGGAAATGCTAGGAAATACTGACTTTGTTGGGCATTCCACTTCGAGACAGATGGAAGCAGAAAACGAACCTCCCAGAATCGAACATCACCGTGAAATTCGATATTATGGCCTTTCCGATGTTGCAGACGTGTGGATTACCGAACGCCCAGACGGGAAAACCTACTGGCATTTGCAAGGCAAGTACGTCGGTGACCAATCACACGGCACATAGCAGAGCGCGGGGAACGTACCTGTCCCGTTTTCCCGTGCAACTGATCACTGACTTCGCTTTTACGATGCCTTCTTTATGCTCCGCGTAGGGGCAAGCCCTACGGCTAAACGGGGAGTTCGCTGGTCGCTCGTGGGATTAGCCGATATGATGATCGGCGCTCCATCCAGGCGCGACGATCCTTTATACGAGGCATTCGCATGGGTCTTGAAGCGGCGATTCCAACTGACGGCGTACTGACGACGCAACTGAACCGGGTCATCAACTGGGCGCGGCGATCGAGCATGTGGCCGATGCCGTTTGCCACCGCATGTTGTGGCATCGAGCTGATGGCGACGGCGAGCAGTCGATACGATCTGGCACGGTTTGGTGCGGAGGTGATGCGATTCAGTCCGCGTCAGGCTGATCTGCTCATCGTGGCGGGGCGGATAGCGGTGAAGATGTTGCCCGTGCTTCAGCGGATTTACCTCCAGATGACCGAGCCGAAGTGGGTGATCTCGATGGGCGCGTGCGCCTCGACCGGCGGCGTGTTCGACACCTACGCCGTGGTGCAGGGCGTTGATCAGTTCATACCCGTCGATGTGTATGTCCCGGGCTGTCCGCCTCGGCCGGAGATGTTGATGGAGGGGATCATGGCCATCCAGCGCATCATCGACGAAGAGAACATCCCTTACGACGGCGAAGGAAAACGTATACCGCTTCAGATCGCGCTAGCGCCGAATTACGAGCCGCAGCCTCAGCCGACCGACGTCAGTATCGGAGCAACCTGAGCGGGAAGGCATCGGGGCATCGGGGCATCATGGCATCAAGGGGTGGAAGCCGGACCTGACGAACCCGACTCCTGTCGAGTAAGGAAGGTCCGGGTCGCGCAGCCTCAAGCCTCACTGCTCAAGCCTTCCCCTAATCCCGCAGCTCAACCGTCCAGTACGCTTCGTTGAGGAATGCCTTCCACGAATGGTACTTGGGATTACCCAGCCGCAAGCTGAGGATCGGATTTCGCTTGGGGCGCACCGGCTTTCGAACCAAGCGCATGTTGGCTTGCACCGGCGTTCGACCGCCTTTACGGGCGTTGCACTTCACGCAGGCGCAGACCAGGTTCTGCCAGGAGTGCTCGCCGCCGATCACCCGCGGCACGATGTGGTCGATCGTCAGTTCCTTCGTCGGGAAGCGCTGGCCGCAATACTGGCAACGATTAGCATCGCGCGCATAGAGATTACGGCGGTTCAGCTTGACCTCCTGTTGTGGGAGGCGGTCGTATCCCAAGAGCCGAATGATTTTCGGCACCGCGATCTGAAGGCGCGGCGTGCGTATCCAATCGTGAGCGTCGGGCTCGAACTCCCTTTGAAGATCCGCGACTTCCGTCCACGATTCGAAGTTGTAGTTGACGTAGCGGCCGTCCTCAACCGCGATCACTTCGGCAATCTGCTTGCAGAGCAACGTGAAAGCGCGGCGCGCGCTGATAACCCGCACCGCCGTGTAGAGGCGGTTCAGCACCAGCACCTTCTCGTCAAGTACGCCTGTTACGCTAATTCCGACCACGTGTCCCTTACTCCTGCCGAGGGTTCGACTTTCCAGGATGTTAGCCGATACGTACCGGGTCAGGCAAACCCTAAGTCACAGGTAACGTGGTTATCGGAGACCCGATCGCGTGAATTCGGCTCGGGCGTCCTCGACCTGATCCCGGACATGGCAGCCGCTGAGATGGTCATCGACTAAACCCATCGCCTGCATAAACGCATAGACCGTGGTGGGGCCGACGAACGACCATCCACGCCGTTTGAGGTCTTTGCTCATCGCGATCGACTCGGACGTGGTGCTTGGAATAGAGTTGAACGTCACGCGGCGCGGTCGATTTCCGGGGGCGGGAGTCGGTTCGTACTGCCAAACGTACGCCGCCAGCGATCCGAACTCGTCGATCAATTCAATCGCACGCTTGGCGTTGTTGATCGTTGATTCGATCTTGCCGCGATGACGAACGATGCCTGCATTTTTGAGGAGCCGATCGACGGAGCGACTGTTGAAGCGGGCGACGTGCTGGATATCGAACTCAGCAAACGCGGCGCGGAAACTCTCGCGTTTGCGCAGGATCGTGAGCCAACTCAACCCAGCTTGGAACCCCTCAAGGCAGAGCTTTTCGAATAGACGAGTATCGTCGGCGACGGGGAAACCCCATTCCGTATCATGATAGTGTTGGTAAAGCGGGTCGCCGACACACCACCAGCACCGCGCGACGCCGTGCTCATCCTTTACGAGCCGATTGGTCACTCAAGGCCTGCCTTGGATTTGCGTACGATGACAGCCCATACACGGTGGCGAATCATCAACGGTTCCTGCGGGAATTTGCTTTGCAACAGTTCTGCCAGAGCGCTGTCGAATTGCGCCACCTGCGACTCGCTCATGCCTCCGGAACCCACGCCATTGCACGTTCGGATGCGGCCGCGCCATGCTTCATGTGTGAAGGGTTGATGATGGTCGTAACAGAATTGCTCGACAAGCTCGAATCCGCCTGCGATGAGCGCATCGATTCGCCAGGGATACAGACCGTCAAAATCAGCCATGGTCCAGTCTGGATTGTGCTGGAGGATGAGCCGTTCGGTAGCGCGGGCGACCTCGTCGTGTCGAGGGAGGTAGCAATATTGCCCTACGACAAGCCATCCGCCCGGTTGCAGCAGTCGGTCGACTTCGCATAGTGCCGCCGGCTCGTCGAACCATCCCCAACATTGGCTGGCTGTGACGAGATCAAACTCACCCCCCGGTAACGCGGTGTTTTCCGCGGGAGCGACGATGAAAGTGCAGCGGTCAGCGACACCCGCTTGGGTCGCCCGATCGCGCGCAGCACCGATTTGGTTGTCGGAAATATCGATGCCGGTAACAGTTGCCCCGCGCTTAACCAGCTCGATGGCGACGATGCCCGGTCCAGTGCCCAGATCGACCGCGCGTACGCCGTTCAAAGAGATGAACGTCTCGAGGCGATCGTAGAACGAATCAGGGAAGCCCGGTCGATGTGCAGCGTAATCCACACTGCGCCTACCGAAATCAACGTCGGTCATGATGAATAGGGTAAGCGATACGGGGCGTTGATTGTTGCCGAGCCGCCTAGTGACGGAAATGCCGGATGCCGGTGAGGAGGCACGTCACATTGCGATCATTGCACAGGTCCAGCGTATCCTGATCGCGCTTGGAGCCGCCGGGGTGGACGATGCACGTCACGCCCGCGTCGATGAGCAGTTGTGGACCATCGCTGAACGGGAAGAACGCATCGGAAGCGGCGATCGTCGTGCCTTGGTCGTTGATTCGATCGCCGGCTTTTTCGATGGCGATTCGACAGGCAGTGACTCGATCAACCTGACCCGCGCCGATGCCGAGCAGTTGGCGAGCCTTGCCGATTGCGATGGCGTTTGATTTGATGTGTTTGGTTACCGTCCAAAGGAAGGCGGCGTGGCCAAGGGTCGTATTGCTGGGCGCGGGGCCGGCGGCGTGCTTCCATTGATCCGGGTCGGCAACGAGATTGTCGCGGGTCTGCGCAAGCACTCCCCCTGGGATCGACTTCAGATCCATTTGCTCGCCTGACGGTTTACTCAATTCACCCACAGCCAGCAAGCGAATGTTCTTCCAGCGTGCTCCGAGCGATTGTTCGGCTTGTTCGTCGAAACTCGGCGCGACGATGACCTCAAGGAAGCGTTGTCCATCGCAAATACGCTGCGCCGCAGCTTGGTCGACACTTTGACTGAGAGCCAATACCCCGCCGTAGGCAGCAAGGGGATCACCGTCGTAGGCTTGCTCGAAGGCTTCAGCGCCAGACGCAGCGACCGCAGCCCCGCACGGATTGGTGTGTTTGATGATCGCCGCAGCGGCCTTGCTCGGCACCAATTGGTCAAGGTCTTGAATCAGTTGCAGCGCAGCGGACGCATCGTGCAGGTTGTTGTAACTCAACGGCTTGCCGTGAAGGACCTGCGCGGTAGCGACGCTTGCTTCGGACGATTCGGCTGAGACGTATAGCGCCGCCCGTTGATGAGGATTCTCACCGTAACGAAGCTCCTGCCTCAGTTGCAAGTCAAGTAGTAGTTGAGCGGGTAATCCCTCACCTTCCGTAGACGACATCCAGGTACCGATAGCCGCGTCGTAGCGTGCGGTGTGTTGGAACGCTATCGCCGCAAGCTCACGACGTAAAGAAAGCGTCGTAGAACCGTCGTTGTCGCGCAATTCTTTGGCAACACGTTCGTACTGATCGGGTGACGTGACGATCGAAACGAACTCATGATTCTTCGCAGCCGATCTCACCATTGCCGGGCCGCCGATGTCGATCTGCTCGATCGCCTGGCTCGCAGTAACACCAGACCGAGCAATGGTTTCTTCAAACGGATAGAGGTTCACACAAACTAGATCGATCGGCGTGATGTTGTGCTGCTCCAATGCCTGAACATGGCTCGGTTCGTCACGTCTAGCCAACACAGCGCCGTGTATGGCCGGGTGCAGCGTCTTGACACGGCCGTCCATCATCTCCGGAAAGCCGGTGACCTGATCGACCGGCGTGATCGTCAGTCCGGCCTCGGTGAGTGTGCGAGCGGTGCCGCCGGTTGAGATTATCTCAATACCGTGTTGGGACAGGGACTCGGCGAACTCGACGAGGCCTCGCTTATCGCTGACGGAAATCAGGGCCCGGCGGATACGCGACAGGTCGGTCATAGGAAGGAGGATAGCCCCACCGGGCAGTGTGCGTCATCGGCTCGCTGACGGCTCAGGAGAATAACAGGCGACTGATGGATTGGCCCAGATCGCGCGGCGCTGAAGTAGCACCCTAGAGCAGTTTCAATGCTCTTGTAGCCGTAGGGCATGGCAGAAACAGGTCAAAGCAGCTGCCTCAAGCCCGGTGGCATCCCGAGTCAATCAGAACCTCACCCGTGCGACGCTCCGGTGGAACGGGCATCCTGCCCGTGCAGATGTCACGCCATGGCAAGTCGCACGGGCAAGATGCCCGTGCCACCGGAGTCGCGCCGATCGACCTGTTGGGACCGGCAGAATCATCGTGGCGTTCGATGACTAGTGCACGCAGCCGCTACGTCTTCAGTGAACCTGCTCTAGGTGGGTGCGGCACGGATTGAGCGTTGGAAGACAACCTAGCTGCGCGGGACGAGCCGAACCACCCGCCCATCGTTGCTGGCGGCGAACAGGTCGGCGCCTTGTTGCGTGCCCGTCAAGAGGAAGTTGATCGCGGGCAAGTCAAGACTCAACGCCGCGGCGCCCTGTTTGACGCTAACGACTTCGAGGCGCTGCTGCCGTCGATCCCAAACCAGTAGGTTGCTTCCAATACGCCCGATGACACTTCCGCGCACCTGCGGCGCTCGCCACACGACGACACCGTCCGGTGCGTCCAGCGGCATAGCCTCGAAGCAGACCAGTCCTTCACTGGGAATCTGTTGATAGACCTGATCACCCAGGAGCACCGGGCCTTCGGAAAGCGGGTCTTCAGTCAGGTAGCGCCATGTATTGCGACCGGTATCCAGGTCGAACGCCCAAAGGTGCTGATCCTGACCAGCCACATAGACGTGGCCGCCCCCAGCTGCAGGCGGAGCGGTGACAATGTCCAACAACCTCTTAGACCAAATCTGCGAGGCGGAGCCGGCGTCGAGGACCATGATTCGCCCGTCTGATCCCACCACGATGACGGTCCGATCCACCAGCAGTGGAGCAAGCTGAATCGACTGGGAGACCTGATATCCGCGCCACTGATGGCCGACCTCATACGAATGCCAACAGACCTGGCCGTTCCGTGCGCCGAACACAAAGAACTGTCGAAAGACCGCGGGTTCGGTATTGGCGATCTGACCCAGGCGTTGCTTGGCGATCTGCGAGCCGGTGTCCGAGTCGAGCACGAGCACATCCCCGCCTGACGTCACGAACACGCGCTCTATGCCGGGCATGAACGTGATCCCGTGAATCTCGTCCAAGGCATCGGCTACAGGGACGCGCCACAGTTGTTGGCCGTCTTCCTTACGCAAGCGAGACAGGAAATTCCGGCCGTCCATTACGAAGACCGAATCACCCTGGACGGTGATGATCTTGATCCCCGAGTTTTCGGTGGTCAAGGTGCGCCGCTGCCAGTCGATCCGGTAACCCAGATCACGCGCGTCCAGCGGTGCGATGAGGTAATAATCGTCCGTGGCCTGCTGATTGGAGGGTGCGCTCAGGGTTGTTTCGCCTACGGCGCGTCCGCCGCCCGGGCCGCCTGCCGTCGGCCCGCTGCAGCCCCCAGCCAGGGCGATGCTGGCACCCAGCACCATCGATCCCAGGCACCTCATCCAGAGTAATCCGCTGCCGCCGCTGTGGCGGGCCCTCCCGCTCAACTGAGACCGCCTCAGGCCGTCTATTTGGCTCTTCATCCTTCACAGTCTCCCTGGCTTGGAACTCTTCGTTTCCCGAATAACCCGCCGGCGGCACAGACCAGCCAGTATCCAGCAGGTCTCGGGCCGAGTCAAGACATCGTCTTGGCAGGGAGCGGTACGTCCCAACTGCCTAGGCTGATGCGATGTTCACTGGGATTGTCCAACACCGTGGGCTCGTCGCCGAGATACAGAGCACCGATTTCGGGTGTCGGCTGGCTGTGGATAGCCGGCAGTGGCCCCACCGGCCAGCGCCTGGTGAGTCGATCGCCGTCAACGGCTGCTGCCTGACGAGCACAGCCCCGACCGACCATCCAGAACCCTCTAGTGGCGATGATCTGCTGCGTTTCGATGTGACCCACCAGACCCTGGGTTTGACCACACTGGGCGAGCTTGTGGCTGGCGACCCAGTCAATCTCGAACCCGCGGTCACCGCGACAACGCTCCTCGGCGGGCATGTGGTTCAGGGTCATATCGACGGCGTGGGCGTGGTAGCCGCGGTCGAATCGACCGGCAGCGATCGGCGTATGCGCATCGAGCCGCCGCAGGAGCTGATGGAATACGTCATCCCCCGGGGCTCGATCGCAGTGGACGGCGTGTCCCTGACGGTCGCTGAAGTGGGCGAATCGTTCTTCGAGGTCGCGTTGATTCCAACCACACTCGATCTGACGACGCTCGGGCAGGCCGAGCAAGGACAGCGCGTGAATCTCGAAACCGACTATCTGGTAAAAACGGTCGTGCATTGGCTACGTCGCCAGCATACGACAGCGTTGCTCTGACCTGGCGCACCATGGTTGACCGGGCCATGTCAGTTCGTAAGCTTGGGGTCGATCGTTTGAGTTCTGATGAGTCAACCAGATAGAGGAACCACAATGACCATTCGCCGAACGTTGTGCGGGTTGTGTGCGCTCGTGATCGTGGCGTGCGGATCTGTCGGTTGCAAGGACTCAACCCCGACCTCACTGAACAAGACCGACCTTTCCCACAAGACTGCTGAATTCTCCGCTCACATACCGATTGGGAATTCGCTTCTGGGCAAAGAACTCTTCGCGCCAAAACTGGATCCTGATGAGCACCGCAGACGCCAAGCGGCCTACGACGAGGCAAGAGTCAATTTCAACATCGATCCCAGCGAGAAGAACACGATCTGGGCGGGCCGGCGCTTGGCTTACCTGGGTAAGTACCGCGATGCGGTCATCGGCTTCTCCGACGGACTTGCGCAGTACCCGGACAGTTACAAATTGTTGCGCCATCGCGGCCACCGCTTCATCACATTGCGGAATTTTGACGGGGCCATTCGCGACCTGACCCGAGCAGCCGAGTTGATCGAGGGTATTCCCGACGAGATCGAGCCGGACGGAATGCCAAATGAAAAGAACATCCCGCGCAGCACGTCGCATTCCAACATCTATTATCACCTGGGATTGGCCTACTACCTCAACGGTGAATTCCAGCAGTCGGCAGACACCTACCGCAAGTGCCTCGAGTTCTCAAAGAACGACGACATGGTGTGCGCTTCGGCCTATTGGCTGTACTTGTCGCTACGCCGTCTTGGCGATGATGAAGGCGCGCAGGCCGTGCTCGAACCGATTCATAGCGATATGGATATCATCGAGAACTTCGCTTACCACAAGCTCCTGCTTCTATACAAAGGCGAAATGACGGCCAGCGAACTGCTCGGATCCGCGGAATCCGGGCCAATCGAAGACGCGACGTTAGCCTACGGGATAGCCGCGTGGCATCTTGTGAACGGCGAAGCCGAGCAGGCCCAGAAGTTGTTCGAGCAGATCATCGAAGGCCCCATGTGGCCGGCCTTCGGCCATACCGCCGCCGAAGCTGAGCTTGCGCGTGTAGCACCGTCGGGCTAACCACTCAGACTCGTGTTCCTCCAACGCGCCCTCCAGCCAACGCCGTCTCCAAGCCTCGAATCCCCTCTTTCCCCTCAAAGCCTTCTTCAAACCCCCTCTCCCCCTGGGAGAGGGCTGGGGTGAGGGTCCTTCTTCCCCTCGATGCC
>CBDUST010000198.1:0-8639 GCA_965369945.1 uncultured bacterium | reverse complement strand
CTACACCCGCAAACTGCGATGAGGATAGCACGGACTGGGTTCCGGGCAAGCCGACAACGCCGAACAAGAGACTCGTTGGCCGGGAATGACGCTTCGCGCATTCTGGGGTTGTCGTTATCGGCTGGGAACGGGTATGGTCGGCTGGACCATGGGACGGCTAAGCTCCAACCACACGCGTGATGCGAGAATGATTGAGGCGTTGTGCGACTGGTTCGCCGAACACAAACGCGACTTGCCGTGGCGACGCAGGCGCACCGGATACCGCGCGCTGGTGGCGGAGGCGATGCTGCAGCAGACGCAAGTTTCGCGAGTAGTAACGCGATTCGAGAAGTTCATTGAGCGATTCCCCACGGTGCGAGCCTTGGCCGACGCTGACGAACAAGACGTGTTGGCGATGTGGCAGGGGTTGGGGTATTACCGTCGCGCACAACACCTTCACAGCGCGGCGCGCATGATCACGGCGCAGTTCGGTGGACGAGTCCCGCCAACGGTCAAGCGCCTCCAAAAGCTTCCGGGGGTCGGTCGATACTCGGCTGCGGCGATCACTTCGATCGTCTATGGTAAACCGAATGCGATGGTCGATGGTAATGTGCGCCGTGTGCTAGCGCGTTGGGAGGCACGAACCGGTGCGACCGGCGATGAATGGGCTTGGGACCGATCGGCCGAGTTGATTGAATCAGCATCAGAGCCGGGAACATTCAATGAAGCGCTGATGGAGTTGGGAGCGCTGATCTGCACGCCCAAAGCGCCGCAATGTGAACGGTGTCCGGTGGCGCGTCACTGCAAAGCGTTTGGGCGCAACGCTCAGAACAGAATCCCGTCGCCCAAGAGAGCTGCTCGACAGAGAGCGGAGCATCATCACGCCGTCGTGATCGTTCGCGGCGGGAAAGTGCTGTTGGAGCGGCGCACGAGCGACGGCATGTGGTCGCAGATGTGGCAGACGCCGACGATCGAGTCCACCAAACCGCTGAGTGACGAGATCGTTCATGCGGCGCTATCCGTGCGTGTTGATCAACTGACGAATCGCGGTCGTTTTGCGCACCATACGACGCATCGACGGATTACGTTCCATGTCTACACAGCTTGTAGTCGAGCGCGACGAGGTGTTTGGCGTTGTCCTGAGAGTATCTCCGACCTGCCGATGAGTAACGCGCAGCGCCGTGTTTTTGCGGTCGCCGATGTTGGTTCGCATTACGCCGAGGCTGATTCAGCCGTAGAATCTTTGTCTTCTTCCGGCTCGGACGACTTAGCGGTTGGATAGCTAATTCGGCTGTGGTAGATCGCGCAGATCGATTTGATAATGGAGTCTTCAATCGTGCTGAGTTCTCGGAACGTGAGTTCGCATTGATCGAATTGTCCGTCAGTGAGGCGCCCGCGCGACAAACTGCGAACGAGGTTTTCGATCCGAGCGGGGTTCGGTTCAGCCATGGACCGTGTCGCCGACTCCACAGCGTCGGCAAGCATGAGGATTGCCGCTTCGCGACTTCGCGGCTTGGGGCCGGGGTAGCGATACTCGATTTCCTCAACATTGGCCTTTTCGTCGATCTCGGCTTGTGTTTTGGCGGCCTGATAGAAGTACTCGACAAGGGTGGTGCCGTGGTGTGATTCGATGAAATGTTGGAGTCGCCGGGGCAATCCGAACTCGCGTGCAAGCTCGATGCCATCTTTCACGTGCCCCACGATGACGAGCAGACTCATGGCCGGCGAGAGCTTTTCGTGCTTATTCGAAGCTTCAGTTTGATTCTCGATGAAGTACTGAGGTTTGTTGATTTTGCCAATGTCATGATAGAGTGCGCCGACGTAGAGCAGGAGCCCGTTGGCGCCGATGGTCTCAGCTGCGGCTTCGGCGATGTTGGCGACCTGCAGCGAGTGGTTATACGTGCCGGGCGCTCGTTGCTGGAGTTGTCGCAGTAACGGTTGCTTGGGGTCGCGCAGCTCGGCAAGTGTCATCCCGGTGGTGATATCGAACATTTTTTCGATGCTCGGCAGAATGCCCAGCACGAGGAATCCAACGCCGAAGGTCGTCCCGGCTGCGAGCCCAGCGTTTACAAGGATCTGGCCTTGCGCCCCGTCGACGAACGGAGTCTCCAAAGCACCGAGCATGATCGCGCCGAGCCCGATCAGAGCCGTCGTCGTCGTCGCGGCGCGGATCACTGAACTGCGGTGTCGTACTTCGCGCAACTGACCGATGACGAGTCCGCAACCGGCCAGCAGCAGGATGAACATCCCGATGCTCTGCTGAAGCGCCAACGTCACGAGCGCACATTGCGTCATACTGAGAAAGATCGCGATCCGCTGGTCATAGGAGAGCAGGGCGATGAAGGACACGAGCAGGGTCGGTCCAACCGCGGCGAGATAGATGAACTTGGGCGCGGGTGGGACGATGGAGACAGTGATCGCAAGCATACCGCACAACAATGCGCCGATCGCTGCTATCCGCATTGAGTTTTGAGTGATACCGGGATAGAACGCCACGATGTAGCCGCCGACCAGCGCTGTGATGATCACAACGAACCCGATCATGCCAATTCGCTGACCCCAGATTGCCCCGCCGGGCCCTTGGGCGAGATAGCGTGCCGATTCGAGCCGAATCAAGCCGAGATCTTGGTCATTGAGCCGTTGACCTTTCCGGTAAATCACGTCATCCTTGTGATAGGTGATCATGATCGGGCTAACTTCCGCGGCCCGTTTCGCGGCGAGCGCTGCAGTGGCCTGAGCGTTCCGGGCGAACGTAGAGTACGTGTTGAACGACTTGAGATTGAAGACGATTCCGGCGGCGATCGTCTCCGCCAGCCGCTCGGAGAAAGCTGCTTCATTCTGGATTACCGGTTTCAACGCAGCGCGAAGCTCAATCTCGCCTTGAAGCGAGTCGTCGTCGGTTGACACGACGATCACGTCCCTCCAAGCTGCGACGACTTGACCATTCGTATCCTCCAATGATAGTTTACGTGGTAGATTGGCTATCTGCCAGACGTCGCTCGCAATCAAGGGGTGACGCGGAAGAACGGTGTCGATCAGGTTGTTGATACGCGCCTTCCATTGTGCGGTCGGCTCGCCATCCTGGGAGAAGGCCGCAAGCGTCGTTGCTGACACTTCCCTGAGCGCATAGCCTTCGCGAATTTCAGGACTGATCTCGTCAAACGAATCAGGCTGCGCCACAGTGGCCGGGAGATTCAACAGCGGCTCGCGCAGTTGTTCGAGCGTGTCGGTCTTGATCGTGAAGACTTCCTGGGCCTGGGCTTGAGCCTCCAGGCGGGCTTTGTCAGTCTCGTCGTTGTTCTCGACACTGAAGGTGAGTCGATACAGTCGTGTGTCGGTCATGATCTGTCCGACGTCAACCTTCACCTGCTCACGAGACCATATGACCAACAGGCTCACGGCAAAGATAAATGCGGTGCCCGTAAGAAGCGCGGTGACCACGCCGGGGCGCAAGAGCACCGACTTGAAGTCGCGCGAGGGTTTGGGCACGGTCCGCCGTAGTTCGTCGCGCCGCTTGACCGGCTTGCTCGTCGCCTTTTGCTTGGTGGTCTTGGACATCGGGTCGGATTTCCCCGGGCGCTGGCAGGCCCCTTGGGCCGGGGGCTAGGAGCCTACACGTTATCGGCTTCCTCAGGCCGGACAACTAGGCCCGCCGGCGGATTGTTTGGGCTCATCCAATGAGCGGTCCCGACCTTGACATACGAGCGGTCAGGGGGCATCGTGCGGGCTAATGTCTCGGATCCGTGCGCTGGACCCTATAGTGGGGCGCGATGCTAACTGGCTTATTTACAGTGACTTGCTACAGAATTCTGAAACTTATCGCCGTCCTGTGCCTGTGCTGTGCGGTCTTGCTGACAGCCTGTGAGCAGCCCAAGACCACGGCCTCCACCCGAGCCCTGCCGTCGCCGGAGAGGCTTGTGCTCACCCAGGCCGAGCAGGCCGAGGTCCTTGCAGCTCTGCGGTCTATTACCCAGGGCCGAACGCTGGTGAATCGGCCGCGATCGACTTGGGGCGGGTTTCGCTGGTCCGATGTGCCCCGGGCCGCCGGATGGGCCATCGCCGAGGCCGGTGTCGAGATGGCCATCGTGCAGACGCTCCGCCATGATGAGATGGGAAAGCTGATCGAAAAGAATGTGCTCGTTGGGGAAGGATCGATCTGGGTGTACACGTTCCGGCTCAAGACCGTGGAAGATCGACCTGCCGAACTCATTGTGCGCCGTCGTCACGATCAGCGCGTCTATGACGCGACGGCCACCGTGGGGCGCTTTGCAGACGATCATCAGCGAGCCGAGGCTTTGCTGGCTGCGTTCGATAAGATGATGAGCGCCTTCGGTCGAAAACGTGGTTTTAACGACCAAGAACCGTGACAGAAGTTTGATGCCTGGAGCGGATCCTACTTATTCATATCGCTGAGCCCACCAGTTGCCGAGCAAGCAGTGCAGCTCCAAGCGGGCCTGCATTGCCCCGAAGTTTAGTAGGCATCAGCCGACACGCCTGGCATCGCGCAGGAAAGACTGTCGCCTCAAAACTCCGTCGGATCCGCTCAAGATATTGCTGCCCCAGCATTTCGGTCATCCCACCGCCGATGATCACCGTATCTAATGCGAGCAAGGTCACCCAATTCGCGATTGCCGTGCCCAGGAGGTCTGCGGCGCGGTGTATCACCTGCTGTGTTAACTCATCACCAGCCGAATAGGCCTTGGCGAGAAGGTCCATATCGATCGCTCGGTCGTCGCCGTTCGCTGCCCCGTGCAACATTGACTCGGGATGCGAATCAAGTTGATCGCGTAGCGCGCGGATCACGCCGTTTCTGCCGCAGTGATCCTCCACCGTGCGTCGCCCCGCGTCGCCGTTGGGCGTCAGGATCGTGTGCCCGATCTCACCGGCGGTGAAAAACGCACCATGATGAATCCGACCGTCAAGTATCAGACCGCCGCCGATTCCCGTTCCCACCCAAACACCCAACACATCACCCTGACCGGTACCAGCCCCAAGATGATGCTCTGCCCACACCGCACCGTTTACATCGTTCTCTAGAACGACTGGTCGCCCGAGTTTGTTTTCGAGTCGATCCCGTAGTGGGACGTTTGTCCAATGAAGATTCGGCGCAATGAGAATGACGCCGTTTGGGATATCCATCGCGCCGGCTGCGGCAACGCCTACTGCTCCGATCTGGGTCAACGATTCTCCCGCCTCGCTGCAGGCACCGTTGATCGAATCGATCATCCGATCGATCACCGCATCTTCACCTCGCTCCGGTTCGGTGTGCGCGTGCTGGTGACCGACGATCTTGTTCGCAGGATCGACCACCATCGCCTGCATGTTCGTGCCGCCCAGATCGACGCCCACGACACACGTATTCCCGGGTTCGGTGCCGGTCACTGCATCACTATACCGTACGAAGCGATCTCGCCTCACTCAGCGCCGGATCCAGCCTTCGTCTGATCGTCGATCTGAGGCCGGCGGGTGTGGTGGTCCGTGGCGGCCTCGAACATGCGGGCCACTCGAAACATCGTTGCTTCATCGAACGCGTTGCACTGAATCTGAATACCAACCGGAAGCGGCTTGTCGCCGACTGAAACGAAACCAGCAGGCAGCGATATTGCGCAGATGCCGGCGATGTTCGCGATGGTCGTATAGACATCGCACAGATACATCGAAAGTGGATCAGCTTTCTCGCCCAAACCAAAGGCGGGCGTCGGCGTGGTTGGACCCAACAGGGCATCGCATTTGGCAAAAGCGGAATCGAGCTCCTGCTTGATGAGACGGCGGACCTGCAACGCGCGTTTGTAATACGCGTCGTAATAACCCGCACTCAGCACGTACGTGCCCAGCATGATTCGGCGCTGAACTTCCGGGCCGAATCCTTCAGCTCGACTCTTGGCGTAAAGATCAACAAGTTTATCTGCCGGCTCGAGTTGGGCCCGGCGACCGTAGCGAATGCCGTCGTATCGCGCGAGATTGCTCGACGCCTCTGCCGGGGCGATGACGTAATACGTGGCGATCCCGTACTCAGTCAAGGGAAGATCGATCTCGATAATCTGGGCGCCTTGATTTCGATACACGTCGATTGCTTCGTGGACTGCGCGGTTTACCAGAGCATTATTGTCATTGCTTAGAAACTGTTTCGGTACGCCGATCCGCACAGGCTCGCTCGGCGCGTCAATCTCGGCGACGTAGTCGGGTACGGGCCAATCCGCGCATGTGGAGTCGTGTCGATCAACTCCCGCTAAGACGCTCATCAGCAGCGCGGCGTCCTGCACATTGCTAGTAAGCGGTCCGATCTGATCGAGGCTTGAACCAAAGGCAACCAGCCCGTACCGGCTCACTCGCCCATAGCTGGGTTTGGCGCCGACGATCCCGCAGAAGGCCGCCGGTTGCCGGATCGAGCCGCCCGTATCTGAACCGAGCGCTGCACAGCACAGATCAGCAGCGACCGCCGATGCGCTTCCCCCCGATGATCCACCGGGCACCCGCTCCAGATCCCACGGATTGCGCACCGCGCCGAATGCGCAGTGTTCCGTTGATGAACCCATCCCGAACTCGTCGCAATTGGTTTTTCCGATGATGATCGCGCCCGCTTCCTCCAAGCGCTGCACAGCGGTGCTCGAATAGGGGCTTTGGAAGTGTTCCAGAAACCGAGATCCGCATCTCGTGTTCCCGAAATCCGTAACGATGTTGTCCTTCACAGCGACGGGAACGCCGGCCAACGGCCCCAGTTCCTCGCCTGCCTCGATCCGTTGGTCGACTTGTTGGGCCTTGGCGCGTGCCCGGTCGGGGTACGTTTCGCAAAAGCAATTGAGCGTTGGATTCAGTTGATCGATCCGTTGCAGATATCGATCGACGAGTTCGACAGCGCTGGATTCTCGTTTCCCAAGAGCGTTCACCATGATTATTCCTCGCCGCCAAGCACCTTTGGGACGGCCAGAAACTGTTCTTCAATTGCTGGGGCGAGCGCGAGCACCTGGTCAATCGGCATGGGCTCGGTCACCTCATCCTCGTCGAGCCGATTGGTGAGATCGTGTGGTTGAGCCATGGGCTGCACGTCCTTCACGTCAAGCTCGCCAAGCTTGGCGATATGCTCCAAGATAGTTGAAAGCTCACGGCTGTACTGCTGCAACTGCTCTTGGGACAACTTCAGCCGTGCCAGTTTCGCCACGTGGCGCACTTCATCGAGCGAGAGTCGTTGGGCCATCGCCTTCAGCCTACCAGAACACGGGCGACCTGAGTTATCCACTGTGATGCACGATGGGAGCGAATCGATCGGACTTGTTCTGGCCCGGCGATTCCATTGAACCGATGCCTGCTCTAACACGACTCGATCTATGAGGCGGGTCGGCCTACCGTAAGAGTCCGTCCCCGTCGTTTCCCGGGCGCAATTGCCATGCCACAGCGGCGCAACATCATTGTCTCGGTGATCACACAGACCGTCGTCGCGGTGGTCTTGCTTGGAATTGCTGCGCTCGTTACCTACGTGCTCATCAACACGAGGCCAGTCCCCGAAGGCGCCGATGGGCAGATTCCGCCCCGACGTGTGGCGGTCATGAAAGCGCTGGCCGTTCCCGTCCGTCGCCAATGGCGGGGCTTTGGAACCGCAGCGGCAATGGACTCGGCCGATGTTCCAGCACAGGTGTCTGCCATTGTCAACTTCCTGCCGCCCAACATTGCTGAGGGCGTTGAACTAGCCAAGGGCGATGTCATTGCTGAACTTGATGAGTCGGACTTTGTTCAGCAGCAGCAGATCATCGCCCAACGAATCAGTGAGATTCTGGCCCAACTGAACCAACTGGACCTCGAGGAGCAAAGCCTCAAGGAGCGGGTCGAGATCGCCCAAAAGGAAACGGAGCTTGCTCAACGAGATTTTGAGCGCGTGATCGAAGCGTTTCGCCGCGACGGGGCGAATCAGCGAGAGGTCGATCGCGTCGAACAGGACTTGAAGGTCAAGCAACGTTTGGAGACAATGGCGAGCGAAGAGCTTGCCAAGATCGATCCGCGCCGCAATCGCTTCAATGCGCAACGCCTCGGTTTGGAGTCACAGGCCCGCGTGGCCGAACTGAACGTGCAGCGCTGCACCATACGCAGCCCGCTTGACGGCTTCATCCAGAACGTCGACATCGAACAGGGAGAGCGCGTCTCCCCAGGCCAGCGCGTCGCGCGGGTCGTGAATCTACGCCGAATTGAAGTGCCTCTGCAACTGCCCTCCAGCGCCAGGCCGTCCCTTGCGCTCGGTGACCAAGTTCTTCTCATCGCTCGAAGCGAGTCGCAGCAGCAATGGCGAGGCGAAGTGCGCCGCATTGCGCCTGAAGACGACAGCTCTACGCGCACGATGGCCGTATACGTCGAAGTTGAGCAAGATCCACATGATCGTGCGCTATTACCGCCGGGGAAGTTCGTGCAGGGCACTGTCGTTGCCGAGTACGCCCAGCGCCGTTATATCGTGCCGCGCCGAGCTCTGGTCGGTGGCCGTTTGCTGACGATCGAGGACAACATTGTTCGGAGTATCGAAGTTAAGGTCGACTTCCACGTGCAAGGGGAGTTTCCCGAACTCGGCGTGGTTGCCGAGCAATGGGCCGTTCTCGCCGAGCCGTTACCTGATGGGATGTTGATCGTGGTGAACGCCGCCCGATCGCTGCCCGATGGTATCGAAATCGAACCGGTTT
>CBDUST010000197.1:0-8644 GCA_965369945.1 uncultured bacterium | reverse complement strand
TCTTTCCGGGTGCCTGCATGAGGAAGAAGACCGTCAGCAGGGCCGCCATCACCGCCAGCCACCCGTCCGTCGGCACGTTGGGCGGCGGCTGCAACAGGTTGTGCCGGTCGCGCTTGACGGGGACAATGAGCGCGTTGGGAAGGCGCTGCGCAAGCCCGAGCAGGTCACCACGGCGCTCGACGACCACCACGCCGTATCCCAGCCTGCACAGTTGCTCGATGAACGCAGCTGCCGCCGTGCTCTTTCCTGACCCAGGCTCGCCGAACATGCCCGTGCCTGGACTGAAATCCACCGGCGAGCAGCGGAACACGCGCTCGAACGGCTCCACCGGACCGATGACGATATTCCCCTCACCTAACCGATCCAGCGGTGGATACGGCTCAAACGCGTCGTCGAAGCTGAGTCCGAGCTGCTGGCATTTGTCGATCATGCACTCTCGAACGAAGTCGCGTTCCTCCGGATGCAGCCGCGCGCAGGTGAGCCATTGATCAACCTCTGCACAAAACGGCCGGAGCTTGTCGGCCAATTCTCCGATGCTGAGCTCTTCCCATCCTTCCGCCCAGGGCCGACGCTTTCTGTTGAACATGCGCGCGCTCCTTCACCCGATGACCGGCGGAGACAGTGGCTCGGGATTGTCCAGCGGATCAAGTGGATCAGGAGACGCGGGATTGATCGCAAGGCCCGTGAGCGGATCACTGGGCTCGCCAACTCGGCCCTCAAGAAAAACCCCTGCGTCAACGAGCGGATCTGGTGCTTGATGGATCACCTCAAGCCCGGGCGCATCAGGTGGCAGCTCCGGCAGGAGCGGCTCACTGATCTCCGGTGATCCGAACTCCGGACCGGGTGAAAGCTGCTGCTCGACCGGGAACGGTGGAGCGGAGCGACTGAGGTCGACGCCACCTGCGCCAGCAAGTTCTTGAGCCTCTGCCTGCCTCGCCATTCGTATAAACTCCAGTTCGACCTGTTCGCGGCTGCTGATCATCGGATCCGCGAGCATCTCGTCCTCGGCCAGCTCGTCCTTGGCCAGCTCGTCAGCGGGCAACTCAACGCTCGGCTCAACAGGTGGCACGCTCGCGGCTGGTCCAGAAGGATCGTGGACCGTTTCCAAATGCAACTTCACGCGTGAGCCGTTCGATTCCTCGCCGTCATTGCGAACGGAACGATACGGCAAGGGATGCGCCCGGCCTGATCCGCTGGAACCCCCGCCCGAGCCGGCCACTCGCTTGCCCTTCGAGCCCGAGCTAATGCGATCACGCGGGCGAACGACTTTCCTCTTTCCGACGCTGCGCCCGAGCCGGCGTGGATAGCGGCATTCTCCCGTCTCCTCATCACACCACTGACAGGGCCGCACGCTTTGCGGTTCGTCGATCACAATACCGCGCGCAAGGCACACCCATGCCGCTGCATCGTTCCCTTGATTCTCTTTCTTCTCACTCATCCGTCTGGTGTTCCGTGTTCGCGGCGAGCCGCAGGATGCGCTGGTAAGCCTCGGGCAGTACGCTCTCCAACAGCGCCATCGCGAGCTCGGTCCCTTCTTGTTCCGACCCTGCTAACTGCTGGAGGAGGCGGAGACGACTCGCCAGCGCCGTGATCAGTTGGCGCTCGCTCATCTGCTCGAGTTCAGCGCTGAGGCGGCTCATTTCCTCCAGCGCTGCAGCCGACGCGCGCTCAGCATCCCTGCCTCCCGACAATCCGAGCGTCAGGCCGCGCAAGAACCTCCGTGCACCGTAGCGCCGATCCGCACCATCCAGATAAACGTCGACGAGGCGGCCCTGCCGTGCCGCGTGTGCCAGCGCATGAATTCGCTCGAGCTGACCCAACTCCCTCGACATCCAACCCACGATCTGCTCGCGCCGGTTGAGCTTGATCAACTCCTGAACCAGGCGCAGAGTCGCCTCCTGATGGCGCTGATACGCGCCCATCATCTCGCCGACGTCAACGCGTGTTTCGGTCGTCCTGCGGTGCATGTCCATCTGTTCGCCCTTGTTGATGCAACACTTCGTTCACCTGACCGAGGAACTCCTCGCCCAGCAGACGGCGGAACTCCTCGTCACTCAGCGCTTCGTCCCCGAGCTCGCGCACACGAGGTCTCTGCGACCGCGCTCGTCCCCGCGGATCCCGAGGCTTCTTCTCGCCGTTTGTTCGACTCTTCGCGAAGTTCGCAGCCCCTTCGCCAATCGCCCGGCCCAACGCTGACAGCAGGAACCATCCCACCACGACCAGGAAGATGGCCTTCAACACACTCATCTCATTCCGCGCGTCCCGTTGGTTCCGCAGAATGGACAGTCGGATCGCCGCTCCACGATTCCAGGCCGGACTTGGCCGGCCGCGAGCGAGAGCCGGACGACATTCCATCGTCGTGGGCGCTTCATGATCAACGTCCCAACGGCGAACGCGGCGAAGCCACCCATTACCTGCAGGACATCGATGACCGCGGGAGCGCCTGGGCAGGGATTGCCGCCATCGCGAAGCAGCAACTCACCGGCGAAGCAGCCGAGACAGGCTTTCTGCGGCTCCTGCACGAATGTGTACCCGCCGTCCGCGTCCCGGGCGATCCCCACGCACACCAGCGGCCGATTGATATGCAGGAACCACGCGCACGCCTGGGCGCGCGCCTTGTCGTTGTCCACGCCGACCACACCAACATCAGGAACAAGACCTGGGCGGTCCTGCACGAACTCCGAGAAGTAGAGGGGATAGCCGGATACCGTGGTGCCGAGATAGCCGAGGACGGCAAGAACGCGGGCAAGCGCCGGCCCTTTTGTCTCATCCAATTGATCCCCAAGGAATAACTGACGGTTCAAGTTGCTCGGCTCGATGAGATCGGGATCGGTGATATGCAGTTGCCCGATGCCTTGCTTCACCAGATTCAGACCGACCCAGGATCCGATCCCTCCTGCACCGACAGCGAGCGCTACGCCCTTCCCAAGCGCCTGCTGGTCCCATCCTTCAACCTTCTCTTGCGTTTCCGAGACCCGCCGCACGCCGGGTCGGCTCGGTTCAATTGTCCCGCATGAGTATCGAACCGGGGAGTTCTTCGAGCTTGAAGACATTACGTCCGACCTCCTTGACTCCATTTCCGTACACCTGAACCTTGAACTTCACGCCGTTCGCGAAGAAGCGGACATATCCATCACGGCTGAATATCCCGGTAATCACGCGATAGCCGGCGCGCTCAAAGCGCTCCTGCGCCGCAACATCAGTCCTGCTCTCCCGCACTGACGACGGACCCGACCCCGGATGCGAGTGAAACATCGCCTGCAGGGTGTGCCCGTGGCGGCCCATGTCCTTCAGCCGGGCGTGACTTGACGACAGCTTGGCGGCGACGCCGCCCGGGCTGGACCGCTCGTAATTCACCGGCACAAGAACCGAAGGTACCAGCACATGGTCGTCCACCGCGACGCCGGTGACGGCGCACATCTCTTCGTTCGCAGTGGGCGTGAGCTTCTCCCTGCATTCCCGGAGGAAGAGAGAGCTGAGGAGATAGGTGAGTTCCCCGCCCTCGGTTGCGATTCTTGGAACTTTCTCTCGCGGAGGGCGCATTCTTCGGGCCACGGCCCGGAACAGCGTCGCGGCGAGCTCCGCGACCGCGCAGAATGGCACCACTGCGACCCAGACTGGGAATGTCACCAGGAAGCGGCTGACCTCGCCCAGCGCATTGATTATCTTGCTTGCGACTTTCCACGAATGCATTTCTTGACTCCTGCTCGTTGCGCCTGGCGGAGAATGAAGGCTTCGGTCGCCCGGATCGTCTCCCGCACGCCGGGCTGATACCTCTCCTGGTGGATCCAAGCCCCCTCGTGACGTCTGTTCCGAACGCACTCACCGTCGCGTCCCTTGAAGATCCATGCCGGCGGATGGATCACGTAGACCTCGAAGTTGCCATCGCGGTACTCGATCCGGCCTTGCCACGCGCCGAGGCTGGTGTGGTACCAGCCGCGATAATCGACCCCGTCGAAGCTCCAGCCGTTGCGCCTCAACCACGGGCCGAGGGGTGTTCCCGGGAACTTTGGCGTGGCGTACGGGCGGCGCGGCCCTGCCAATTGCCGGCGATGCTGCTCGCGCCTTGCCTGCGCCTCCCTGCGGCGGTGAGCCGCCAAGTCTTGCGCGCGGCGACGCTCCTTCACCTTCTTGTTCTCGTGCGAGACTACGAGGCCCACGCCGAACGCGGCGCTCACGAGGCCGGCGACAACGGCAACGATGAGTAGCATGGTCATCCGCGCCGCTCATCAGCCCGCGTCCATCATTGGAGAAACGCTGAGCTTCTCTCCCGGCTTGACCATCGGATACAATTTCTCGTTAGGGCCCATCAGGCGCCCACCGCCGGGCGCTTCCATGCACGCAACCGTGGACGAGAGGCCCATCTGTTCCAAGATCTGCGCGACTGTCGTCGCCGGCTCGATGTCAGTTTGATGCTCGGTTCCCGAGCCGAGGGCTTCGACGGTTACGGGTTTTGCTGTATTCATGTCGTTGCTCCTTACTTTTGCCCTAGCAAAGGTGATGAGCATCCGACCGTCGGATCTCATCCGCAAAGTCGTCAATCCAGTACACGTAGCACCACACGCCGAAGGCCAGCGTGCTGCTTTCTTATTCGCTCAGCAAATTGTGCGAGGGTTGTCATCTCTCTGGCTCCGTGAATGTCTCAACGAGTACGTGGGCTTGTCGGGCGCGGCGCCGATCAACCTGCGCCTATCCCACGAGGCGCGGCGCGAACACGAGTGTCACAATGCATACACGCGCAACCACCTCGGGTCAACGACAAAAGACGCCCGCAACGCGGCGAACTTCAGGCACTCCTTACTAGGCATTACACGTGGCGCCACAACTCAGCATGTGCGAAAAAAAATTTCGGGCTACAGCCCTGCGGTCTGCCTGCCAGTCCTGTGTAAGTGGATCACGGCAGCGCACTGCCGCTTGTCGCGTGTCAAGGCACGGTGTACTATCCGTTAGAGACGGCGGTGGGCGAACGTGTAATTGTTCTTCGGAACGATGTAGGAAATGCCCGCCGCTGTCTTCTTCTGCACTTGTGCATGATCTGGTGACGTTGGCCCGAGTGGAGGAGCTCGAATCATGCCGTCCGGGAATACCTTTATAAAGCTGGATGCGCCTTCATCCACTATGCAATGAACAAGCGGTCGCTACTCAGATTCGGCGCCCGTAGGGGAGATCATCCGCGTGCGCCGAATCGAACGCGGATACTCGATGCGGAGACTAGCGGCCAGGGTTGGAGTCTCGGACCGGTATCTAAGTTACGTTGAGAAGGGTCGTGGCCCGGTGCCGTCGAAAGTGATAAGGAATCTTGCAGAGGCTTTGGAAATGCCACGAGACGAGTATCGAAGCCTGTATCGTGCCGCAGCGCTTGAATACCTCGATGCACATGGATGGGAGCCGGACTTCTTTCTGGAGTGCATAGGAACACCGGAGGGCTTCGAACCAACGTTTGGAGAAACCATCAAGCGCTATCGAAGCGAGTCAGGGATGAGGGCGGTGGACCTGGCCGCCGAGCTTGACATTCATCGTGCGTACCTGTCTCGGTTGGAGAACAATCGTCAGCGTCCGTCAGTTCGACTGACGGAGAGGTTTGCGGATCGGTTCGGGCTTGATCCAGTAGCTCTCTACAGTCTCGCGCTCACAGACTCGATGGCTGCGAAGCATCGAGACCGATGACCGCGATTTCCAGAAGCGTGACCGCATACCACATCAGCGTAAGTAGAGTGGAGTGACGCGCGGAGCGCAGGCCCCTATGCAGCTGTATCTCGACACCAACGTTTACAGTTTCATTGCGACCCAGCGTGAAGCTGCCGCGGTAACCGCCCAACGACTGACGACAGGCAGCCGAACAGGGAGACGTATTGGCAGGCAAGCCCTTCCAAGCTGCGCTGGGCTGCGCTCTGTGGTCGAAGTCAGGCATCTAACGGCACCTACGGTGCAGCCTCAAGTCCTTGGCCGATGATGTCCTCAGACTCTCGTGGTCCATCGCTCTTGCGGCCGCCGTGCCCGCAGGGCCGACCGTCAGCAGCTTCTGTCGGCCCGGACGCAGACTGTGCGAACGACCGATCTTATTATTTCCTGTGATTCGACGCCCGCGCAGGTTCTATCATCCAACCATCCGCAAAAAAGGCGTTCTTGAGGCTTCTGAGATTTCCAACAACACGAATAGTGAAGTGCCAACTCGTGACGTGCGAGCCTACCACGAAGCCGGGCATGCGCTCATGCGTCGTCACCTTCGACGGTCCCTGGCGTCCGTCGCCATTGACGGCGCTGTCGACGATTCGGGCGAAGACCTACTTGGTTGCGTTGATCCCGGCGAGCCGGAAGACAATGAGCAGAGATTCGATTGGTGCGTGGACATCGGTATGGTCATGGTGTGCATGGCCGGTCCAGTCGCACAAGAGAAATACACCGGAGCATCTGATGACCGTTATGCCTGGCAGGATATCCAGAATGCGAGAGCTATCATCCAGCAAGCATCTCCATCATTGGACAACGACGCTCCGCTAGTAAAGGGGCTGATCGCTGCCGCCCGTACACATTGCAGATTCATGTTCGACAACCATTGCTTCCTTTGGGATCAGATCAAGGCCGTCGCTGATGAATTGATCATGAAGGGCCGGCTCGACAAAAAGCAAATCAACATGATCATGAGTAAGGTCGTTGAGGCACGTAGTCTTGACTGACTCCTCCTCGGTCCAAAGCCCTTGAGGTACCTTTACCTCGCGGTACAACGTCATCGCTCGCCCCGCCGAAAGGCGGTAGAGCCCTCCTACGTGGTGAGGCGGGCGCCGTTGCTCCGCTAGGGAGACCGGTCCGCGGGGTCAGCTCGGGCGTGCGAGTTTTGTCACGCGCCCGCTCGGTCCGGACATCTGTTCCTCGCGGTCAGCGAAGAGTGTCCCGACATCTTCAAGTAGTTTCGGCCCCTGGTGATTCCAGATCTGATGCCTGCTTGAACCACGAACCGTGATTATCGCACGATCTGGGATGAGCAGAGCGGGGTAGACGTTCCAATCATCTCCGTCGAGGTCTTCCACAATCAGGTAGTAGGCCCGTGGCTCGAGGTGCTTGAGCGGTTCGGTGGTGTCCGCGAACGCGTTCTGGTGCAGTGGGATCAAGCCGCAGGCATCGCCCTGTTTGACGAAGAGCTCAACTGAACGGATGTACAGATGTGGTCTCCGCGTGTTCACGATCCGCGCGCTGATGGCGAGAGTTCCGGGCGCGTAGCAACGCGTCACCTGCCTGCAAGGCCGCATGACCTCGCTGTCGATTCTGATAAGCTCGTGCTCGATCTCCGCACCCGGCCAGCGATCAAGACGCGTCATAACCGTCCGCCACACTAGGCCAACCAGGCCTAATCCTGGCACACTACTCATATCGAACTCTTCCGATGCCTGCGCCATTGCTGTCCCTTTGTCCGCATCCCTGCTGCTTCATCTCTGCGGAACGACCTCTCCTTTCGTCGTGAGGATGTGACTCCTGACGGCCTCGTCAAAAACTTGAGGCGGCCAATCCTCCGAGATCCCACCGACGTCCAGGTCTTTGCTGGACTTGCCGGAATACGCAGCCCGGCTGCTGTTTTAGATCTTCGCTTACCGGAACGAATGCCTCAAGAGGGCAGCCGCTAGCAGGCACGTGGTAGCAGTTGCGGCGAAGACTACCCAAGCGAAAGAACTGCTGCAAGCACATCACCGCGGAACGAGAACGCAGGAGAGTCCGGTTTCTCAGTCAATTGGATCGGGCCGTGAGGGACTGAGGAGCCACGGGATGACATGCGCTACGAGGTGGATGATTGTCATGGTTCGCATCAATTGCACGCCCTGCACGCTGTCAGGCGCGGTTATTTAACTCCCCTCGCCAATCTGCACACATGGGTTCCCAGGCATCGGCGCTAGCACTGCCGAGCTATGCCATCGATCTCGTCCACGAGGTACGTGGAAGAACCGGTTACCCCCTCGTCGTGACGGAAGAGGACAGCATCGGTTACGACTCGCAGCTTCGCATGGCCGGCCGCACGCAGCCGTACCATGAACTCGCGATCGTCTCCGCGTATCTCTCGCATCGTCTCCACTTCCTGGTCAGTGCGGCCTTCAAGATTCGGCGCGTGTGGGACGCTCCGCCGGACGAACGCTTGCTACCAGTGAGTGATGCCGGAAGAGGCCTTCCACCAGAGGATGAGGCCGAACTACGCCGCAAGCTCCGGGGCATGCCCACGTCGGCAATCAACGACCTCAGCCGTTTCCTCTACCACGGCCTCACGCAGCAGCTGACCAGCATGCCCGTTGACATCCACGTAGAGCGTGAGATCGCCGAGAGCCTTCCCGAACACCGCGAGGCGCAGCACCGCTACCTTAGCCGGCAGGTCCGGGACCTTGAGCCGCACTTCAGGCCTGAGATTGCAGAATTCTCACCTGAGCGCCTCTACGCAGCCAGCACCGCCATGAATGTCGTCCTTGCAGAGGAAGCAGCTGAAATAGCTGATGTCGAACCGGGCCCTATGTTCCGCCAGAATCCGCATCGCGGTTTGGGCGAGCGCCTGCGAGAGCATCTTCACGCCGTCGACGAACCCGGCTACCGGGGAGACTGTTTGCTGACGGATGCCTGGGCGGAGGAGCTTGGCGGCAGCGAAAATATCGACCGACTGCACAACCAA
>CBDUST010000196.1:0-8648 GCA_965369945.1 uncultured bacterium | reverse complement strand
ACAAAGGCACAAAGGGAAAAGGTGCGATGGTGTGTCTCTTCGGTTAGGTATGCGTCTCATTAAAGGGTTGCGTGAGGATGAAGCGAATGCGATTGCCCAAGCGATCGATCGTTATGGTCCATGTTCGTCGATCGAAAGTTTATGGCGAACAAGTGGTGTGCGCATTGCCACGCTTCGCGCTGTGGCGAAGGCGGATGCGTTTGGCTCGATGGGTCTCGACCGCCAGGCTGCGTTATGGGAGATTCGCAAGTTGCGCGATGAAGTGCTGCCGTTGTTTGATGGAAGAGGGCACGAAGGCACAAAGGCACGGAGGCACGAAGGGCATTTACCCCCCGGTGAATACACCGGGGGGTCCGAGCGTGACGCATTACCGCCGATTCCTGAACCGCGAAAAGTTGTCCAGGATTACGCTGCGACCGGATTGTCACTCAAGGCGCATCCGATTTCATTTATTCGTTCGATGTTGGAATCGCGCGACGTCATCGAGGCAAGGCAACTGAAAGATGCCGACCGATTTCCACAAGGGAAAGTCGTTTCCGTGGCGGGGATTGTGCTCGTGCGACAACGCCCGGCGACCGCCTCCGGAATCATCTTCATGACACTCGAAGATGAAACTGACATCGCCAATCTCATTATCCGTCCTCATATTTACGATCGCTTCCGGCCGGCGGCGCGCTACGGTGTGATCATTCTGGCCCGTGGCAAGGTCGAGCGCCAGGGTGAAGTGATTCATGTCTTGGTGAATCGCCTGGAGAGCCTGGAGTGGCCGGTCGGTGGGCTTCAAACAAGTTCTCGCGATTTTCACTAACCGGCGACATTGCGCCGAAGTATGATGTGGTATGACCAACGACGACCCGAGCACGAGATCAGGTATGAGTGACGCTGCATGGGCGTACAACCGTTGGCCAACGATCGGATTGTTCACCGGGATCGGCATCTGCGTTGTGCTGAGTGTGAGTTTCCCGGTGGGATGGATCCTAGGGATTCTCATGGCACTGGCAGGCGGTGTCGTTGGATGTGTGCTCGGATTCGTATCGGCGCGCGTGATCTACGGCCGCGCTGGACGTGAACCAAACCATGACGACCACGAGGAAAGTCCACCCATCTAAGCGGCCGTTGGAGCCGAGTCAGTCTTTCTTTGCCGTAAGTTTCAACCAGCAGCCGAAGACCAGCAGGGCGATCCCGCCGAGCATGATGGTCCGAGGTGCAACGTTCATGCCTTCGAAATTCCCGGGCCCGAATTTAAATCGCATCGCCACAGCAAACAGGCATGACAGCGTTCCGACGACGCCGCTAATGGTTCCCGCCAAGTCGAGTTGTTGTTGGAAGCGGTTCATGGGTTGAGGCGATCATTCACTACTCGATAGTGTAGCAAGGTTGCCAGCTGCGGTGACAGAGCAAGCCGCGATTCAACGCCCGGGCTGAGCTGTTCGAGTATCCACCGCTGGCGATGATTGACCCCGGTGTCAGTGTTCGTGTTCCGAGGATTCCGGGGGTTCATGGGGATCACTCCGCCTTTCGGGTCGGGGTCATGGTCGCTCGATGACCCCGTGCGCCCGCGCGGAAGATCGGCTGCCCGCCTAACGATCAGAGTAACCTTCAACAAATTGTGCAGCTATTTCTTGTCAGGTTCACTCTCTGGTTCGGCTATTTGTGGGTCTAATACAGTATCTCACATCACATCGGACTAGAAAGCCCGGTCTCATTCCTCATATGAAGGTATATACCCTAAATCTGGAACCGGTAGCAGAACGTTCAGAACCGTCTTCTTCACTTGGCGGTATTCTGCCTGGGCTTCTTCTGGGAGTATTCTTAGCCGCACTAAACTGCGGAAACCCACTGATGCACTCCCTTCCGACCACTGCGGAAACCAGCGTTTGATCGCCCAAAGTCGGTCGTACTCTTGAAAAGCACGGCGTCCCTCATCATCCTGAGGCAGACTATGCTGAACAAAGCCGTCTTTCTCTCGGCGAGAAAATGAAGACTTCAGCACGACTTCTAATCGCGTGATCCTATCGTTCAGTTCTGCTAATCGGTAATTGATATCTTCGGCATGCCGGAGGTTCCCCAAGGTCAGTGCAAAACGCAGATACTCTTCTTCCTTACGCTTGTAAGATGCAATCGGGTTTGGTCCCGAAGCGTCCACCAAAAAGCGGACGATCTCTTTACGGCTGATCTCAATCCGGCGACCATCCGTCCCGGGCAGCCACTCCCGCCATTTCTTATCCATCCAATTGACAGAATACCGGGGCGCCTCTACCTCTAGGTCCTTAGGATTCCAATATAGTCTGGCCTCCCATCCTTCCGGAAGAACGGCGCGCACTTTGGCGAGTAGCGATTCGGCATCAGCTTGCCTCTGTTTGACATCAGGTTCGCCAAGTCTCTGTCCTACACTGTTACAAGAAGCATGCATCAGCGCGACGCCAATAGTTGCTAGAATCAGTGCTTCTTTCATGTGTTTATCCATTGAGCCGAGCAGTTGATTGAACAGAATTCCGTTGAGCATTGGTCTTGGGCCATGCTCTGCGGAATTCTGCAAAGCGGGCATATCGCCACGCTCAATCGAAAAAACAAACGCCGTGGCGGTGATCGCGGCAGGTCGGGGACCGCCTCTAACACCCTCGGCACCCCCGGACAGTTGGTGATTGTCCATCTTGTGCTTGGGTTCGCAAATTTGCTGACGTAGGTGCCGTCGGATCAGATATTGCGTTTATCCAGACCATTAATAAGCCCACTGATCATCTTGGCGATTTCTTCCAATTGGCAGCGTCGATCGGCGTGCTGCTCATCTTTGATGAGCCCTCTGCGCTTGGCAAGTTCCAACAGCGGCACGCACTCCTGCGCGGATACGCGAGCGATGACGAAGAAATTCCGGCGATCCGCTTTCGTGAATCGCCCGTTGCCTTCGGCAAGACTGGCGGCGATTGAGCGCAGCGCGATTGAGCTGATCGGCAAGGTAACCGTATCCACGTGGAAAGCCCTCGGTCAGCGATGCCGCTTGATCGGCAAAGTCAACCGCCCTTTGGTAGACCTTGAGCTTCTCGAAGAGGAACGTCATTAGATTGCTTCAGAGAGAGAGTAGAACGGAGCGAGGAGCCTGCAGGTGAGGGAGAGTAGAAAGTAGAGAGGAGACCGAGGAGAGTTCCCTCTTGGCAAACGATCCTTGCTTCACACCGGTCGTCCGCTGCGCATCGCTCTACTATCTCCTTTCTATTTTCTCCTCTCTATTGGCCTTTGGCCAATCGGGGTGACAGGATTTGAACCTGCGGCCTCCTGCTCCCAAAGCAGGCGCTCTGCCAAGCTGAGCTACACCCCGCCGGTGTCTGATCATCTATCGACTGGGTGCATTGTAGCCACAAGCAACGGGTCGGCTTGAGGCAAGTTCCCACACCGCTTACACTGCCCGGCCGGCTATCGGGCCCGCTGTGGCCCAACGGAAGTTCCACGCGATCCCAGGAGTCACCCGTGCTCACGCTTGCCACTGATCTGAACGCGTACATCCCAATCGCCCTCTTAGTGGTTATCGCGATCGTCTTTGCCGTGGCCAACCTTGCGATGACGCATGCACTGGGACCGCGGCGGGCAGGTCCGATCAAGAGTACGACCTACGAGTCGGGGATGGCTCCCATCGGCACCGCCCGCAAACGTTTCAACGTTCGGTTCTACATTCTTGCGATGACGTTCCTGGTGTTCGACGTTGAGATCATTTTCCTGTATCCGTGGGCGGTGACGTTCGCCAAGCTTTCTCCTCAAAGTGGTGAGGCGGCGCTCTTCCTGGGGCGGATCATGTTCTTCATCGCGACGTCGATCATCGCCTACGTTTACGCGTGGCGCAAGGGTGTTTTCCGATGGGACTAAGGGAATTCCCGCCGCCAGTTACTTGTGTCGTCGGCGTCCGATAGTGCTGAATTTGGGCGTTGTAATGGCGCGCTGTTAGCCACTGAGGATTGGGCGACTGTGCCGCGCCGGGCATTACCAACGGTCGGGAATTCGCGTTCATCCATGCGAGACGGCGTGTCGATAGACACGGCGTGGCGCCATGAATCGCCCCACACTGCGCTCGATGAGGTGACACCACGAATGTGCCCTTCCTTAACTCGATCAACGGCTTCGCGCCTTCCGGCGGACGAAGAGAAGAGAATACAGCTCAGAGGGCTCATCAAAGATGAAGCGCTGACGATCGTATTCCAACCCATCGTGAACTTGCGCTCAGGCGAGACGATCGGTTATGAGGCGTTGTCGCGGCCCGATCCGGAATACGGATTCGAACATGCCGGTGAGTTGTTTGAGACCGCCGAGGAGCATGGGATCCTACCCGAGTTGGAGATGATCTCTCGACGAGCAACCTTGGCCGCCGCAGCCGACTGGCCGGACGGCGCCTTGCTGTTTCTCAACAGCAGTCCACCTGTGTTCGGCGGTGTGACCTTCCTTGAGTTGATCGACGCCGACCTAAAGGCTACTGGTGAACTGGACGCGCGGCGCATCGTCCTGGAAATCACCGAACGAGCCGATCACGGCCTGTTTGAGAATCTCGATCTACGGGCGTTGGAGCTGCGTGAGAAGGGGTTCCAGATCGCACTAGATGATGTCGGAGCGGGCACCAGCGGCCTCAACCGCATCATGTCGCTCAGGCCGAACTGGTTGAAGTTAGATATTGAACTGATCAGTGGGATCGACACCGATCCTTTCAAACAGAACCTCATCCGGTTCTTCGTTCATTTTTCCAAGCTCAGCAACATGGTATTGATTGGAGAGGGGATCGAACGAGAAGAAGAATTGGCGATGCTGATCGAGCTGGGCGTCACGCACGGACAGGGCTTCTACCTGGCTCGGCCGACCGAGGCGCTGGAACAATTGGATGCGCGAAAGCGCCGAACCCTCATCTCGTTGTCCAGACAGGCGGACGCTCGCCGGTTTGAGGACGTCACCACAGTGCGCGTCGGGGCGTTGGTTGTTCCGGTTGATAGTTGCGATCAATCCGACACCATCGCCGAGGCCCATGAATTGCTCACGAAGCGACACCACAGCATCGGTCTCGTAGTGATGAATGAGGATCGTTGTGTAGGTTGGCTTCCGCGAGATCGGGTTGACGTCCTTTATGAGAAGGGGCAGGTTGAGACTCGCCTGGGAATGGCGCCCATCGTTCCCGGTCCCGTGGTGGGTTCCGACGTTACGTTGGCTGAGGCGATGGAAATTTCAGCTTCGCGGATGGACGATGAGTTTGTGCTGCCCTTGATCGTTCAAGTTGACGATCGCATCTCCGGCGTGGTCACACCGCGCCGGCTCCTCATGGCGGCGGCCCACGCGCATCATCACGCGGCGGCTCACATCGCGCCGTTGACGGGTTTGCCTAGCCGCGTTCAGGCCGACCAGTGGCTGATGGAGGGCATCAAGGCAGGCGATCACACGAACATCGCCTTTATCGACCTGCGAGATTTCGACGCCTACAACCGGAGCTACGGCTTTGAGCTGGGCGATGCAATGCTCCGCAGGCTTGTCGGATTGATTCGCGGGCAGTTCGTCGAAACCGACAACAGTGCGACCTTCTTCGCGCACCTTGGCGAGGATCGATTCCTTTTGGCTCTGCCCGACGATGCCCATGAACGCCTCGGGGGTTTGATCAACTCCTTCCAGGCGTATCACGCAGAGTTCTTCTCACCGGTGGATCAGGCATCGCAAGCGTTTTGGTACGTTGATTCGGTAGGCCGGAGGCGGAGCATGCCGCTGACGGCGCTGCGAATCGTGTATCTGGCCAACGCATTGCGACGGGTCCATGATGTCCGGGAGCTGCACGATCTATCGCTGTTGCTTCGCAGGCAGCCCAACGATGGTCCATCATCCGGGAACAAGATCATCACCACTGTTTGCTGTAGTGTGAGCGGTGATGACAAAAGATTGTCTCGGCGCGCCAGCGCGTCAGTGAATCGGCTGTCGCGCGTTTGCGGTCCCGCGTTTCCTTAGCGCAAAAAATCCCCCGAAGCAGTGGTGGGATCCGCTTCGGGGGGAGGGAAGAAAGAAGCCCTGTGTTGCCTCAGTGGGATGAAGCAGGCTTCCCCAGGTGCTGCGATCGTCCTTGAGTCACAGCGCCCGGTCAAAAATGCGATGGGTAGCGGTCGGTAGGAGCATGGCATCCCGCAGCTCGGCGGGAAGTCGGGTTTCGCCCCTGTCCGTGCTCACCCGACCGCAGCAAGTTAGGTCCATCCACTCGCCGACCTCCTTTCCGGAGCCGCCGCCCATCGCGCACATTTGCCGGTCGACTCTCGGAGCGCAGGAGCCAACCGACCAAAACCAGGCAGCGAGGTACCGTCAAGATCGAGGCGCGCAACTTTGATCTCCTTGCAACTTCCTCGTCTGACGCGAGTTCGCCTCGCAACACTCTTCTCGCCTTTGCGCCGCTGTTCGCGCCGCATCGGTCTCTTGTGCTTGTAGCTCGATGCCATAATGCCATTGTTCTAACTACACCCCATCGAGTTCCCGCAATTCAGACACTTGTAGCAAGTCCCATTACGCACAGTGATTGATCCGCACACATCACATGCCGGTGCATCACCCATCATCGCCGCGTGTGATCGATCCAACGCGCCTGCTACCGCAGCGACACTCGATTCCTGTTCAGTTATCGTCCGTTGAACGGCAACGCTTCTGCCGAGCAGCCGTTGCTGCGCCCTGGCGCGCACCGTCATCGTCGATCCCTCGGAGGTATCCGGTGAATTGGCGCTCGCAGGTTCATTTGATCCGTTGCTCGGTGGCGGGCCGATCAACTCAGTGGTGGGTCGAATCGGGTCACCGACGGCTTGTGTCGTCTTCTCCACGGCGGTGCTGCGCGGCGGCCGCTTCGGGGCGTTCGCCTCGCGGTAACCTTCAATGAATTCCATTCCCAGCCAGCGGAAGATGTAATCCACCAGACTCTTGGCGAATGGAATATCGGCGCTCGTGGTCATCCCCATCGGCTCGAATCGCTGATGCTCGAACTTTTTGACCAGACTCTCGATCGGAACGCCGTACTGAAGCGCGACGCTGATCGCCGTGCCAAGGCAATCCATCAAACCCCCGATTGTCGATCCCTCCTTCGACATGGTGATGAACAACTCGCCGGGGCTTCCGCTCACGTATAAACCCACGGTGAGATACCCTTCATGCCCGGCCACGTTGAACCGGTGTGTGATGCTGGCTCTGGTATCAGGGAGTCGGCGTCGAAGCGGTCGTTCGACGATCCGCTCCACGATCCGCTCAATCGTCACCGGCGCGACCGGCTCTTTGTCCTCGATGGATTCGGAGGATTTCGATGAGATCGACATCGCAGGCGCTGGCTCCGCAGCTTCGGCTGATGCTTCCCCCAGGGCAGCCTCCAGTGCACGGACGTGCTTGTCTTCCGCAGTGGCAGTCTCGGCCGTCGTGTTCAGCGGTTGGCTGAGCTTGCTGCCGTCTCGATACAGCGCGTTCGCTTTCAAACCAAGTTCCCAACTCAGTTGATACGAAGAGGCAATGTCGTCGACGGTTGCCTCGGCCGGCAGATTGATCGTCTTGGAAATCGCGCCGGAGATGAACGGCTGCGCTGCCGCCATCATCCGAATGTGACCTTGGCTTGCAATGAACCGCTGCCCGTGCTCGCCGCATTTGTTGGCACAATCGAATACCGCTAAATGTTCATCCTTCAGGTGCGGTGCGCCCTCGATCGTTTGCGTACCGCAGACCGCTCGATTCAAGCTGTCGACCTCTACCTTATTCAGGCCTAGTAGATGCAAGCCGTCAAACGAGCCGTCGCTTCGCGCACGGTCAATATCCACACCCAGCGTCTCAAGAACGTTTTGCGGCATCGACCAAGCGTTGAATGCGAACCGCAACTCAAACACCGTTGGCAGTTGGTTCTCCAGCTCCATCAAGGCCTCCGATGTGTAGCCGTGCTTGATAAGGAACTCACGGAAACTCACATCACCTTCAGGCATCGGCGTGTCGAGACTCAGCGTTCCCATCACATGCGTCACAATCTCATCAGTCTGTTGTTGGTCGTAACCGAGCGTCCTCAATGCCGGACGAAGTGAACCGTTGGCGATCTTGAAATACCCGCCGCCCGCCAGCTTCTTGAACTTCACCAGCGCAAAGTCAGGCTCAACGCCGGTCGTGTCACAATCCATCAACAGGCCGATCGTTCCCGTTGGCGCGACGACCGTTGTTTGCGCGTTGCGGTAGCCGTGCTTTTGGCCAAGCTCAAGCGCGCTATCCCATGCCCCGGTCGCTCGTCCCAGTAATTCCTGAGCATTGCTGAAATTGATCTGCTCAGTTCGGTACAGACCGTGATCGATCGGCACCGGCTTGATGTTCAGCTCTTCATACGCATCCGAATCGCGCGGCACCCCATATGCTGCACGACGATGATTGCGGATCACCCGCAGCATCGACTCGTGGTTGGCTTTGTAGCCGGTAAACGCCCCAAGCTCTTGCGCCATTTCCGCGCTTTTGGCGTACGACCGGCCGGTGAGGATTGCTGAGATCGCGCCGCACACCGCTCGCCCTTCATCGCTGTCATAGGGAATCCCAGCTTGCATCAACATCGCGCCGAGGTTGGCGTAACCCAAGCCCAACGTGCGGTAGCGGTAGCTTTCCTCTGCAATTTCCTTAGAGGGGAACGACGCCATCAACACGCTGAT
>CBDUST010000195.1:0-8704 GCA_965369945.1 uncultured bacterium | reverse complement strand
TTTTTTTCATCAGGCGACGAACGTCGCCGCCCGCCCCCCGGAAGTTCCCCCGGAAGTTCCCCCGGAACTACCCCCGGAACTAAGCCCCCGCAAATTGACCCTCGGAAATGCCCCCACAAGCACCTCCAGGCCCTTGAACCTGGTGCGGTCACCCTCGAATTCATCCAAGGGCCTACACCGGCCCATTGAACTGATCTCTCCATGCCCCCGTGGGAGTGCGGCTGGATCGGCCGGAACTCCCGCAGGGGCCCGAGTCTTTGACGTCCATCTGAGCGCGCAGGCTCTTGAACTGGGAGTTGAAGGGCCGGCTGCTGCGGGCGTCACACGTGCGGTGCGACTCGGCGAGAGAGAAAGGAGGAGAGTGTGCCGTCCATGGCTCATCGAAGGGCAAGTCTTTCTCCCCTACGGGGTGTGAGGACGGGTCGTTGGATGCTTTTTCACCTCCTTCCTGCCTCCCTGCCTTCCTGTTGATTTCCCGTTCATGCTTGCGTGGTCCGTTGCTTGAGTTGGGCTCCGAGGCATTGTCTTGGGGTTCCAGTGAGTTGTTCTTCGCGCCGCAACGAACCAGGCGAAGTTCTGACAAGCGTGGGTATACAGGTAAGTTCAGGAGCATCAAGACTTTTTGTGTCACCTGTCATATGTTTCATATGGCAGATGACGGATGGGTGCGATGAGCCCGGTTTTTTGGCAGAGCCCAAAGGGATTCTGCGCGAAGGAACCGGACCTCCGCACAGTCAAAACGGCCAGGACCTGATTATCATCTGGCCGCAAAAGGTGATGTTGTTCGTGAGCGTCTTGCCCCGCTTGATCTGGACCTCGGCAGCGTTATTCTGGCCCTTGACCTTGCCATACACGGGATCGCCTCCGCCCTGCGTGTGGGGATCGAAGGTTGCATCACCCTCGATACGGAGTACCGCGCTGGACGCAGTGAGTATCAAGTCACCGCCGATCTCGTGGTTCACATCGTCGCCCTTGAGAACCAGCGTTCCGCCGCCATTTATGCTTAGGCTTGCGCCCGGCTTGATGGTGAGCTTGCAGGTGACGGTCAAGGTGCAGTTCGTGATCCGCAGGTCACCATTGACGGTGAGGTTGCACGAGCTCATGGGGTTACATCCGCCTGTCGCTGGGTCGGGCATGATCTCGACGCGGCCGGGGATGGTGATGAAGGCGTTGTGGTCAGGGCCGTCTGGGTAGCCCCCCAGAAACGGATCGTCGAGGTTGAGCCAGTTGGCTTGGTCCGTCCAGCCGCTGGAGGGATTGATCCCCAGCCAGAGGAAGTCGTCAGCGTGGGCATTGGGCGCGACAATGATGGCTAGGGCTGCCCAAGCGATGACGGTTGTTGAAATCATCTTGAATTGCACGTTGGAATCTCCTTTGTTCCTACCGGCCATGGCCATCGGATGTGGAACGAGCACGGCGCTCGACCAACGATCGTGGTCTGGCGCACCGGGTATAAGCTGGAATCACAGCAGATCAAGCACAAAGTGATCATCTGTCATATGTGACATATGACAGGTGACCGGCTGAGTGGGATACGGGTCGCTTGTCTGCGGTAGTCCGGATGATCCCGGAGTAAGGCTTGGGCGGACGGATCAGCGGTTTCGTGTCTCGAACGCGAGGTGTTCGCCAGCGTCGGTGGTCACGACAAAACGCACGATGTCCCCGTCGACCAACGCTTCGACAGCGTTGCTCAGTCGGTAGAAGCGCCGCTTATCCACGGGAGTGTGCTGGACGAGGTGTTTCTCACTGAGCAGACTCAGGGAGTGGCTGATGGTCGAGGCATCGAGCTGAAGCTCCTGAGCGATATCCGAAACACACTTCTCAGCTTTGGCGATGGTCGCCAGAATCTCCAGCCGAATCGGATTAGAGAGGACCGACAGAAGATCAGCGGTTGAAGCGCGAGCAGGGGTACTGTCGGGCGTTTTTTGTTCCTCATTCATGGTCAGGCCGACAGGCACGGAACGGGGATCGATTGTCGTAGCGATGCTGAACGTGACAGTCTGGGTCGAGTGGGAGCGCACCCCCCCCACAAGGAAAGCGGTCCATTCGGAACGCGTGTGAGTGGAAAGCCTCGACTTTCCGCAAAAACCTTCTGGAGGGGCTACGGCGGTCGCCGCCCGAACTTCCAGGAGGTCACGCCTCTAAACGGGATGGGTATAGGCTCGATTCAACGACGTCGTACAACCGTCAGGGGACATCAGCCAACGGGTCTCGTGGATCGCCATCTGACGGCCGTGCGACGGTGCCAAACCGTAGAGCCGCTACAAGAAACCGTCATTACGCGCATGTAAAAAGGGCCGACGCGGAGACAAACTCCGCCCCAGCCCTTCCCGGATCTGACTGAACTCGCCGTTGGAGGCTGGTCAACCTCCAAGGATCACCTCAAACTTCTAGTCGGCACTCGTTTCAGCGAGGCCGCTCCCTTTGAACGCGATCACGCGCCGAACATACAACCGCTAAGTATCCGATGTCATCGGCAGTCCGACAGACGCAGCTTCCTCGCTAGTTCCCTTACTCGATGCCCGCAAGTGCCCGGTACTCCGGCAGGAGTGCTTTGATCGTCTTGAGCTTCGTTCCTACGAACTCGTGGTTTACTACTGGGAACAACAATTCGTCATAGGCTTGCTGGGCCGCCTCTACGCACGTGCTTGCGTGCTCCGACAACGTCAGCGGAAACACGGTCGGATCGATGTCACCTGCATCTACAGGCGTCAGGCTGGGGTATTGATTCCCGTCGAGAATCTGATCGATGTCCGCCTCTGCGCTATTGAGGTAGACCGCAAGCGTGGCGGTTGCGATCTGGCCCGATCCTCCTTCACTGGACCAGGCGCTCTCCGTCTCGTCCTCCGCGCCTTCGAGAGCCTTCAACATCGCATCAATGATGTCGAGAATATCGCTTAGCAAGTCTGCGACCGGACCGATGTCACCATACTCCGTGGCCGTAACAATCGGAGCCCCTTGTCCGAGTTCTTCTGTTGGTGCGTCCCCAGTGCCGTCAAGGCCGGTGAAACCTAAGCACAAGGCTATGGCTGTCAACGGCATGATCCGCCCGGCCGCTAAACAGCCTTTGCGAATCCGTGTCGAACCCCCCTGAGTCGACCAAAAAGACGTTGGAGAATTGGGCCCTAAACTAGCCCCTTTTTTGAACTTGGGGTCTCCAAAACTGTTACACTTATATAGGTAGCCTGATTTCATGCCGCTTCCTCCATTGGGTTTGGCCAAGGCTTGCCGGGGCTGGCTCACTGCCGGCCCAACGAAGGTGGAAAGCGATCACTCGGGCGATTATGTGAGGGCAAAAGCTGGAATTCGTCCTCGACGCGTGACGGAGGCAGGCCGATGCGTCTGAAACACTCGCGTAAATTGCAGCAAGCGGGCGTTCGGAACGCTCCTACCGACGACGCTCAAAACCAGAAATGGGCGAGCGCCGAAACCCGTGGTGAGGCAAGCGACGATCTCGTGAAGTTGATCGAAGAAATGCGCGGCGGCGACCGTGATGCCGCTGCGACCTTCATGACTCGCTATGGCTCTCGAATCAGACGGCGCATCCGAGGTAAGCTCAATCCGTCGATGCGGCGCCTCTTTGACTCGTTGGATATCCTCTCAACGATCGGGCGGAGGCTCGATTCCTACGTTCGATCCGGGAAGCTCGAAGCCGTCAGTGAGGCACAGCTCTGGGCGCTGGTAGTGCGCATGGCCGACAACGCCGTGATCGAAAAATCGCGGATCTTTCGTCGCTTGCAAAGAGTCGAAGCCGAGGACAGCCAGTTCTCTCAAGAGCTACTGAATCGGCTGCGCCAAGCGGAGCGTCGCGGGCACAATGGGTTCGAGGCGGAACTCGAGAAGGCCATGGCCCAGATCCACGACAAAACCGACAAGCAGATTCTTTCGTTTTGGCTGGCGGGTTCACCTTTTACTCAAATTGCTCACTGTGTCGACTTGGCGCCGACTGCGGTCAGGAAGCGATGGCAGGGGATCAAATCGAAACTCCTGCAACGCCTCCTCGTGGAACTCGACCGGTGATTGCCCACGACTTTTCGCTGATCGCCGACTTGCAAGTGCTGTATTGCGGCGAAGCGTCCGATCCGACCTTCGTCCAGATTCTCCACCACATCAATATTGACGACGACGCGAAGCTCGCGGACCTGATTGAGGCCGACGGGCGCCTGCGAATCCGCTTGGCCAGGTCGGTGAACCTCGATCGTTACATTGACGCTGTCCCGGATTTGCCCACCAAACCTGATGCGCTGGACGCAGCCATCGATATGTCATTGCGGGCCCTGGCCAAGACGGGGCGTGCAGACAACCACGTAACGCAAGAGTTGGTTTCGTCACACCCTGATCTTGAGGTGCCGATCCGCGAGGCCGCTGCACTGAACAACGCGGTCTGGTCAACGATGACTGTTCGAAAACAGGCTGCGCAGTTTAGTCTCAAGGAGCTACCCGGTGACTTTGGTCCGCTAACCGCAGATGGTGTCTCCCGCTACGAACTGCTGGAGCTACTGGGTGAAGGTGCGTTCGGCCAGGTCTACCTCGCTATCGATCGACAGCTTTCCGAAGAAGATCATCCGGCCCGAGTCTCGATCAAAGTGTTTCCCGGGGAAATCCACCTGCCATGGATGCGCCAGCACCTCATTGACGAAGCCACCAAAGCGCGGCGCATTGACCATCTAAACGTGGTTCGCGTTCTTGATCGCGGTGTTTCCAACGACAACGAGGACTTCATCGTCTATGAGTTTGTGGATGGTGGAGATCTTGGAAAGCACATCCGTCGCCGAAAGGATCCGCTTACGGTGCGAGAAGCGGTACGTCTTGCTTCCTGTATTGCCCGAGGTGTTCATGCTGCACACATGGCCGGTCTCGTGCACTGTGATCTCAAGCCGACCAATATCATCATGACGGCCGATGAAGCGCCGAAGGTCGCCGACTTCGGTGCGGCCATCCGTGCGGATCGCCGACAGGAACTACACCAATCGCAGGAAAGTGAACAGGAGCCGATTGGGAATCTAGCGTTCATGTCACCGCAGCAGTATCGCGTGGAGTCCGGGGCGTTGACGATCCCTTCCGACATCTACGCGTTGGGAGGGATCCTCTACTGGTTGTTGACAAAGCAACTTCCAAACGGGTCCACACCCGAAGCGATCCGACAGACACACGATCCGGCAAACGGGCGCACCGAGCCTCCATCACTACCATCCACTTGTACCCAGGCCGATCGTGAGCTCGAGGCGATCGTAGGTCGGGCCATGGCCGTCGATCCCGGTAATCGATACAGCTCGGCCGCAGCACTTGCTGACGATCTCGACGCATGGCTGCGCCGCGAACCCATCGTTTGGACCCAACCCCGAATCACCCGCCGATTATCGTTGTGGGTTCGGCGCAAGCCAGCCATTGCTGCATTGACGCTTCTGGTCATTGCGCTAGCGATCAGCGGCGGCGTTGTAGGATTTGGCGTCGCGGTGGTTAACGCTCGCGTAACGGTTGAAGAGCAGACTCGAAACGAATACCTTTTGAAGGGAAAACTGCTCGCAGCCGCATTGAGACAGGCTCAAGAGCAAGGTCTTGGTGAGCAATTGTTACCGAGCATTTGGGTTAGTGAGTGGTTCTACGGACCGACAGTGCTTGGTTTTGGCGTGGATATGACCGGATTCGAACTGTGGAATCTGCGTATCGAGGTTGTGCGAGATCTTCTCGAGCTAGAAAAGGCACGCGGTCGGGGCAGTACAAAAACTGCGCTCGAATGGGAGAGCGCCCTCGGGCTCTGGCTGATCAAGGACGGGAACTACATCGAAGCGGGGCCGATCCTCCGTGAGAACTATGCGAAATGGGAGGCGATTCTCGCGCCTGACGATCCGTGGTTGGATCATCTGCAAGCGATGCAAGCGTGTGTCGTTACGAGACAACTGGCAGATGACGCGGCGTCTTCAGCAGATGCGCCCGTGGCAGCCGACAAGTTGCATGCGACCGAAGCCACACTCGATCGCGTTCATCAGATGCTCGAAGAAGATGCGCCGGGATCTGCGCTTCATTTCCTGGTTCTTGAGCACCTACTTCTACTCTACGGTCCAGATCTTCTCAATCAGCCCGAGAGTTTCGATGAGATTGACCAACATCTCGATAAACTTCGAGAATAGGTCGATCGCGTGGGGTACTGATATTCAGTCCACCTTCCAGCCGTGGCCTATTTCAACAGGTTAGAGTCTCTACGAGCGGGCTGGGTGTGCTAGGGCATCCAGATCGTCAGGCTCCTGGTTCGATCACGCCGACTACCGCTCACTCCTGAAGTGGTTCCGTGATCAGATCGCACAGCGGCTTGAGGAAAGCCTTGATACCGAGTTCCTCGCTACGAAGGCCACATTGGAGCGGGTGGATCAAATGCTCAAAGAAGATGCGCCGGGATCACCGATTCACATTCTCGTCCTCGATCATCTGCGAACACTCGATGGCCCCGACCTGCTCGTTCAGCCGGATCGTCATGCCGACGCTGCAGAGAGGCGTGAGTCACTAGACGAAGACTAGGCGCGCCATTGCCTCTTCAGCATGGGTCCAAGACTCAGCCGCGAACATCAGGCGGCCCTTCGCGTCGTGTTCCAAGTCTCAGCCGATATGTAAGTCGTGGACAGATCAGGAGATGAGGGCGTGGCGGAGAGGCTAACTGGAGTCGGCGGTGCGGTGCTTGGAACGGTACGTTGGGGGCATGCTGACCACACCAGTTCAGATGTTGTTGCTCGCGATTGCTGGAGGACTGAATCAAGAGCAACGCGAGGAGACTTAGTTCTTGCAGGAGCGAGTTCGCGTTCTGCCGGAACTCCACGGCGGCAGGCGACTCTGCTTCAACGAGGATCAGCGAGGACGGCTTGCGATCAAGGACAAGTCGACGAGCCCTGACGGCACGTCCGGCAGCGCCCTCCCGCATCCTTTAAGTGTGCGACCGCCAACCTGGAGGAATGGTCGCAGCATTCATGCCGTCGATCGTGACGGACACCAAGCCTCTCTCCGAGGAGTTCCTCCCCGCCGCGTTTCCAGGTCGGGAAGCGCAACTGAAAGAACTCTTGGAACACGTCGCTCCACGGAGCAAGGAGTGGCGGCCGAACCATCTCTGGGTCCATGGCCCGCCAGGATCAGGGAAAACATCAAGCGTCCGCAAACTGCTCGGGCAGCTCGAAGATCAGCAGATCAAGACCGCGTACGTCAACTGCTGGAGCGCCCAGACCTTCTACGCCGTACTGGAAACCGTCTTCCAAGAGTTGCGGGCACTGGTCGCGGAGATGCGAGATGTCTCGTTCAAGTTCGACCGTCTGGGTCGGATCGCCAAGGACCAGCGTCTGGTCATCGTTCTCGACGAAGTGGATCAGATGTTTCTCAAAGAGCGAAACGCTGCGCTCTACAACCTAGCCCGTCTGGATCATTCGGGGGTCGTTGCCCTCAGCCAGAGTCGCCAGGGCTACCTGGAGCTCGATCCCCGTGTCAAGTCGCGGTTGCTGCCGTTCTTCCTTAAATTCACCGCGTACAGCGTCGAGCAGTTGGTCCAGATTCTTGAAGCCCGAGCACAGCAAAGCCTCGAACCAGAGGCGTGGTGCCGCAACGACCTTGAAGTCATCGCCACGCAGAGCAACGGTGATGCCCGCGTCGCTATTCAGACCCTCCGGGCGGCAGTATACCGAGCGGACAAGGGCCGGGGTTCGCAGATCCGGTCCGCGGATATCGAGGAGGGGCTGCGATCGACCAGCAGTCTGCGCCGGCGCTACGCGCTCAAGTCCCTCTCGGAGCAGCATCGGCTGTTGCACCATCTCGTCAAGGACGCCGGCGTCATCAGCACGCTGGAACTCTGGAAACGATATCGAGAAGAGGCACGCAAACACGAGATGGAACCGATGGCGCGTCGGACGTTCACGCACTACAAACAGCAGCTCATCGCCAACCGATTGCTGAAAGAGCGAGCGGGACCTGGACGGCGCAACGTGCGATTCCTGGAGGTGAGCGAATGAAGAAACGAAAACGAGGAAGGCCCAAGCGAGGCAGGTGGTCACGATTGAAAACCATGATCATTCGGTGAGTTCTTCCGCACCCGACGAGCGTCGTCAGCGTGGGAAGGAGAGCGAGGAGTACTTGCGTGAGAAGCATCCGTGTCCAGTGCCGCAGTGGGTCGCCCTCGTGGAGGAACTTCTCGCGGACGCGCGTTGTCAATGCCGTCGATGTTCATCTCCTGGACCATCTGTTTGAAGAGTTCACGTACTTGCCGCTTGCGAAGGAATTGAGCGAGCACGTCCTCTGCCTGTTTTTCACGGGCCTGCGCCTCGGCCGGCGCAGTTACGTCAAGCGCACATCCGCAGCCATAACAGAATCGCGATCCACCAGGGTTGGCAGCGTGACACATCCCACACTGACGAGCTTGGGACTGCGTTGATGGATCATCTTGCGGCTGAATCCCGTACATTCGAAGAATGGCGTCATTTGCGTCCTTGTCGACGAGATGCACGTAGGTTGAGAGCATTTTGCTGTCAGGTGTCCAACCAAAGAACTTCTTCGCCTGTTGTTCGGTGAGCGCACCAGATGCGACGAGATACGTGGCACGGGAATAGCGGAAGAGGTGTGGAAACACTCGCTTCCGAATACCCGCCTCTTTCGCGGTGCTCGTGATCCAGTTCTGCATCGCGTGGTATCGAGCTGCGCGCACCGGTAATCTCGGTTTTGACACGGGCCACAG
>CBDUST010000194.1:0-8749 GCA_965369945.1 uncultured bacterium | reverse complement strand
ATACGCCGCCGGATTCGATCACCGTGACGGGAATCGTCCGCGACTTCCTTCCGAGCCACCCCGATTTCGAGGTTACGCCGTCAAACGGTTACGGCCATTACATGGGTAACATCGATACCCAGCTCGATGACGATCAAAAGCCCGTATTTACCGGCGGCGGCTACAAGGTGAAGCGGGAATGGCGCGACAGCGACAGCAACAAAATTTGCTACACCCTATTTGACAGCGCTCGTGGCGACGATGAAGGATCCGAAGGCGCGACCGATAATGGCGCCATCACTTCCGTTGAGACCTTCGCGCAATGGTTCCGTGACGTGCCTGGAGTGAACATGTCCAGCGTCTATCGGATCACTGTCAATCGCCAGTCCGACGGCATGTACGAGTACTTGACCCGTGACTTCTTCCCAATCGATGATGCTTCGCTGGGCAATGGCACCGACAGTCGTAACTACTTCTTTACCTATGAAATCGCCGCAGACTTCGTCTACGACGCCACTGCTGGACAGGTCTTCGATTTTATGGGCGACGACGACGTGTGGGTGTTTATCGACGGCAAGTTGGTGGTCGATCTGGGCGGTATTGCCGGTAACCAGCAGCAAACAGTTGATCTGGATCGCCTCGGGCTAGAGCACGGCAAGGCCTACCGCTTGCACTTCTTCCTGGCCGAGCGCCATCAACCCAAGTCACAGTTTCGCTTCTCGACCAACATCTTATTGGATACCAGCACGATCGTTCCTTCAATCACTGCCGCTTTTGACTGATCCGAAGCTCTGGCATCTCTTGCTGCGACGGGCTGAGCTTACGCCTCGGGCCGTTCTCGTTGGCGCAAACAGCTCATCTCGCGCCGGATAACCTACACGACCGGTACAACCCGCATCATTTGACAATGCTCGCTGGTCTTATCCGGGTTGCCTAGGACTTGGGCCCGGGCCCTGGAGGCAAGAAGCTGTCGGCACGCACTTGGACCGGGTCAGGTGAATCGTAGCCTTCATCTAGCGACAGCAAGACTGCAAGGGCAGGGCCGAGGGGCAGCTCCTCACTCTGCTCATACAACCAAAGACGAGGGTAGAAAGATGACGACAGACATGCGATTCGCCTACATCGGCCGTGATAGCCTTATTGCGTCCGTTCTTGTATTGGGACTTGTCCCAGTTACTGCCTCGGGACAGGCCCCGCCCGACTCGGTCGAGGTTGGTGGCATCGTCCGGGATTTCTCGGCGACCCATCCTGATTTTGAGGTCGTGCCCGCGGAAAGCTTTGGCCATTATGCTGGCAACGTCGGCTTGGCGTTAGGTGCCGGCAACACGCCGGTCTTTCAGGGCAACGGATTCCGGGTTGATATGCAATGGAAAGATTCCGACGGACGGCAGATCGCACCGCATATGTTTCAGGCGGGCGCTCCGATCTATCTCGTGAATTCGCCGACGATTCTCAATGGGGCGATCGTTGACAGCTACGATTCTTCCGTTGGGCCGTACGGTGGGGCGAACGTGGGCGGTTCGCCCAGTTTCATCCCGGGTTCAGCGATGCCCGTGGTCACCGAGCCGGTCGGACTGCCCCCCCTTGTTGATAAGCTTTCATATACCGGTAACTCAAGCACAACCATCAGTGCCGATATCCACTGCAACAGGTTCATCGTTGGCAACAAGCACAGCATCCAGATTGCGGGTGACATCACAATCCTGTGCGAACAGGAATTCAGGATTGAAGACCAAGGGACAGTGTTTGATATCGCGCCCGGCGCCACGTTGAGTCTGTATATCAAGGACGTAATGATCCTGCAGGATCAAGCACAGATCAACGTGAACGGCGATCCGGCCGCTTTCAACGTCTTTAACCTGGGAACGACCGACATCGTCATACAGGATGGCGCCGCCATGAGCGGGAATATCATCTCGCCTGACGCCTCGCTTCAGTTGCTCAATGGTTCGGAATTCTTCGGCTCCTTCACCGGCGAGTCATTGACCATCGCGAACAACGCCGAGTTCCACCTCGACAGCGCAGATATCGCCTTCGATGCGTGTGGCAACGGATTGTCGGACCAAGGGGGCCTTGCGGGTCCGGTCAGCACCGGCGGTGTCCTTTCATCCGGTTCATTCGACGAGTGGTTCCGCGACGTGCCGGGAATCAACATGTCCGGCGCCCACCGCATCACCCTTAATCGTGACGGCGCAGGTGTCTACTCGTACCTCGATTCCGCCTTCTATCCGATTGATGACACGCTTCTGGGCAATGACGGCAACGCCAACAACCAATACTTCACCTATGCGATCGACGCAGAGTTTGTGTATCAGCAATGCGCCACCCAATTCGTTGAATTCGATGGAACGGACGACATGTGGCTGTTCATCGACGGCGCGATGGTGCTGGATCTCGGCGGCGTCGGGGTCAACACGACCCAACATATCAATCTTGACCGACTGAACCTTGTGGATGGCGAGACCTATCACTTCCAGTTGTTCTATGCCCAGCGGCAGTCATCGCAAGCGGTCTTCAACCTGCGAACGAACCTGGTGCTGTTATCGGACAACGTGTTTCCATCGATAAGCGCGGCCTTCGACTGAATCGACACAGGGCTTGTCGTCGGGATCGAGCAGGACGTCCCGAATCGGCACAACGCCCGTCTATCAGGAACCCTCCTGCATGTTTGCTGCGACGGCCCGAGCTCGGTGCTCGGGCCGTATCGCATCGATCGACGCAGATTGCCACCGCAGCCCGACCCGCACAAACGATCCCAGCAGCCTATCGCACACAAACAACCCGCACGGTTGTTTTGGCGTGACCGGCGTTTGGGATCGCTCCGGCGAATTGTACGTTTTGGCCAACGGCCGTGCCCGAAGGTCCGGTCACATGTAGGGGAGATATCGCAATGCACGAATGTACGCATCGATACGCGAGGACCGGTCGGAGAATCCTCAACTTAATGACATGGCTTGGGTTGGGAGCGACCAGTGTCATCGCCGTCCTACTCGCTCAACCGTTGGCAGTTGGGGCAATGCAGGCGCCTCCGCCTGATGTTATCCAAATAACTGGTAACCTGCGGGACTTCCAGCGAGATCACGTTGACTTCAATGTGGTTCCCTCTGGCGGGTACGGTCACTACGCGCTGCTTGTCGGCCTCGACATCGGCGCAGGCGATAAGCCGGCGTTCCGCGGAATGGGATTTCGAGTTGACTCCCAGTGGCGCGACGGTAGCGCCCGTCCGATCGCACCGCACCTGTGGGCTGGCGGAAACGGCATGGTGTTGCTGGCCAGTGCGCCCACGATCGGCGGCGCTGCCACCGTCGATACTTGGGACTCCGACGTCGGCCCGTATGGCGGAGGGAATGTCGGACCCGCGCCGGACTTCTATGTTGGCGCTGAGATGCCTGTCATTACGGTGCCCCCTGATCTTGAAGACTTGCCTACTCAAGCGAACCTCCTCTACACAGGGCCCACCACGACTAACCTCAACGCGGACATTCATTGTAATCAGCTGCGTGTCCGTGACTCCCACACACTTCGAATCATTGGCAATATCAGGATCTTGTGTGAGACGCGCTTTGAGATGGCCGACGGCGCGGCTATCGAGTTCCAGCCCAATTCATCGCTTACGCTCTACACGACAGGGATCGTGTCATTCTCGGATTCGACGGTGAACGCGGACACCTGGGATCCCAGTGTGTTTACGATCTATCACCTGGGGAACACCGACATACGGATCGCCGACCTTGCTCAAGTGTATGGCACGATTATTGCGCCCAATGCCGGGATGCTGATCGAAGACGGTTCGAACTTCTACGGCAACTACACGGGTCAAACACTCACTGTGGCCAACGGTGGCGGGTTCCACCTTGACGAGTCGATGCCGTTTGATGCCTGCGGTGTTCAGCTCAACGACACCAAGGGACCAGCGGGTATTGACAGCGCCGGCGGAATCAACTCCGTTGCCTCATTTGGTGAATGGTATGCCGATGTCATGGGCACGAATCTGTCGATCCCCCATACGATCGATCTTGTGCGCAACGGCGCGGGTGTATACGAGTTCTTATCCAACGAGTTCTATCCGGTCGACGGCCAGCTCTTTGGCAACGAGGGCGATGCGCACAACAACTACTTCACGTTCACATTCACAGCGGAATTCACGTATGCGGCGTGTGGCGGCCAGTTCTTTGAGTTCATGGGGAGCGACGATGCATGGCTGTTCGTCGACCGGGATCTCGCGATCGACTTGGGCGGGATCATTCCGGGCACCGACCAGCATGTAGAATTGGACCGGCTGAACTTAGTGGACGGTCAGACCTACACGATGCACTTTTTCTACGCGCAACGCAATCCGACGCAGGCGGTCTTCCGTGTTCGAACCAACGTTCCTTTGATCGGAACCAATCCTGCGACGGTCAACGCGGGCTTTGATTGATCTGACCTGTGTTCTGTACGGACTTTCCTCTACAGCGCCAGCACTTTTCCTTCGAGCGTAACGGCCGGGGTTTCCACGCCCCGGCTGTTGCTTTGCGCCGGTTCTGTGCCGGAGCCTCCTATGGCCTTGCGCAGTTCAACACGAATCAGTCTTGTAAGACTATGCTACGGGCATGATTTCACAACTCATTTCCGAGTCGGGTCTCTTGGCAGATGCGCGCGTTGTTGAACCGTCCGCTGTCGACGGCTCATGTATCGTCTCTCAGAACCCAGCCACATCAAACCCTATCGCAGCCGTCAAGCTGCAATCCATATCTGAATACCATGCGGTTGTGCTGCGCGCGATCGAGGCTCAATCGCATTGGCGGCGCCTTCCAGCTCCGCGGCGCGGCGAGATCGTTCGTTTGATCGGGAATGCGATGCGCGAGCACAAGCGAGCGCTTGGCGAGCTGGTCGGCACTGAAACCGGCAAGATCCGTGCTGAGGGCGAAGGCGAGATTCAGGAGTGTATCGACATCGCGGACTTCGCCGTGGGTCTATCGCGCCAACTGTACGGCCTCACCATCCACTCCGAGCGCCCGCAGCATCGGATGTACGAACAGTGGCACCCGCTGGGGACGATCGGCATCATCAGCGCGTTCAATTTCCCCGCTGCGGTGTGGGCGTGGAATGCCATGCTTGCTGCGGTTTGTGGTGATGCGATGATCTGGAAACCGAGCCTGCAATCGCCGCTCGTTGCTGTAGCAATGACCCGACTTGTGCATGAGGTGATGCGCGATCAGGATGTGTTTCAACCCAGCGGGATCGATCCATCCGACATCTTTGGGCTGATTATTGGGTCTGACGACGAAGTCGGCGACGCGATGATCAACGATCGGCGCCTGCCGTTGATCAGCGCCACCGGCTCCTGTCGCATGGGGCGCGTGGTGGGGCAGGCGGTAGCCAAGCGCTTGGGTCGATGTCTTTTGGAGCTGGGTGGAAACAACGCGATCATCGTCATGCCTGATGCGGATTTGGAGCTCACGGTCCGCGGCGTTTTGTTTGGTGCGGTAGGGACCGCCGGACAGCGCTGTACTACGACACGCCGATTAATCTGCGATCGCGAGATCGTCGACTCGCTCACCGATCGTCTGGTGAGTGCGTACAAGCAGATCACGATTGGCGACCCGCTGGATTCAAAGACGCTGATGGGGCCGCTCATCAATCAACGGGCGGTGGATGAAATGCACGCGGCGCTGTTGCGAGCCGAAGCGGAAGGTTGCAGCGTTCTCTGCGGCGGCATTGATGGTATCGAGCGATATGTTGATGCCCCCGGCCACTTCGTTGAGCCGACCATTGTGCGCGTCCCGGCCGGGACTGATCCCCTGGTCGTCCGAGATGAGACGTTCGCGCCGATCCTTTATATATATGAGTTTGATCAACTGGACGATGCACTCGGCTTACATAACGAAGTGAATCAGGGTCTGAGCTCAGCGATTTTCACGAACTCGGTCAGGTCGGCTGAACGGTTCCTTTCAGTGGATGGCTCAGACTGTGGCATCGCCAATGTCAACATCGGCACAAGCGGCGCTGAGATCGGCGGGGCATTCGGCGGCGAGAAAGACACCGGCGGTGGTCGCGAGTCCGGCTCCGATTCGTGGAAGGCCTACATGCGCCGCCAAACCTGCACCATCAACTGGGGAAGTGATTTGCCGTTGGCCCAGGGGATCGAGTTCGGAAGTCGCTAGCGGCTTCGCTGACGCGCGTGCCACGCTGCCAGCACTTCCGCCTCACGCTGCGGTGAGAGTCCCGTACGTAATGATCGCTGATCCTGGGGCTTCGACAAGTACCAATCCAACGTATCGCGCGCAGTGACCGCCAGCGGCCGAAACTTCAAACCATTAGCAACCGCCTTATCGCGGTTGACGGGGCTTCGCGTCTCGCCTTCTTTCTTCGGTGAAGTCCAAAGCGGCATGTCTCGCCGCGGCCGAACGTTTTGCTCGGTCAGAAAATCAGCATGCACCCAAGTAAAGCGCACGTTGGCTGAAGTGATCGCACGGCAACCATACAGAAACTCAGCGATGGATAGATCCGCCTCCGGGCCCGCCGCGTTGAAACTTCCGGGGGTGTCAGCTTCGAGCAGATGGATCATGAACTCCGCCAGGTCGCGCACGTCGATATATTGAATCGGATCAGTAAAGTTCCCCGGTGATAAGACTTCTCCACCTTGGTTGATCCGCACGGGCCAGTAGGTAAAGCGATCCGATCGATCATTGGGCCCGGCGACGGCAGTGGGGCGGACGATGGTCGCAAGCTCACCGTAGACATCGTTCACTGCTTGTTCACACAACACCTTCAATGCGCCATAGGATTGGCCTGCGTTCTCCTTGGGCGCATCTTCCTTTTTGTTGGGGGCTCGGAAATCGGCGAACACTTGTCGTGTCGAGGTGAACAAGTACCGTCCGACGGAACCCTTCAGAAGCTGCGCCGAATCGAGAACATGGCGGGGAACATAGCCGGTGTTGTCCAGCACGACGTCCCAGGTTCGGTTCTTGAGCGCATCAAGCTGTCCATCACGATCGCCGACGAGCTTCTCAAGTTCTGGAAACAGATGGGTATTGGTTCGGCCGCGATTAAACAGCGTGACGGTGTGGCCGCGCTGCATCGCATGACGCACAACACATGGACCAATGAATCCCGTTCCGCCGAGGATCAGAATGCGAAGGTTTTTTGTTCGATAGGCCGATTTGGCCGCAGCGAGCATGTCAGACACAAGAGGTCCGAGAGCGAGCGCCCCGGTTACGGCGATCGAACGACCTAGAAATGTGCGTCGTGAATGTGGCACTTGAGTACCTCCGTTGATCGTAGATCGAAGACGTGGTCACTGAAGTGACCACGCCTCTTCACTGACCATACCGTTTATAGGGTACGCCTTCCAAGAATGCTCCCAATTCAATGGATCGCTTCACACCTCGATCCAACTCGATGTATACGCGTGTATGGGCGTAGTCTCGCCAGTCATCACAGATGCCGTGCCGAACGCTCTGGCGAAGAACATATCGATATGCGCGACGACATTGTCGTTCATCGCGGATACAGCCGTCGAAGTAATTACGATGACCCGCATCGACCCAGAACGGCACTCGGCGCTCCTCAAGTAGATCATTGACGAGCTTCGCGACGGAACCATGGATCTGCCGCATCATCGGACCGAGCGTCTCACCAACGTTACAGTATCCGAGAATGTGGTAGTGATTATCAAGTAATGACACAACCCAAGGCGTAAAGTTGGCCTGCTTTGTATAGTGCGTAAAGCGGTCCCAAAATATTTCCTTGGCTGGATCCGAATCAAATGCGGCGTAACGCGCCCGGCAGCGTGCGGTGATGAAATACACTTGGTTGTCGCGATACCAATGTTCAAATCTGTGGCGTCCTTGGTAGACTTTCACAGACGAAGAAGAGCTCTTGCGGGTCCAGGTCATGTCGCATTCCAGCGCCTGAAGAACTGGTTACTGAAGTAACCAGGCCTCAAAAGCGTTGTACTCGATCCATCATACTCGTTTCCCCGAGGACTGGTCACTTCAGTGACCAGTTTCTTGGCATACTCTAGACCCTACAATCCCACCACATGCCGTCCCGCTGTATTCATCTTCGTCGCCCCGCCGTCCTGCACGTGCAAGAGGGGCTATTCGTACCGTCAGGCGATGTCATGGACGAAGTTGATCGCCGTTGGGATGCGGTACGTGATTCCAATCCCTCATGCTTTGATGGCTGGGCCTACAACGTGCTCGGCGTCAATCGCAACGGTTGCGGCGGCGCCGTTCTTCACATCATCGAATGCGCGTATCGCTTCTACGCGGTCCAAACGGAAGATTTCGATCTTGGCGTGATGGGACTGGGCGTCAAGGGTATCACGATGCGCGGGCGCCAAGCATTGATCGGCCGACGTTCACGGAACGTGGGCGTGTATCCGGAGCTATGGGAGTTCGCACCGGGCGGCGTGGTCGAGCCGGGCAAGTCGCCTGCCGAAGTGATCGTGTCCGAACTATCCGAGGAGACGGGTCTCACGACGCAAAGCCGGCCGACGCCGATTGCTGTCATGTGCGATCCGACTGCTCGTACTTGGGAGTTGATCTACTTACTCAACGATCCGCAGGGTGAAGCGCAATCGACGCCGGAGTATTCAGAGGTTCGCTGGTGCGGCCGCGACGAACTGCCGGATGATCTCTCGCCGATCGCGCGATCAATGATCCCGCTTTGGCCTACTTCTCGAGGCTGAAGACCATTTTATAGAGAATCGCCGCACTGGCCGCACCGACGATCGGCGCGATCCAATAGACCCAGTGTGCCTGCCAAGCTCCGGCACCGAGTG
>CBDUST010000193.1:0-8763 GCA_965369945.1 uncultured bacterium | reverse complement strand
AGAAGACGATTGCAATCTGCTTGGTTTTCATGCCGCGGTCGTACGCCGCCAGCACGCGATCTCTCAGGTCTTGTGAATATGGTGCTGCCATCCATGGCTCCTTTTTGGCTCACGGTGTAAGCCGGGGTGGAGCATAAATCAGCGCACCAAAAAGCGCAACCCTAACAAGCGCCGAACGCGCTACGCGTTGAGTTGGAGTGCTCTAGTTGTCGAAGAAACCTCGCGAGGGGGCCTCAGAGACCTACCGACCGGCCCGTGGCCGTCCACGAGGAGGAGGCCCCGGACGGGGGGTCCCAGAGCCTTAGAGAACCGGCTGCAGGCGACTAAGGCCGCCGTCCATCGCCGATTGCACGGCATGGTCAACCTGACTGAAGCTCGCCAGATGCCGACCGAGCATCTGCATGGCGCTAAACCTAGACCACTTAGAAACTATCTCAGAACCCCACTTCCGGTGGTACGGGCGTCTCGCCCGTACGCTTCATTATGGCATTACGATCGCACTGCGAGACGTTTGCACAGGCTCAGACGCCCGTGCCACCGGTTATGAGATAGTTTCTTAGAAGACCTCTGGACACCACGGTTGCCGGTCCCACGAGAACATCCGATCGGCCGTCGCCAACGCGTCGGGATCACCTTGGATGAGTCCTGCGCGCATCAACTCAGTGAATCGGTGCGCGCCGAGGTAAACCGCTCCAAGCGTCTGGACCGAAAGCTCGATGTCCGCCTTCGATGAGGTCGCGGAGCATTGCACGCTGCTGTTACTCGTCTCAAGTTCGTAGCAACCGCTATTGGCGGGCATGAACGAATCATGCACTTCGAACACGATCTTCCCACTTCCGCAATAGTGCCGACCGGCAAGGGCACGAGGTATGTCGATAAGCCGCACCCAAAGGCTGTCGCAGATGTTCCGCTGCACTCGGCGTGGATCGGTCACTTGCCAGGGCAACTCATCGTCCACTGGCGCATTCCAGTAGCGCACGTTGGGGTACAGATCGATGTTCGTCATGTAATGCCACAGCGCTCGATGCGCCGCTAGCGTGGACGTGATGACTTCCACGACGTGGATCTCACCTTTGGGGAAGTCGGTCCATTCCTCCTTTTGCCGGTATATCGCGTAGCCGTCCACCCCGCTCTCGCCTTTGTGGATGGCGTAGCGCTTGGCGCTCTTTCCCTCGCGCCGGTGTTCAGGATCATAGAATACATCTGTCTCCCACCACGCATCATTCCGCGCGAACATCCCGGGCCGGGTAGGTCGAACACGCTCATAAACATCTGGGAAGAGTTGCTGCGCTTCCTGGAGCTCGATGAGCTTGACCGAACCGGCCGATACGTCGTCGGCGAACTGAACCTCTTTCGCGTCAAGCTTCAGTTCGTAACTTTGCGCTGCCAATCCGTAGCCGAACCTTCCGTAGATCGAACTCTCCGATGCCCACAGTCCCGCCAACGGCTCGCGGCGATCTTGTATCTCTTTCAGATGCGCCTGCATCATTGCGCGCAGCACACCGCGACGTCGATGCGTCGGTTGCACGGTGATCACCGTCGTACCCCCCATTGGGAGAGTTGCTCCAGGAACGGTCAGGTCAAGACTGAACGCTCCACAAGTTCCGATCATCTCCTTGCCGTCGAATGCGCAGACTGTTCGCTCTACGTCCAGAGTCCGAAAGAGACGATTCGGATCGTCGTCCTTGTGTAGATCGTATCCAAAACCGCGAGACAGTTTCGTGCGAAAGGTCTGAGTCTCGGACTCGTCGATCGGCCGAATGGTGAGATTCATCGCTGCGAGCCGCTTCCTGCTGGTATCCACACTATCATCGCCCCAGGTTCGCGGTGATCCCAGGCGTAGTAGGGGATGGCGGTGAAGTGGATACGATTCGCTTCACCTTTGATCACCGTTACGCCCCCGAGTAGGTCTGATCGATGCTCAGTAGTCAGTTCGATATCAATGGGTAAGACGATGTCCTTCAGCGGCGCATCGACGTCCATCGCTTCAAGGCAATACACGATCGGCCCGCGCTCAATCGCCACGCGCCCCACATTCGCTTCCACTTTGTCATGCGAACGAACCAACCGCACAGGCATCGGCAAGTTCAGTTCAATCACATCGCCTGATTTCCACGTGCGATCGAGCGTCGCATAACCACTCTCTATCGGGTAATCATCGACCGGCGAACCGTTGACGTGAATCGTGATCGATTCACTACTTTCATCGTCGATGTACGAATACAGATCGCTCGGCACGGGCGCATTCGTGGCCCATCCGGGGATACGCAGGTTCACCGAAAACGCGCGCTCCTCCACCGGATCGACGGTCATTCGCACCTTGCCATCCCACGGATAGCGTGTCTCTTGTGTGAGTTTCACTTCGGCGTCGGGCGATGAGACGACCGCGCTGCCCGCAACGTACAGGTTGACGAAGATGTCGTGGTCGTTATGCGCATACACATACCCAGCAATCGACGGCACAAACCGCACGACATTGACCGGGCAACATGATGTGTTGAACCACTCGCTGCGATGATATTCGCCGTCGCTTTCCAATGGATTGGGATAGAAAAATCGATCGCCGCTGAGTGAAACGCCTGACAGGAACCCGTTGTAGATGATGCGTTCCAGCACATCAGCATACTTCGTATTGCCGTGCAGCAAGTTCATGCGATGGTTCCACATCGCGTTGCCGATGGCGGCGCATGTCTCGTTGTACGCGGTCGCGTTTGGCAGTTCGTAGTCGCCTCCGAACGCTTCACCTCGGCGCCGTGCCCCCACACCGCCGGTGAGATACAACTTCGTCTCGACTTCATTTCGCCAAAGGTTGTCCAGCGCATTGAGATAAGACTCATCGTCGGTCAGCGCCGCGACGTCCGCCATGCCGCAGTATTGATACATCGCGCGCACGGCATGTCCCACCGGTTTGGTTTGTTCGATGACCGGTTTGTGGTCCTGACAATACGGGCCGTAGGATTCTCGCCCTTCAGCTCGTCCGCGTTGATCGAGGAAGAACTTCGCCAAAGCCGAGTAGCGATCATCACCGGTCACGCCCGCTAGTTTCACCAAACCGATTTCGATTTCCTGGTGTCCGGGGACATCGTGACGTTTACCCGGCCCGAAGACCGAATCGATGTGGTCGGCGAGCTTGATCGCAACATCCAGAAGTGATCGCTTGGTCGTCGCTTGATAATGCGCAACCGCTGCTTCAAACAGATGGCCGGCACAATACAGCTCGTGCATTCGACGGATGTTCGTCCATCTCTTATCAGGTTCAACGAGCGTGTGATAGGTGTTCAGATACCCATCCGGCTGCTGCGCCGTAGCGATGTCGTCGATGAGATGATCGAGATATGAGTCCAATTCCGAATCAGGATGCGCCGCTAGTGAATAGGCGGCGCCTTCGATAACCTTGTACACATCCGAATCGTTGTAGTAGATGCCCTCAAACTCACCTTCGACTCGACCGCTCGCTTTGGCGAAGTTCCGCAGCCGCCCGGTCTCTTTACATTTGGAAAAGCAATACGAGAGCGTTTGTTTGCGATTCGTTTCGATGCGCTTGGCCCAGAACTCGTCCGTCAGTCGCACACTTGTAAACGCGACCGGCGTAAGGCTCGCCGGATTCTCAGCCGCTACATGAGTTGGCATAGCGCACATCGATATGAAAGCTGCTGCGTAAGTTGCCGTGAGATTCATGGGCATGCTCCATTACCGCCCCTGGAAATCGCCATGAAAGACCCGTTCGTTTGCCGGCTGCGTTATCTCGCGAATGAAGATATTCCTGAACCATAGCGGATTGCCGTGGGCTTGAAGTTCGATCGGCCCGAATTCGTAGATCGGCTCGTCGCGCTCCCAGTAGTTCTCCAGAGGCGTATCAGCGACGACCAGCGAATCGTTGAGCCAAACCGTGACGCGCTCGCCGATCATCACGATGCGAAACGAATTCCACTGGCCCGGCGGATGGTCCGCCGCCACGAGCGGCTTCGAGGGGTGCTCTTGATTGTTGTAAAGCCCGCCGGAGCCCACTTCATTATCCCAAATCTGAACTTGTGGTGTGCCGCGCAGATAGATGCCGCTGTCTCCGCCGGGATCGATCTTCCAATCGAGGGTGAGTTCAAAATCGCCGTACGGCCGATGGGTGACCAGGCTCGCTCCGCGTCCATCGAAATGCAGCACGCCATCTTGCACACTCCAATGGATGCGCGCGTCGTCGTCTGCAGCGCGCTGGGACTTCGCCAATTCATCGGGTGAGAGGCCGGCCAGCATCGGCGGTCCGCCAACCAATCCGCGCCAGCCCGTCAAGTCGCGCCCGTTCAACAGCGAGGTAAAGCCCGTCGGCGGTGCGTAGTGCATCGTCGACTCGGACATCGGCGGTGTGTGCGAGCAACCTACGAGTCCCAGGCCGACGACCGTCAGTCCCCAAAGCTGCTTTCTACTCATGGTCCATAGTCCTTCCAGCGGTAGATACTAGCGAAGCGAACGATCAGCCTAGCGAACTTCGGTATCGATTGGGGCTGGGAAATCCGCGCTCTGCACGATGCGCGGTCCTTGGCCGGTTTGGAGCACGATTCGAGCCCAACTGCGTGGGAAAGATTGCAACAGCTTCAGGCCGTCATCGGGTCCAAGTACGCTGACCGCCGAGGCGAGAGCGTCAGCTAAGGCTGCGTCCGGAGCGATCACGGTCACCGCGATTCGGCTGGTCAGGGGGAGTCCCGTTCTCGGGTCAATAATGTGTGAGAAGCGATCCTCGCCTATTTGCACGAATTGCTCGGTGTCGGCCGAAGTTGCGATCCCCATCCGGCGCAACGGGATTCTTATGACGTCAGTGCGCCTCGGATTGGAAGTCACGGCGACGGTCCATGCGTTCTTGCCGGGTGGGGGATCGCCGGCTGCGATATCGCCGCCTAAGTCAACGAGACATCGGGTGACCCCAGCCGCGACGAGCACTGCGATCGCTTCATCCACGGCGAACCCCTTTCCGATTCCGCCCAAATCCAGTTGCATGTTTGGTACGGCCAACTGAACCGTGCGTTCTTGTGAATCGAGGGTAATCTTGCTCCAACCGACGCGGCTCATGGCGTCGGCGGTCGCGGCACGGCTGGGTCGTTCGTTGGTGCGACGAGCCTCCCGCCAAAGTTGCACGAGCGGTCCTACGGACGGGTCAAACGTACCGTTGCTGAGCGTCACGATTTCGTCAGCTTGGACGAGAATCCCAAACAAGTCATCGCTCACATGGATCGGTGGACCGCCTGATGCCCGGCAAACCCGCATCAGTTCGCTCTCGCGGCGATAGTCGCTCAGAACGGCATCGAGGTCGTTCATTCGGTCAAACGCTGCCCTGGCTGCACGGCTCGCGGTCCGCTCGTTCTCGCTATAAAGGACAATTCGAGCCTCAACACCCATGATGATCTGGGTATATTCGTGCCGGCTGAGATCATCACGACCGATCGAGCAACTGCAATCACAGGCTGCCAAGCCGAGCATGAGGACGCTACTGAGGATGAAACGAGGTATGGCATTCATGGTGATGGGAGATAGTCGCGAACCAAGAATGAGGCGCAGCTCGTTGGTGGGCCGGTCGGTCGCCATGATAACGATGCTCGTCGCTTGGCTTAGTTTCGCCAGCTGCGCTTCTCGATCCAAGGCTCCGGATGTGATCTCCCGCGCGACTGCGAGGCCGGCTGTTTCGCTCGAACCGTTCTCACAATCAATCGAGGGGACAACGGTTTCGTTTGAGATGATTCCGGTCGGTCGAGGGCCGTTTCTGATCTCTAAGACCGAGGTAACCTGGGAGCTTTACGATCTCTTCACCTACGGGCTTGACGACACTGGAACGGAGGGTAATCCGGGGGTGGATGCGGTCTCGCGCCCCAGTAAGCCGTACATCTCGATGGATCGCGGCTTCGGGCGGGCCGGCTTCCCGGTGATTTCAGTTTCCTATCACGGAGCGCGAACTTTCTGTGAATGGCTGTCACGGAAGACGGGGCGAATGTATCGATTGCCGACTCAGACCGAGTGGATGTTGGCATGTGGCGATGCCGCGCTAGGTGAGCCGCTGGTAGGCGACCATGCGTGGTACGCCGAAAACGCGAAATTCAAGACACACCCGGTGGCGACGAAGATGCCCAACGCCGTCGGACTGCACGATATGTACGGAAACGCCTCGGAATGGTGCACCGCAGTGGACGGGTCTGGTGTTACCATGGGCGGGTCATATAAGGACCGAGCCGATGCGATCGGGTGCTCGGCGCGCGTGGAGCCGACGGATCAGTGGAACGAACTTGACCCGCAGATTCCCAAAGGGATTTGGTGGCTGACCGATGCGGGTTTTGTCGGCTTGCGAGTCGTTTGTGTACCGGAAGAAGATGAAGGAGCAACCCATGAGAACTAACAACGAAAACAAGATCAGCGCAAACGGCGATGTAACACGCCGTGACTTCGTCAAGACGACCGCTGCGGTTGCCACGGCCGGGGCGCTTATTGCGCCGACTTGGGCCCACGCACGCGGCGACGACACGATTCGCCTGGGATTCATCGGGTGTGGAGGGCGTGGGACCGGGGCTGCCGGCCAGGCATTGAGCGCTGATCCCGGTGTGGAGTTGGTCGCTATGGGTGATGTCTTTGAAGATCGCCTCGCCTCCAGCCACGACAACTTGCAATCCAAATTCGGCGATCGTGTGAACGTCCCCGACGAACGACGTTTCATCGGCTTTGATGCGTATCACAGAGTCATCGAGAGTGACGTTGACGTTGTGATTCTGACCACGCCGCCACATTTTCGCCCAGCCCATCTCAAGGCAGCGATCGATGCGGGCAAACATGTGTTCTGCGAAAAACCCATGGCCGTTGATTCGACAGGCGTGCGCTCGGTCATCGAATCAGCGGCACAAGCCAAGCGCAAGCACCTATCGCTGATGTCCGGTTTCTGTTGGCGTTACAGCTACCCCCAACGTACGACGTACTCTCGCATCCTCGATGGGCAGATCGGCGAGGTGATGAGTATGCATACGACATACAACACAGGTACGCTTGGCGCCAAGCCACGTCAGGATCATTGGTCCGACATGGAATGGCAGTTGCGTAACTGGTGGCACTTCACCTGGCTCTCCGGCGACCACATTGCCGAGCAAGCTTGCCACAGCATTGACTGGATCAACTGGGCGATGAACGGCGTCATGCCCATCAAGGCCACGGCGCTGGGTGGGCGACAAGTTCGCAAGGGGCCTGAGTCCGGCAACGTCTACGATCACTTCTCGGTGGTCTATGAATACGAAAACGGTGCGCGTTGCTTCCATGATTGCCGGCAAATGCCCAAATGCTCGTACGACAACTCGGCGTACATCATGGGGACCAAAGGTAACTGCACCATCAACCCCTGGGGGCCAAGCTGTGTTATTGAAGGCGAATCTTCGTGGCGATACGAGGGCGAAAACCCCAACATGTATCAGGTCGAGCACAACGAATTGTTCGCTGCGATCCGAAGCAACAACCCAATCAACGACGGCGTGTGGATGAGCAACTCCACGATGATGGCGATCATGGGGCGAATGTCCGCCTACAGCGGGAAAACTATCACGTGGGAAGAGGCGTTCTATTCGCCGGAAGATCTCACGCCGTCGGAGTATGCCTTCGGCGATGTTGCCGTCGGCCCCGTCGCGATGCCGGGCCAGACCGAATTCCTGAGGGGTGAAGCGCCGACGCTGATCGAAGCAGGCGGCTAAGACATGGGCGATTCGTTTTCGAGACGGGAGTTTATGAAGACAACGGTTGCGAGCACCGCAGCGATTACTGCGGGGACGTCTTTGGCGAACGCTTCGATGCAAAGTACTGCCACGGCGCCGAGGAACATCAAGAAGTCGCTGAAGTTTGGAATGGTGGGCGTTGAGGGTTCGATCCTCGACAAGTTTAAATTGCTCAGAGAGGTCGGCTTTCACGGCGTCGAACTGGACAGCCCAAGCAACCTCGATCGTGACGAAGTGCTGCGAGCAAAGGACGAGACGCAGCTGGCAATTCCGGGGGTGATCGATTCGGTGCATTGGTCCAAACCGCTGTCTCATCCTGATCCTAATGTGCGCGGTGAGGGTCGCCGTGGGCTCGAGACGGCGCTGCACGATGCCAAGGCATACGGCGCGACGACCGTGTTGCTCGTTCCCGCGGTTGTGAATAAGCAAGTCTCTTACGCCGCTGCTTACGAACGATCACAAACTGAGATTCGCAAAGTGCTGCCGTTGGCTGAAGAGCTTGGCGTGAAGATCGCGATCGAAAACGTGTGGAACCACTTTCTGCTAAGTCCATTAGAGGCTGCTCGTTACATTGACGAGTTCGATAGCCCGGCAATCGGTTGGTATTTCGACGTTGGCAACCTCATCAATTACGGCTGGCCTGAGCATTGGATTTACACACTCGACAAGCGAATCCTCAAACTCGACATCAAAGAATATTCTCGCAAGAAACGAGACAACGAAGGGCTTTGGAAAGGGTTCGGCGTGAAACTGCTGGAAGGCGATTGCGATTGGCCTGCTGTGATGAAGGCGCTCGATGAGATCGGCTACGCTGGTTGGGCGTCGGCCGAAGTGTCCGGCGGCGACGAGGAGCGCTTACGCGATATTGTCGCTCGGATGGACCGCATATTCGTTAGCTAGAATATCCGTGCCCTTGCACTTGCAAGAAAAGGAGATAATCGTGAGCGAATCAAACGACACATTACACGATACGAACTGCACTCGTCGAGACTTCGTGAAAGCGACGGCGGTTGTTGCTGGTGGGGCGATTCCGTTAACC
>CBDUST010000192.1:0-8870 GCA_965369945.1 uncultured bacterium | reverse complement strand
CTCTATGTTGTCGATAAGGACCCCGCATCGAACACGATCACAATCGGTGAGAAGGATGAATTGCTTGCTAGCGGATGCAGCGCCACGGGAGCGAACTGGTTGGTTGAGCCGAAAGACGATTGGATCACGTGTACCGTCAAGATTCGTTACAACGCTGAGCCGGTTACGGGGCAGGTGCGCCAGAAAATGGGGATAAGTCCCATTTCTAGGGATGAGCTGGAAGTGAGATTCGATGAGCCGCAGTTTGCCGTTGCGCCTGGTCAGGCGGTTGTCTGTTACGATGGCGATACAGTCATCTGCGGCGGTTGGATCAGTGAAGCGTTCAACGGCGAAACGATGGGGTCAATTCAGCGATGAATACAGACGACTCATCTTCGGTCAGCTCGGTCTCACCGCCTTCTTCGATGGAAGCAATCCAATCGCCTAAGCGATCTGGCCTTGCGACCGCAAGCCTGGTGCTCGGGATCTTGGGTATTTTTCCATGTGGGGTGTTCGGTGTGATCGGACTGCCCATCGGTATCGCCGCAATGGTTAAGATCGGTCGTAGTAACGGCCGTCTCGGCGGCAATGGACTCGCCATAGCCGGCATCTCGTGCTCGACCGTGGCACTCGCAGCACTGGTAGTACAGATGATGATTCTCATTGGACTTCTCCTGCCTGCTCTCGGTACAGCTCGAATGGGAGCGATGCAGGCGAAGTTCTTTAGTCAGGCTCGGCAACTGGCAATGGCAGCGACATCGTATGCCACCGACCACGAGGATCAGTATCCTTCAGCGGAGAACTGGGTTCAAGCGTTGTTGGATTCGGGCGCCATAAATGAGCAAATATTGGTATCGCCATTCGCGATGGAGGACGGGCGCGCCTTTGCGATGAACGCAAAACTTGGCGAGATACGAGTCGCTGACATCGTGGATCCGGCGCGCACAGTTCTTTTCTTCGAATGCGCTGCCCAAAGCCCACTTGCCGGCGGGTCGGAACTGTTTCCAACACAGCCGCGATCAGCGTCGGGATACGTCGTCGTCTTTGTTGATGGTGCTGTAACGTTCACTCTTGCGGAGGAGATCGATCTTCTATTGTGGGATCCCTGATCCGATCTTGACGCGGATTGATGTCCGTTGGTGATGGACTTAGCCCACATTCTATGCCCTTCAAAGCACTTGCGAGTTCTTGGTCTGAAGCAAACGAAACCGCACGCACAGCTTCCGCACCGATTGTCCACAATCGCCGACCGCGGTTGCACGAGTCATTGAAAAAGCTAGAGTCGCCATTGGTTGGTAAGCCGAGGTCAGTTTCCGCCGAACGTCTCTTCCCCGGGAGACACTGGCAGGAGTGGGTGAGGCAAGTCAATCCCGGGTGAAAGCCCGGCGAGTCGTTTCTTTGGAAGCGACTTCGGTAGATCGTTTGAGGCTAGGCGAATGCCCGTCGGCGGTCGCGGACAGGAGGTCTCGGCCGACTGGAAGTGTCCGACGTGTGGGTTCTAGTTTAGAGCGATTTGCCAGGTCCTGAAGCGCGGAGCGAACGAGAGTTCGCGCCATGCGACAGGCCGACGTGGTTGGGAACGTCGCGAAAGTGGCAGGCGCAACCGCGTCAATATCGGGCCGGAGACTCGTTCGCCGGTCCGAGGTGAGCCTAGGTCATCTTCGGATGTCAGAGGCTTGCTGGACGGTTCCAAGGTGAAGGTCGTAGGCCTTCGCCGCCCTTCGGGGCAGTTGGGGGTTTAGTGGCCAGATCCTTGGACTGTCGACAAGAGGCTTCCGCGAAAGCGGGGGCCTTTTGTATTTTTGGCCGGATAAGGCCGTTCCCGAGCCAGTTTGGGGCGGTCGCAGCCGTCCACATCCGCGACGGTCCGCATACAGTATGGGCATGACTGATTTCGATTGGTCCCTGCCCTATCGATCGCAGCGCGAGGCGGTGCTGGCCCGGAACGTAGTGGCGACGTCGCAACCGTTGGCCGCACAAGCTGGGCTTCGCATGATGCTGGATGGGGGCAACGCCATCGACGCGGCGGTGGCGACTGCAGTGGCGCTGACCGTGGTCGAGCCCACCAGCAACGGCATCGGCTCCGACGCCTTCGCACTCGTCTGGGCCGGCGGCGGATTGCACGGCCTCAATGCATCAGGTCGCTCACCCAAGGCGCTCAAGCCCGAGCGGTTTGCCGGACTTGATGCGATGCCGCTTCTGGGTTGGGACGCTGTGACCGTTCCCGGGGCGGTTTCAGCATGGATCGAGTTGGCACAACGCTTCGGCACACTCCCGATCGAGAAACTCTTCAAGCCTGCCGTTGCCTACGCACGAGATGGCTACCTCGTTTCCCGTCAGACCGCCTACTACTGGGCGCTTGGCCACAAGAAGTATCGTGACTTTGGAGAGTATCAAAAGACATTCTGTCCAAACGGCCGAGCACCACGAGCGGGTGAACAAATCACCTTGCCCAACCATGCACGAACACTTCAGCGAATTGCCGAGACATCGGGCGAGGCGTTCTACCAAGGCGATTTGGCCGACCGGATCACTGATCATGCCGCAGCGACTGACGGGCTGATCACGCGCGACGACCTGGCGGCGCATCGACCCGAGTGGGTTCGGCCGATCTCGGTTGACTACGGCGGCTACACGCTACATGAGATTCCACCCAATGGGCAAGGGCTGGCCGCGTTGATTATGCTCGGCATCTTGAGGCATCACGAGATTGCCAAGCTGCCCGTCGACTCGGCAGACAGTCTCCACCTTCAGATCGAAGCGATGAAACTTGCGTTCGCAGATGCGCACCGATATATCGCCGACCCAGCGTGGATGGATGTCGATGTGCAGGAATTGCTTGATCCAGCCTACGTGGCACAGCGGGCGTCGTTGATCGATCCGAGCCGCGCTCTGGATCCCGGACATGGCCGCCCCAAACCCGGCGGAACTGTTTACCTAACGACCGCCGATGCCGATGGGAATATGGTCTCGTACATCCAGTCCAACTATGCAGGCTTCGGCTCAGGTATCGTGATCCCCGATACCGGAATTGCGTTACAAAACCGCGGCGGCTGCTTCACGCTTGAAGACGGCCATCCGAATCAGGTTGGTCCGGCAAAGAAGCCGTACCACACCATCATCCCCGGGTTTATTACGCGCGCTTCCGAGGGCGGGGGTGAGCATGAGGCAGTGATGAGCTTCGGTGTGATGGGAGGGTTCATGCAGCCGCAAGGTCACGCGCAAGTCTTGATTCGATTGGCTGATTATGGCCAAAACCCGCAAGCTGCGATCGACGGGCCGCGCTGGCGTGTTGATGACGGGCTGAACGTAAACCTCGAGCCACAGTTCTCCGAGGTGGTCTATGACGAGCTTCGACGTCGTGGACACCAGTTGAAAATCGCGGCGCCGCCGACCGAGTTCTACGGACGCGGGCAAGCGGCGTACAAGTTGGATGATGGATACTTCGCCGCTAGTGACGGCCGAGCCGACGGGCAAGCGGTGGGGTTCTAGCCACACCCGATCCTTTGCGCTGGGATTGGCCGCCGAATTCTGGTAAAACGTCGGGAGTTGATGACCTTCTCTAGAGCATAGGACCACAGACATGGCCGGATCAGACTTGCAAACCATCGCCAAGGCAATCGTCGCCCCAGGCAAGGGGATTCTCGCCGCGGATGAGAGTTCGCCGACGATCAAGAAGCGGTTTGATTCGATTGGCGTCGAATCCACCGAAGACAATCGCCGTGCCTATCGGCAGCTGCTCTTCACCACGCCTGGGATCAGCGAGTTTGTCAGCGGCGTCATTCTGTTCGACGAAACGATCCGTCAGAGCACCGATGATGGAACGCCGTTCGTCGAACTCCTCAATGAACAAGGAATCATCCCAGGCATCAAGGTGGACAAAGGTGCGAAGGCACTGGCAGGCGCACCGGCTGAGAAGGTTACGGAAGGCCTGGATGGACTGCGCGATCGTCTGAACGAGTATTACGAACTTGGAGCGCGCTTTACCAAGTGGCGGGCGGTCATCACCATCGGGGACGATATCCCCAGTCAGTATTGCATCGATGCCAACGCTCATGCGCTTGGTCGCTATGCCGCACTGTCACAGGAAGCCGGGCTTGTACCGATCGTTGAGCCGGAAGTGTTGATGGATGGCAGCCATACGATTGAGCGGTGCTATGAGGTAACCGAATCTACGCTGCTACGTGTGTTTGAAGAGTTGAATTCACAGCGCGTCGCATTGGAAGGTGCACTTCTCAAGCCGAACATGGTGCTGTCCGGCAAGGATTGCCCACAGCAGGCCGGACCGGATGAAGTGGCCGAGGCGACGGTGCGATGCTTCAACAAGACGGTCCCTACAGACCTGCCGGGGATCGTCTTCCTCTCAGGCGGACAGACGAACGAAGTCGCCAGCGCCAATCTCAATGCGATGAATGCGATGGATGTAACGCATCCGTGGCAGTTGAGTTTCTCGTACGGCCGGGCATTGCAGGAACCGCCGCTGAAAGCATGGCGTGGCAACGCAGGCAATATCGGCAAAGCCAAACAAGCCTTCCACCATCGCGCCAGATGCAACGGTGCAGCGCGCTATGGTAAGTACACGCCCGCTATGGAGCAGGAAGTCGTCGGCACAAGGACATAGCGACTAAGATATGGTGGCGAAGCCGCTGCATGGGGACATCTCGTCCCGTTTGGATTCCGCCATGGTCATCAACACACGACTTCAAGACTGGTGCTCACGTCTCTTTGAGTTGCATCGCCTCACGCAGCAAGAACCCGAAGGCCCGACGTGGTTGTGGCGCATCCGAATCAAAATACTAAAGTATTTGGTCACGCGGTACGCTAATGAGTCGATCGCCAAGACGGCGGTCGCTGATGATCGAACACGACGGACTGATTCCGTATCTTCAGCCCCAACGACGTTGCTCAATCGGCCGCTTCCGGAGGAGCAGCATCCCCCGCAAAGCGGCCAGGTCGTTCGACCGGTGCTCGATGAACTTCAGGTGCTTAATAACCAGCGCCGCAACGACGAGGGTTTCTATCCCGAACTGGAAGTCTTCTGGGATTGGTGGCGAGAGACACAATGCCCCCGTAAGTGATCGGCGACCACATTCACAGGTGATGATCACTCACTCTTCCGGTCGTACGGCACAATACGCTGCCACTCATCGGCAGCAGCTCGCGCCACGACCGCGATGACCGGTTCAGTATCCGAGAGATTAAATACTTCGTGCGGAACATCCGGCTTGATGAAAATGAAATCGCCTGCTTCGTTTTCCAGCACTTTCTTCAGACCCGCGCCATATTCGTGGCGCACGCGCCCCTGCATGATGTACAGCATCAACTCAAATCCGACATGTATGTGCGCATAAGCGACGCCGCCCGGCGGAATGGTGGCGACGTTCATCGATAAGTGTTCGGAACCAACATTCTTGGCCGACATCCCCGTTTTGTAACGGATGCCGTTCCACCCTCGACAATTCTCATCTGATCGAATGGTCAAGATGCCATCGCCGCCTTCAACCTCGGCAAGGTCATCTACAACTTCAGTCGAGCTGATTGGTTCGTTGGGCATTGTCCCGTCCTTATCTACAAGTTGCCGGCCGCATTGCTTCTAACTTGGCGACAGTCGATATCATGCGCTAACTTCCTCAATTCGCACGATGCGCTGATACATACCCCTATCAAGTCGGCGAGTGCGCACGGCGGAAGCGTCCACCTTGAGGCGGATCACATACTCCCCCGGCTTCGTTGGTCTCCATGCATGTGACCAGAGCGTCCAGGTGTTTGTCGTCGTGTGTTCGTATGAGTCGACTGGAACGTAGTTCTCCCGAGCATCGAAACGGATCACCAGCGCATCGGTCGTCTGCTTTCCGCCCCACAGGATACCGACCACTCGATACACGAGCTGATCGTCCACGCGCCATTGTTCAACGCGCACCGGCATCGCCGCAAGATCGATCTCGGCTGGAGCGAATTCCCTGGCGAGTCTCGGCCGACCGCGTTGATGCGTTCTACGGGCAAAGTGACGCATGTGCCGCGTCGCCTTGGCCGTGTCATCGACGAACTCAATTTCATCAAGCCATTTCACACAGGTACATCCGTACCATCCCGGCACCACCAATCGAACCGGGAAGCCATGGTCTTTGGGCAGCTCGACGCCGTTCATGTGCGTTGCCAGGAATGCGCCTGTTTTGGCAAGTTGATCGAGCGTAAACATCCAGTCGGCGCCTCGTTCGTCATATCCGCTATCAAACTGGGAATGATCATCGAAGCCAGAGATTCGAACGCGCGTCGCTTCAGGCGAGGCGTGTACACGTTGTAGAACTTCAGCGATCGGCACACCGCTCCAATGAGCGGCGCTGATCAATCCTCCCAGTCCACTGCCGGAACATTCCAGCAGATGGACACCCATCGGTCGCTGCTGCGCGACGATCTTAGCAACGGTGATTTCAACGGGCCTCTCGACCAGCCCGTGGACCCGAATCTTCCAAGGCTCGCTGAAGTCGATATTGTCGGGGCAACGTGTGCGAATGAAGAACCGATCATTTGGCGTCACGAGCGTCTCTTGGGTGAGTGTGCTCAAGTCACAACGAAGTCTGCCGTTCAGGCCCTTGCCGTAAGCGACATCGCGCTGGGCGCGTTCACGTCTTTGGTCGTTGAACAGGAGTGTGCCGACTCGCTGACCGCGCGTGAACGGATCGACAAGCGGCGGTTCCGATGCGGCTAGGACATCGTCGCCAATAAACATCCGCGATCCGAGCCAACCCAACGCCATCGTCGTTGAGAACCTCAACGATTCGCTCATGAACGATCGACGGGTGCGTTGGGCCATAAATAGCAATTCCTTGTCCTTACTCCAACCACGATCAACGCTCGATCATTCGATCACGTTACCCCAAAGCCTGATCGAGGTCGGCGATCAGTTCATCAGCGTCCTCGATCCCGACCGACAAACGGATGAGCCCGTCACGAACTCCCAGTCGTTTCCGCTCGTCTGCGGGAACATTCGCGTATGCGGTGACGGACGGCCGGATAATCAACGACTCAACGCCACCCAAACTCACGGCGAGGATGGGGATTTCCACTTGACCGAGGAACGCTTCCGCAGCGTCCACGCCGCCGTGTAATTCAAAGCTGAGCATCCCTCCAAAGCCGTCAAACAACTCGCAGGCACGTTGATGAGCCCGATGTGATTTTAATCCCGGATAGTTCACACAATCGACTTTGGAATGCGCCTCTAGGAAACGCGCGATTGCCAGCGCACTGGCATTCTGCTGCTTCACGCGCAACGCCAATGTCTTGATCCCGCGCTGCAACAAGTAACACGCGTGCGGATCGAGCATCCCTCCCAGATGGTCAAGCAGCAATCTGATGCGCTGGATGAGTTCAGCTCGCCCGATCGCCGCGCCAGCCGCAAGATCGTTATGTCCGTTGAGGTACTTCGTGCAACTATGCAGTGATAGATCGAACCCGATCTCGGCCGGTCGAAAGTTCACCGGGCTGGCAAATGTGTTATCGACCATCGACACAAGATCGTGCTGGCGCGCGAACTTGACAACGCCGGCCAGATCAGGCACCTGCATGAGAGGATTGGCGATGGACTCGACATAGATAGCGCGGGTGTTGGGCTGCAACTTGCGCTGCCAGTCTTCGGGATCACTCCCATCGATGAAACTGAACGAGATGCCGAAACGAGGTAGTTCGTTGGCGATGAGAGTACGCGTGCCACCATAAGGACAATCTATCGCCAGCAGATGATCGCCTGACTGCAACATGGCAAGCAGCGCAGTCGAGATCGCAGCCATTCCGCTGGAGGTAACGATCGCCGCCTCAGCGTGTTCCAGCGCTGCGAGTTTCGCATGCAGCACTTCGTGGTTGGGCGTGTTGCTGAGCCGAACGTAGCGCGTCGCGTGATAGTCCGTCTCGCCTTCATACAGAAAAGTCGAAGATTGAAAGATCGGCATGGTCACGGCGCCGCCGATACGCGGCTTCGGTTCGCCCGCATGGACGGCGGCCGTGGTAATGCTCTGATATGCCTTGCTGGTCATTGAATCACCTGCTCGATGCGGGTCCACGGGTTGGACCGGCGGATATTGTATTACCAGGCGAATACTCTACGCGCCGGACCTGGAAGATTGGTACAGTATTGGGCGGATACGGAGCGAGACGATCTTGACGGAGGAACCCTGATGCGATTGATGCGACTGACGCGATTGATGCTTGTGGGGTGTGTTGCAGGAGCGATGACGACTCCACAGGTCAGCGCCGTGGCTGACGAATCTGATGCCGCGCTGGAAGCCCGCGCCCGACGCCTCATGAGTGAAACACCGCTCATCGACGGCCACAACGATGTGCCATGGCAGTATCGCAAACGTGTAAAGCTTCATTTGGATCAGATGGATTTTGCCAGCGACCTGACAGCGCTTGATCCGCCGATGCATACGGATATTGCGCGGCTGCGCGCTGGCGGCGTTGGTGGACAGTTCTGGTCGGTGTTCATTCCGATTCGGGAGTCGGGCGGTGAGGCAGGCGATGCCCGAACTGTGATTGAGCAGATCGACTTCGCCAAGCGCCTCATCGCGCAGCATCCCGATGAATTGCAACTTGCGTTGACTGCTGAGGATGTACTGAGTGCTCATCGAGCGGGAAGGATTGCTTCGTTGATAGGAATGGAAGGGGGACATTCCATTGAAGATTCGCTGGCGGTGCTGCGGGCAACGTACGATCTCGGAGCACGCTACATGACCATCACCCATTCCAAGAGCACGGACTGGGCGGATTCAGCAACGGACGATACGAATCACGGCGGACTGACGGAGTTCGGCCGAGAGGTCGTTCGTGAAATGAACCGCATTGGTATGATCGTTGATCTGTCGCATGTTGCACCGTCAACGATGCACGACGCACTG
>CBDUST010000191.1:0-8947 GCA_965369945.1 uncultured bacterium | reverse complement strand
CTCTCCCAGGCGGGGATGGGAGAATACGCACCATGGCGCTTTCGACTTTTGGTTGAGGCCAGAAGCATGTCGCACCGACCGAGGCTATCCGTTTCACTTCTCCAAAGGCGCCAACGATTATTGAGAGCGGCCCGTACTCCTTCGAACCCGGAACCGCAAGCAAACGATCGGCCACCTCTCGCTGGATCGTGATGTACTGACCAATACAGTTTGGATGGTCAATGAGTAAGGCGCACATCAGCGGGCTGGCTACTTGGTAAGGCAGATTCGCCACGAGCTTGAATGGTCGATCCGCAAGAACCTCAACGATCTCGGGATTCAACCGGCGATGCGCGTCAAGACAATCCGCTTGCATCAGCTGCACACGCGCCGCGAAGCGATCCTCGATAATCGAGGCAAGATCTGAATCGAGTTCGCAGGTAATGACTTGAGCACCGGCTTCTAACAGCGCTTCGGTGAGCGTTCCCGTCCCCGAGCCGACTTCCAGAACGATTTCGCCGGGTTCAAGCTCAGCGGCATCAACAAGTTTTCCGAGGATATTCTTGTCGTGCAGGAAGTTCTGTCCGAGTCGGTGCTTGGGGCGCAATCCGCGCTCAGCCAGGATCGATCGGATTTCGGAAAGCGTCTGCATCGCGACGAAAACGCGGTATTGGCCGCTAGCTCCCTCCGTGGCTTCGCCGCTTCAGCGCCGCGTGGTTCATTTCCCTACGCCTTGCCGAGATACTCACCTGTCTGAGAATTGACTTTGATCTTCTGCCCGTTCTCGATGAACGGAGGCACGCGCACACGAGCACCGGTCTCAACGATCGCCTCTTTGAGTTGGTTCGTGGCAGTTGCGCCTTTGACCTGCGGGGTGGTCTCGGTAACGGTGAGCTCGATCGCGGCCGGCAAATCTACGCCCAACGGCCTGCCCTCGAACATCATCATCGTGCACTCAAGGTTCTCTTTGAGCCATTGACTTTGATCGACCGGGATAACGTCACTATCTATCTCGACCTGTTCGTAACTCTCCATGTCCATGAAGACGAAGGGTCCCTCACCGCGACCGCCCCCGTCGTAAAGGAACTGTATCGGTCGGCGGTCGATCGTCACGTCCTCTAAGCGCTCCGAGGAATTGAGGCGGTTGGTCTTTATGGTGCCGGTCTCGATGTTCTTCATCTTGGCCTGCACGTACGCCGGGCCTTTGCCGGGCTTGACGTGCTCGGTATCGAGAACGACGTGTAGCTGGCCCTCGTACATCAGAGCCTTGCCGCGTTTGACTTCTGTAGCCTTAATTGGCATGTGAGTACAAGTCCTTGTTGAATCGTAGACCCATCATAACACGGGTGCATGGTCAGAGCATAGACCTTACCTCGCGGTCGCCTCGGCCCGCACTTCGCGCAGCACCGTGACCTTGATCTCGCCGGGGAAGGTCAGTTCCTCTTCGACCCGCTTGGCGATGCGGCGAGCGATCGCGAAGGCCTCGGCATCGTCGGCGCTCTTGGCATCGACGATCACCCGCACCTCGCGCCCGGCTTGGATCGCATGAGCCTGCTTGACGTGGGGCTCCTCCTTAGCGATTCCTTCCAGTTGCTCCAGACGCTTGACATACATCTCCATGGACTCGCGACGCGCACCGGGACGAGCGCCACTGATCGCGTCTGCGGCCATAACGATCGGCGTGTATGGCGTCGTGGCGTCCATGTCGGCGTGATGCCCGCCGATGGCATTGAGCACGGCCTCGGACTTCTCGCCAAACTTCCGGGCGAACTCCATGCCAATGGCAGGGTGTGTGCCCTCCATCTCGTGATCCATGGCCTTACCGATGTCATGCAAGAAGCCGGCGCGGCGAGCAATCGAACCATTTAGCCCCAGCTGATCGGCGATGATCTGACAGAGATAGGCAACTTCCATCGAATGGCGCAGTACGTTCTGGCCGAAGCTGGTGCGGAAATGCAACTTGCCCATCGCTTCGACGATCTTCGGATGCAGCCCGCGGATGCCCGCTTCGAGAACAGCGTCTTGGCCGTGCTTGATGATGCGCTCGGACATGTCCTTGCTAATTTGCTCAACCACCTCCTCGATGCGGGCCGGATGCACACGCCCGTCGGCAACGAGTTTCTGGAGGGATTCAGCGGCGATGGCTCGCCGAATCGGATCGAAGCACGAAACGGCGATCACCCCGGGCGTGTCGTCCACAAGAATATCCACGCCGGTTGCCCGCTCCAGAGCGCGGATGTTACGGCCCTCTCGGCCGATGATCCGCCCTTTCATCTCGTCTGAGGTGATGCGGATCGAGCGGACTGTCATGTCAGCCACATGTTCAGCGGCGAAGCGCTGGATAGCCTGGATCGTGATCTCGCGGCTCCGCTGGCGGGCCTGAGTTTCAGCCTCTTCCATGACTTTTTGCGTCAAGATCGCCCCCTCATGCTCTGAGTCGTCTCGAACCTCAGCGAGGAACTGTTCCCTGGCCTGCTCCTCTGTCATCCCCGAGACCTGTTGCAGGCGCTCCTTCACTTGTGCCGCGGACCGCTGGACCTCCTGTTGTGCGGTTTGCAGCTCATCTTCATTGCGCTTGATCTCGCTTTCGCGGCGATCAATCCTGGCTTCACGCTCGGTAATATTCTCGAGTTTCTTGTCGAGACTGTCCTCGCGCTTGGAGATTCGCGATTGATTCTGGCGGATTTCGGCCATCGCCTCCGCTACTTCACGATCGATGGTCTCGCGCCGCTCACGTGCCTTTTTCTCGGCTTCCAACTCAATACGCTGCTTGGCAGCCTCAGCCTCAACGTTGGCGGCGCGAACCAACTGCTCGGCATCGTTGCGAGCTCGTCGGAGTGTGTTGCTGGTGAGTATCCCGTGAAGGATCCACCCCAGCATCGACCCGCCGACAATCCCAAGAATCGCGGCCAGCCACGGTGACAAAGGCGAGATTGCAAGAAGAGGAACGGGCACAGGCACCCCATCAGGTTGCCGACCCGCTGCGCGCAATACTCCCGCATGCGCGAATACGCCAAACTACACGACACGGACGGAGGTAGGGATCCAACCGACTCTAGCGGCGCGGACACAGGGGCATCCGCACTTCAGCGGTCTTGGCCGCTACCGCACGGGGCCTTGGTCTTGTCAGCTCCGAAGAACGAGGAAGGTTTGTCACGTCGGTTTCAATCGCTCGAATTCCAAGGTTCAATCTATCTGCCGGAAGCGTACGCCCCTGGCAGCCGGCGTCGGCCTTGACGCCTGGTCAAAACGGTGTCGCCCGTGTCGTAAGTGGGCGGGCCGTGGTCAAGAGGACCCTCATCAGCACATTGCTACGATCTGAGGGCCCGAGATTAGCGTATCGGGGTATTATTCGTATCAGCAAGCCGACCTGTCAAGACGTCCGGCCGGAAAAAAAAAGCGGAGGCCTCCGGGGGAGGCGGGCTTTGCCTTGGAGTGCCATTTTCGATGCCTGCCCTGGTGAATTGGCTTCTACGGCTGCTTCCGACCAACCCGATCTGCATGCGGCTGGTCCAAGGTGGCTCGTGTCGTCTCAGGCACATGTACCTTCGCTCTGGCTATCTGGGGGTGATGGTCGTGATCCTGTTGTTTGCGATGCTGGCCAATGTCCAGGGTGCGGTTTCGGTTCGCGAACTGGCGGCCGGTGCCGCTAACACCTTTATTCTCATTAGTTATCTCCAGGTGGGGTTGATCTGCCTACTGACTCCGGTGTTTATGGCCGGGGCAATAGCGCAGGAGTCCAATCCACGGACGTGGGATATCCTGCTGACCACGCCCTTGAACTCGTTGCAGATCGTGCTGGGCAACCTCTTTGGGCGGCTTTTCTTCATTTTAGCCCTGCTTTTTTCCACATTGCCGCTGTTCGCGGTGACGCAGTATTTCGGCGGCGTGCCGGGGAAGTCGATCTTCGCAAGCTACGCCATCGCCGGAACAAGCTCGCTGCTGGTGGCTGCAATCGCGGTCACGCTGTCGGTTACTCGAACGGGCGGGCGCAAAGCGGTCTTCTGGTTCTACGTATCGGTCGTGATGTGGATTTTCGCGACCTATGCGGCGGACCTCGAGCTGCGAGCACCAATGTTGGCCGCTGCGGCAAACCGCACCACGTTCCTGACGCCGGTGAACCCATTCCTGGCTCTGGAAGTTCTCCTTCGATCGAACACCTATGCTCCGCACAATTTCACGGGCGTCGAGGTGAGTTGGCTAACCAATATCTGGCTCGCCCAGCCGATCACCACGTTCTGTTGGCTGTGCATTGGGCTCAGTGTGGTGATGATCGGATACTCGACCATTCGTCTCCGGGCCATCGGCGCCAAGGTTGGGGCGATCCCGTGGTATCGCCGGATGCTGGGCCTTGCTGCGGCAGGAGCCGTGGAACGACCGGCCAGGCACGTTGGCACGAACCCCATCGCTTGGCGGGAATCCGTCGCTCGGGGTAAGACGTTGACGGCAATCATCGCCCGTTGGGGGTTCGTCGGGCTCGGTGTCACGATCGGACTGACGCTGATCGGTCTCTACCATGGAGGTGTGTGGACACGGGCGAGCCTTCAACTAGCTGTGACCGCGGTTCTCTCGGGCGAGATCGTCATCATCGCGCTGATTGCTTTGAATATGAGCGCCACTGCGGTAACACGCGAGCGAGAGGACGGCACGCTCGATCTGATTCTTACAACGCCGCTCCAGCCGGGGCCCTACCTGGCCGGGAAGTTGCGCGGCCTCATTCAGTATCTGTTGCCTCTGATTCTCGTGCCGACCATAACGCTTGCGCTCCTGGCGGTATACGTGCTCGCTAAAGGATTTGGGGACCCTGCCGGTACAGTACTGGCAACGGTGCCGGTCAAGGGCTCGACCGCAACGATCGATGTCCCCTTGATTCTACCGGAGGGCGCAATTCTCCTGCCGATCGTTCTCGTTCCTTTCATCGCCGTCTGCGTGATGATCGGTTTGTATTGGTCGATCAAGAGCAAGGGCACGATTGGTTCGGTTGTGGGCGCCGTGGCAGTTGCCGGCGGCCTGGGAGGCGTGCTGGGGCTGTGCGGGATGGCGGCCGGCAACGGCGCGAACGTCATCGGAGCAGTTCTCACTCCATTCAGCCCGGTCAACTTGGTCTGGGCCTTGGTCTATCCCTCCAACACGATCGGCGCAAGTGTGGCAAAGGGGCTCGGCACGGGGCGGATCAGCATGGTCGTCGGTGCACTGCTGGCCGCCGTCGTCTATGGCATCATCGTGTACATGATCCACAATATGATCAAGCGGTCGTTCATGATGACAGTCCGCAAACTGGCGGGATCGACGTAAGGCGCAACGGTTGCGCTATGTCGCACCGGAGAACCAGACCGAATCTTATCGGCCTCGAAAGGAAGCGCAGGCTCTCGTTTGGACGATAAGATAACCTGAGACCCAATCCGTACCCTCCCAAGACTGGAGCTACGACCATGATTACCGTCGGCATGAATTACAAGATCATCCCGGGCAAGGATGAGGAGTTCACGGCAGTGTTCTCGAAAGTGATGCAGATCATGAACGACATGCCTGGGCACGGCGAGACACATCTGTTTCGCGATGTGTACAGCGAGCATGACTACCTCATCATCTCAGAATGGACCGATGAGGCAGCGTTCAACTCGTTCATCGAGTCGGATCGCTTCAAGAACGTCACGGATTGGGGCAAGAAGGAAGTGCTGTCCGCTCAGCCCAAGCACGAAATCTACGGCACCGGCGAGGCGACCGAAGAGAAGTGCCCAGCCGGGGCTCATTGATAGGCCGGTGCGGTAGCTTGCTCGTCTCCGGACGATTGCAAGACGCTCCGGGGGTCTGATTCTTTACTCTGCCTCGATCGTCGGACGGCGCCGCACACGCTGCGCGCCGCGGTTGAGCATGGCACAGGAGCGTCATCGTCATGGGTAAGAGCGTCGTCGCCACCTCCAAGTTGCGTCGAGCCGCCGAGCTGGGGCGCGCCGGATACCACGGCCTGAGACTGCGTGGCAGCAGCGAGGAAGTCGTGCGGGACAACGCGCGGCTCCACCTGGTTCAACGGCTGGGTCGACTGCGCGGGTTGCCGCAGAAGATGGGGCAGATTCTCAGCATGAGCGAGGATGATCAGACGGCGGATGCGTTTGCGCCGTTGACGGATGCCGCCGAGCCGGTCCCCCTCGACGCACTACTGCCGGTCATCGCCGAGCAATGGAACTGCGATCCTGAAACGGTGTTCAGCGAGATAGAGCCGCACGGGCTGGCGGCATCGCTGGGCCAAGTGCATCGGGCGACCCTGCGTGATGGGCGAACGGTGGCGATCAAAGTTCAGTATCCCGGCATTCGCCAGGCCGTCGAAGCGGATCTGAAGATGCTGGGGTGGCTCAGCGAGCCGGTTGGCGACCTTCGCCGCGGGTTCGATCTGACGGACTACCGTGGGGCCATCCGCAACTCCCTTGATGAAGAACTTGATTACGTTCGCGAGGCCGAGCACCAACGCAGATACGCCGAGGTTACGGGCGAACTGAATGTCACCGTCCCACAGGTCGTCGACGAACTCAGCGGGGCGCTCGTGCTCACAACGATCTGGGAAGACGGGCAAACATTACTCCAAGCCAAAGACTGGCCTTCCGAAACACGCAAGGCTCTGGGGCGACAACTCCTCAAGCACTTCCTCTTCATGTTGTTTGACGGCGGAATGCTGCACGCCGATCCTCACTCTGGGAATTACAGATTTCGAGCGGGTGACGGTGAGCCGCAGATCGTTCTGTATGACTTTGGCTGCGTGCGCATCGTTCCAGAACAAGAACGATTGACGCTGCTTCGATTGATCCACGACACCTACCACACGCCCGAGGCCGATCCTTACCCGTTCTTCATCGCACTCGGTTTTGATGCCGCGACACTCGAGCCGTTGCGTCATAAGCTCGCAGCACTGTGTCGAGTAATGTTCGATCCGTTCAGCACGTCGATGAAATATGATCTTCATTTCTGGAAGCGATCAGAACGCATCAGCGACGTTCTGGGCGATGATCGATGGAATTTTCGTATCAGTGGACCGGCTCGACTCATTTTCCTGATGCGCGCGTTCCACGGATTGGTCTACTACCTGCGCGAGCTTCAAGAGCCGGTGAGTTGGACACAGTTTCTTCGGCCGCTCATTAGCAAACATGCCGAAGCGATGAATCAGCTTGAGTTCCCGGAGCCCGCCGATCCGAGATCGAGCTTCGCCTGTCTGGCCAAGCACCTTTGCATCAAAGTGACCGACAGTGGAACGGTCAAGGCGAAGGTGACGCTGCCCGCCGAGGCGATCGACGAACTCGAGAATATCATCGACCCACCGGTACGGGAGAAGATCGAGGCTCGCGGGATTACACTTGATGAGCTAGTGAGAAAAGCACGAACGAGTCAATATGCACCGCAGCCGATCTTCACGCTCGACGACGGGCCGAAGCAATACGAAGTTTGGCTTCAATAGCAAGCGTTCTCGACATGCCTCATACAACTCACGCTGCCAGAGCGCAAAGCTCGCCGACTGCGAAGTCGATGATCCGATCGGAGATCGCATTCAGCGGCGAGATGATCTGTGCTCCGCCGCACTCGATCGCTTCTTTCGGCATGCCGAAGACAACACACGAAGCTTCATCCTGGGCGATGGTGACAGCGCCTGCTTCCCGCAGCGATAAGAGTCCGCGAGCGCCGTCTCGACCCATGCCGGTCATGATAACGCCGATCGCGTTTCGCCCGGCATACGCGGCGGTGGATTCAAACAGTACCTCGACGGACGGACGATGCCGGCAGATGCGCGGCCCATCGCACACGCGCACGATATAGCGCGCCCCGTCTCGGCCGAGTTTCATGTGTCTATTGCCCGGCGCCAGAAGCGCCAAACCGGGCACCACCCGGTCGCCATCGGTCGCCTCGCGCACCTCCAAGTCACACAGCCCATTGAGACGTTCGGCAAAGGATCGCGTGAATCCCGCCGGCATGTGTTGGGTGATGATCACACCGGGAGACTGCTTGGGTAACGCACAGAGCACCGACCGCAGGGCCTCGGTTCCACCGGTCGAAGCCCCCAACGCCACGACTTTGTGGGTGGTCTTGATCATCGCCTTACCCGACCATCGAGGTGTGGAGGTGTCGTCCGCCTGGACCTGCTGCTTGACGCGACGGATATTTGCGCCCGCGGCTCCGCGGATCGTTTGGGCCAATTGTGTAGCCATCTCTCCGATCGAATACGACTCTCCTGGCTTGCAGATGACGTCAATGGCGCCGGCTTCCAGGCACGCCAGCGCAGTCTCACAACCTTCCGGCGTTAGCGAGCTTACGATGATCGTCGGGACGGGATGGAACTTCATCAACTTGCGCAAGAACGTGAGCCCGTCCATCCTCGGCATCTCGATGTCAAGTGTCAGGACGTCCGGCTGCAGATTGATAATTTTGTCACGCGCGATATACGGATCGGGCGCCGTGCCGACAACCTCGATTCCGGATTGCCGACCGAGCTCCTGCTTCAGCACTCGGCGAACGATCGACGAATCGTCAACAATCAGTACCCGAACGTCGGACGACATTGCGCTGATCCTACAATTAGGCGGCGGCAGATTGGGACGAATCCATCGGACGCCAAACTACCTTCAGAAGTTCGCCTTCGGATTCGACAAAGCACACCGCGCCGTTGTCCCCAGGCTCGGAGGCCGAAGAGCCGTCCAGAAGCTCAGGTAGTCGCAGCGAGTACTGACAGTCCGCTCCACCCAGCTCTAGGATCGTCGAGCCGCCGACGATATTGGCTAGCTCTTTGATCGCGTCCTGGCCTTCGATCTCCGCGTCAACGTCCTCCGGCTCCACACCAAGGATGCTTGAGGCGAGATCTCGTACGAAACCATCGCTTGCAGCAAGGAGAACCTCGCCTTGAGTCGGTCCTGTATAGACGATTCGCGAGAAGTAAGTCGGCTTGGGAAGCTGCGCGGCCTCACCGGCATCAACAGTTTCGGCCAGC
>CBDUST010000190.1:0-8977 GCA_965369945.1 uncultured bacterium | reverse complement strand
GATTCGGTCAATGGGAGAGTCTTCTGCAAGATGAAAACGGGAGTCGGTGATACACACGCCCACGCCACGGCGACGGTTGTGATCGCGCCGAGAATGAGGAAAACGACGAGCTTGGTCATCCAGCGCTTCACGGTAACATTCTACGCCTCAGCCTCCCGTCGCCAGCCACATTCGGGACAGCCGATTGAGATCTTGCCGCGCAGGTCGTAGCCGCACCTGATGCAGCGGCCGTACTTACGGCGGATCACGCGGCGCATTGCGAAAGGACCGAAAGTCAGCACCCAGAGAATCACTGCGTAGAAGACCGTGTTGATTGCGAAGCCGGGCCAAATCGGACGAAGCGGGAGGAACTCATTCTCCCGGAAACAGGTAAATGGTCTATCGCCACCTGAAATCCTCAGTCCTGAAACGAAGGCGGTTTCCGGAAAATCCTCTCCGGAGACTCCCGTATAATCCTGAGCCACAGCAGAGCACATAGCGAGTGCCGGCCATCCGCGCGCGTCCATAAGGGAATACCGAACGTCGCCTGCTTTTATTGTTTGTTGAGGTAGACTCCAAGCTGGCAGCGGACGAACATACGGGAGGTCACCTGGCAGCCCGCTGGAATTCCCATCCCAACTTGAGATGATACGGTAGGCGCCTTGGCGTCTCCATCGCTGCACGGCCCACGCGGTTGTAGAAGTCCGTTCGGTTTCCAGCGGTACCCACTCCTTGAACGACGTTTTCGGTCCGACCACAATAGAGACGGCACACCCCCACGCTACAGTAACGTTGACGATCGCGCCGAGGAAGAGGCACGCAACGAGCTGGGTAAGGCGGCGCTTCACGGCAACAAAGGATAGTCCATCCGTTAGCCCTCGGCTCTGCCAGGGGATCGCTCCCGTCTCACTTTTTCGGTGGTGGGAGAGGGTTTCAGAGCGCCGCCCCCGGCCAGACCCCCGAGGCTCATGGATCGGTGCCCAGCTCACCGATGACCGAGCACACGTTGGCGGTAGTGAACATCAGGCCGATCGTTGATTCGCTGGATCTGTTCGCTGGTGAGGTACGTTGGCCCACCCAGTGCGTAGGTTCCAATGAGCGTACGCGCTACTTTGACGGCCATGGCGGTGATGCTCTGAACTTGCTTGATGTTCGCACCCAGTGCCATAAACCCGTGGTTCTGCAAGTACACAGCTTTGGGCGGTTCGCCATGCGCCTCAATGTGTCGATTCAATTCATCGCGAAGAACGCGCGCCAACGGCAAACCAGGGTCAACATACGGCATCAATAAAGGATGTGCGCCGCACACGACGACTTCATCGGGGAAGATTCGGCCGGCCATCGCCTCGGGATAGGTTTTCGAGCACGTAATCGAATTGATCGTTGTGGGATGGGTGTGACCGACATAGTTCACTTTGTCCAGTTCAAGACAGACTGCATGCAGGAACGTCTCGATGGACGGCCGAAGATCGGAATCGCCTTCAACGCGCGCATCGCTGAGCGTTTGGCGGATATGTTCATCGTCATGTTCGCCGGAATCAAGCAGCGACAGCACCGGGCTTGACTGGATGCGAACAAATTGATCCGCGCTGCAACCGTCGAGCTGCGCACCGCTGGCCTTGACCCAAAACGTCTCCGCATCGATACGAGCGGACGTATTGCCCTCGGCAAGGATGACGTAATCGTTGGCCGGAGTGCCGAGATGATTCGACAGATTGATGAGTTGATTGAGAATGTCGCCGGGGATTGGATCGATGCGGATGCTCCTTAAGACAGGTTGCTGATTACTCAACAGCGGCGGTGGCTTCTTTTAGATCGCAGAATCGCTTGTACGCTGTCTTCCAAGTAGTGGAGTCTTGTGGTTTGTAAGTTTGCGGTTCAAATGAAAGCGACACAATACGGCGCAAGTGGGATAGATCGCTGATCGCACCGCTTCCCATAGCCTGGACAAGTACATTGCCGACAGCGGCTGACTCGATTGGACCGACAATGACCTTTCGGTCGGTGGCGTTGGCGATCATTTGATTGAGCAGCAGATTTCGCGCGCCGCCTCCCACTACATGAACGACGTCGAAATCTCGATCAAGCACTTCTTCCAGCAGATCAAGTGTGTACCGGCACGCCAGGGCGAGACTTTCCAAACAGCAACGGACATACTCGCCGGGGCCGGTCGGTACAGGCTGCTTCGTAGCGAGCGCGAACTGGCCGATCTTTTCCAACATGCGCCCCGGCAAACCGAACGGGCCGTGGGCAGGATCAACGATCGTGCGAAACGAGTCTGCTTGGGCGGCGAGCTCGGTGAGCGCGTCGTAGTCGAAGACTGAGCCTGACTCGGCGAAATCTCGACGGCACTGCTGCACAAGCCACAAACCGGTGATGTTCTTTAGGAATCGGATGGTGCCCGCAACGCCGCCCTCGTTAGTAAATGATGCGGTGCAGGCTTTGTCCGTCAGCACGGGATCATGCAATTCGGCACCGAGCGGCGACCAAGTCCCGTTGGAGATGTAACACCAATCGGTCTTCCCATCGGCCGGTACGGCTGCGACGGCTGAGCCCGTGTCATGTGCGGCCGGCGCAATGACTGCCAACGAATCTCTGACGCCCAACTCGACACTAAGTTCATTGCGCAGTGAACCGAGATTCGTTGCCGCCGGGACAATCTCACCAAGCATGTGCGTAGGCAAACCCGCTGCCTCGACGATGCTATTGGCCCACGAACCGTTCCGGGGGTCGATCATCTGGCTGGTGGACGCCAACGAGGATTCGACGAGGGCTGATCCCGTTAGGAGGTAATGCATGAGGTCGGCGATGAATAAGAGTTTATCCGCACGGGCCAGGATGTCTGGATTGTCATCATGCGCCGCTACAAGCTGATAGAGCGTGTTGAAGCGCATAAATTGGACGCCGGTTGTTTCGTACAGCGCGTCCTTGCCGATGGCATCGATCGTCTTGGAGTAGGCAGGAGCGTTTCGTTCGTCACGATAACAATGCGGCGGCTCGATGATGACTCCGTCTGCATCAATGAGGCCGTAATCGCAACCCCAACTATCTACGCCGACTGAAACGAATTTCAGATCATTGTCCGCGGCAAACGAACTCGCTCGCCTCACGCTCTCCTTCACATTGTCCCAAAGCGCGTCAAGGTTCCAGTGAGAACCCGTGTTCAATTGTTGCGGCACGTTGGCGAAGCGATGCAACTCGTGCAACGTGAGTCGCTCGTCTTTCAGCACGCCAAGAATCGCCCTTCCTGATTCTGCGCCGAGATCAAGAGCCAGATGAGCGTGCGAAGACATATTCAACTCATTCGCGGGTCATGCAATTAGAGTCATCGCATAAAGGCGTCGGGAAGTCCGCCATCCACAGCGAGTATCTGACCGGTGGTCTTGGAAGCGGCGTCGCTGAGCAAAAAGGCGATGGCCCGGGCTTGATCAGTAGGTGTGATCGGCTGCTTGATGAGTGTTCGAGAAGCGTAGAACTGAGCTAGGCGGTCGCGAAGCACTTCAGTTTCCGCGTCGTTGTCGAACTCAATGCCGTACTTGGTGAGTGATGAAATGACGCGATCGCGTGGGAACATCGTTGACCCCTCGATCACCGTCGCCGGCGCGATGCCGTTGACGCGCACCAGGGGCGCAAGATCGATCGCCAGTTCGCGAACGAGATGGTTGGCGGCTGCCTTACTCGTATCGTACGCGAAGCTGCCTTTCTTAGGCACGACCCCGTTCACACTCGTTGTCAACACAACGCTGCCGGTCAATTGTTGTTGATCCCAGATCCTTCGCGCCTCGTCTACAACGACATAGGCTCCCAACACGTTGACGTCGAAGGTGCGCTTCCACTGTTGATCGTCAATGTCACGGCCTTCGTTCGGCGACGGATAGAGCCCCGCCGTGATAACAACGTGATCCAATCCACCGTAGGCAAGAACAACCTGATTGAGCAATGCACGAACGCTATCACGATCTGCGATGTCAACCTGCATCGGGACAGCCGGTCCGCAATTGGAAACCCCGGTGCCTGCCACGCCAACTCCAACTCCGAATTTGTCCGTCAACCGCTTTGCCGTCTCGGCAGCTGCATCCTGATCCAGATCAGCACAGACGACATGAGCGCCTTCTTCAGCCAGGCGATGGGCGGTCGCTTTCCCGATGCCGTTGCCCGCTCCGATGATGACGACGACGCGGCGTTGGAGTTCTTTTTCAGCCGGCATCCGTCGCAGTTTTGCCTCTTCCAACGCCCAATACTCGATGTCGAACGCCTCTTGTTGAGGCAGGGCGATGTACTCATCGATCGCCTCAGCACCGCGCATGACTTCGATGGCGCAGTTGTAGAACTCAGCGGTCACGCGCGACTCACTCTTGTTTCGCCCCCATGTAATCATCCCAATGCCGGGGATGAGGATGACCGTTGGATTTGGATCGCGCATCGCCGGCGAATCGAGATGCTTACACCGATCGTAGTAGCCTTGGTAGTCCTTGCGATATTGCTCAAAGCCTTGTTGAAGTGAGTTCCGCAGTTTCTGCGTGTCATCGACTTGAGGATTCCAATCAACGAGCAGCGGTTTGATTTTCGTTCGCAGAAAATGATCCGGACACGAGGTGCCGAGTTCCGCCAATCGAGGCGCATCAACGCTATTGATGAATCGGAGCATCTTGGCATCAAGCTGCACCGTCGCAATAACCCGCTTGGATTGCGAAAGTTGACCGCGCATCCACGGCAATATCTCGACGAGTATTGATTCACGCTGGGCGTCGCCAAGCGTCGTATAGCGCTGACCGCCGAAGGTCTCCTCGCCGCGATCGTTTGCTTCAATATACTCAGCAGCCGTATCAATCAGCGCAAGCGAGAGTTCGTAACATTCCTTGTCGTCGTTCGACCAGTTGATCAAGCCATGCTGACCAAGCACAACACCCTCAACCCCCGGATTGTCAGCACAGATATCGCGCAGTTTGAGCCCCAGATCAAACCCGGGCCGTTGCCACGGCGTCCAGGCGATTTGCTGGCCATAAATCTCGCGCGTCAATTCTTCGGATCGCTTGGCCGCTGCGATCGCAATCACTGAATTGGGATGGGTGTGATCGATATGACGTGCAGCAACGTAAGCATGCAACGGCGTGTCGATCGACGGGGCGCGTGGATTGCAGTTAAATGTGCAATGCGAATAGAGGCTGACCATGCGATCTTCAATCTCGGTCTTAACGCCGCGCACATCTGCTCGGTCGTAAATGTCTTCGAGTGCGAGCACTTTGCCTTGATAGAGCGAGGCAAAGTTCACATCTGTTGCGGTGCGAAGATCGCCGCCCGAACCCTTCACCCAAAGCACTTGCGCTGTCTCACCTGAAAGTGGATCGGTTTCGTCAAGCTTGGATGATGTATTACCGCCGCCTGTGTTGGTGATGAGGCGATCCTGCCCCAGGAGATTGGATCGATAGACCAGCCGTTGAAGCGGATCGAGTGCGTTGGCGTCTTCATCGCGCCATAGGTTTACAAGACGATCAGAGTGAATCGGCATGGTGGACGGCATTGGTCAGGCGTTCCAAAAAAGGACGGGAGCGATTGAGAAGCCCCCAATATCGGTTACATCCTCTCAAAACGCAACAGTCTCAAACGGCATGAAGTGTCACTGGAAGGCCTACAGCCTGCCTTACAAGAACGGCTCCTTCGCAATTGGGGTTTCGGTAGTGAGGCGCGGCGTTGCGGTCGTCAAAATGCTACGATGTGCGACGCGATCATCGCCTCGGCGGTGAGGCGGATCGGCCGGGGATTCCGCGTATTCCGGGGCGTCCGGGGGTGGAAGAGGAATCTGGCATCATGCGAATCACCCGTTCCGCCCCGCTTCATGCAGCCGCACTTCTAGTCTTTTCAACCGGCCCTTTGATGGCCCAGCCTCAAGATCTCTGGGTCACATACAAAGGACACAAAGGCCCCGGTAAGGATTTGCAGATCGTTCTGATCAGTGGCGACGAGGAGTACCGCTCCGAAGAAGCGCTGCCGCAACTCGGCAAGATTCTGGCCACACGGCACGAGTTTACATGCACCGTCCTGTTCGCGATCGACGAGGACACCGGCATCATCAATCCGGAGAACCGACGCAACATCCCCGGCTTAGAAGCGCTGACTACCGCCGACTTGGTCATCATCGCCACGCGCTTCCGTGATCTTCCCGATGCCCAGATGGCGTATATCGACGCGTACCTACAAGCAGGCAAACCAATCATCGGCATGCGAACGGCAACGCACGCTTTCGCGCTGCAAACCAGTCCGACGTATCAACGATACAACTGGAACTCTAGTGATCCCAGATTTGAACAGGGTTTTGGTCGCCAAATTCTCGGTGAAACGTGGGTTGCCCATCACGGCCATCACGGCCACGAGAGCACACGCGGAATTGTGGCTGCCGATCAACGCGATCACCCGATCGTGCGCGGCATTCTTGACGGCTCGATCTGGGGACCAACCGATGTGTATCGTGTTCGTCTGCCACTTCCCGGCGACGCGCAGCCCATCGTCCTCGGACAGGTTCTTGCGGGCATGTCACCGGATGATGAACCCGTTACGGGTGAGAAGAACACGCCGATGATGCCCATCGGTTGGACAACGAGCTACCAACTTGCTGATGGTCAACGCGGTCGAGTTTTCACAACCACGATGGGCGCCGCTACCGATCTCGCAGCCGAGGGGACGCGCCGCATGATCGTGAATGCGGTGTATTGGGCGCTCAGTATGGAAGAACAGATCCCCCTAGGTGGTACGGACGTTCGAATCGTCGGTACGTTCAAGCCGAGCGACTACGGTTTCGGTAAACATCGGCCGGGTGTTCGGCCCGCCGACCATGCCCTGAAGGCCGCGAACGCACCATAGATAACGGAAGCACATGCCCGCCGAGGCTGGAGAATCATGATGCGCAGGATTCCATTTGAGTATCTTCTCGTAGTCTCCTTGGCGTTGGGTTTGAGCAGCCGCGCCTCGGCCGATCTGGCGGAGCGATTCGCGCTCGAGCCGAGCGATCACATTGTCATCGTTGGTAATACCTTTGCGGAGCGCATGGCGTTGAGCGGTTATTTCGATGCGCTCGCGTACGCAGCCCACCCAAATCACCAGCTCGTTATCCGCAACGTCCCCTGGTCGGCTGATGAAGTCGCTCTTCGCCCGCGCGAAATGAATGTGCCAACGATGGAGGATCACCTCGCCAATTACGAGCCCGACGTCATTGTCATGAGTTTCGGGATGAGCGAGTCGTTCAATGGAGCGGCCGGCCTCGGCTCATTTGAGCAGCAACTCGACGATCAGCTCGCCACGTTTACCAGCACATCGTACAACGGGTCTGCGCCGCCGAAGTTGGTTCTCATCTCACCCATTACCCACGAAGATCTTGGCGACCCGATGCTCACCGGTCGGGACTTACAAGAGCGCAACAACATGCTCGGCCAATATGTTCAGGTCATGCACCAAGTGGCGCAGGCACATAATGTTCGTTTCGTCGATTTGTTCGAGCCGTCGTCGTATTTGTATCAACGCCATATCCCGCAGCTCACCTCCAACGGCATACACCCAAATGAGCGTGGGTACTTTCATCTGGTTCAAGAAATTGGAATGCAACTTGGATGGATGGACGCTGTAGCGCCGAAGGGTCAAGCGACGAGTCCCGCCTCACGCTTGCGCCGATTGGCGTTCGACAAACACTACCACCAACGTCTGCTGTATCGTCCGACCAATACAGAGTACGTCTTCGGGCGCAGGCACAAACCTTATGGCGTAGTGAACTTCCCGCCTGAGATGCTCCAGCTTCAGCGAATGATCGAAGCGCGTGAGCAGGCGATATGGGAGATGAATCTTCCAACGCCATATGAGCTTTTCGCTTCCGCCCCCAACGGCCCGGCCATCTGGGAAGATGTTCCGACGTCACAGGATTTTCCCGAGGACTCATGGTCTGCGCCCGCAGTCGAAGCGAAAGGTCAGGAGAATTCACTGGGCAACCTCAACATTCTCCCGCCTGATGAGTTCGCCAAGAGTTTCACGCTTGCCGACGGATACACGATCGAATGTTTTGCGTCCGAGCAAGACTTCGAAGAGTTGGAGAACCCATTAGCCATGACGTTCGATGCGCGTGGCCGACTGTGGGTCCTGTGCGCACCAACGTATCCGCACCTGATTCCCGGCGAAGCGCCGCGTTGCAAGCTGTTGATTATTGAAGACACCGACAAAGACGGCAGGGCCGATCAGCGCACTGTCTTCGCCGATCAGTTGTATATCCCCACCGGCTTTGCGATCGATACCGATGCGGTATACATCGGCCAAGCGCCCGATCTTTGGAAGTTCACGGACACCAACGGTGATGATCGCGCCGATCGCAGGGAGATTGTTGCCAGCGGTTTCGGGATGCCGGACTCCCACCATCAAATCAGCGCCTTTGAGTGGGACCCCAACGGCGGAATCCTCTTGCACGAAGGTGTCTTCACGAAATCGAACGTCGAAACGCCCTATGGCACTCGGCGCACCAACGGAGCGGCGGTCTGGCGCTACGATCCGCGCACACAGCATTTGCAAGTCATGTCGCATTGCAACTTCTCCAATCCCTGGGGACACGCGTTTGATGACTACGGCCAAAGCGTGTTGGCGGACGCTTCGGGTGGTGACAACTATTCGTTCTCGCACGTCATTATGCCTTATGAATATCCAAACAAACCCAAACGGGTCGGGCGCTTCTTGAATCGTGGTCGGCCGACGGCAGGCTGCGAACTTATCTCCAGTCGCCACTTTCCCGACGACGTGCAGGATTCGTTTCTTGTCAATCAGAGCATCGGGTTCCACGGCACACGTTGGAGTCAGACAACCGAAGTCGGCTCAGCGTGGACGGCTGAGGCCATGCCACAGGATCTGCTGCAATCGTCAGACACCAACTTCCGGCCCGTGGCGATGGAGATCGGTCCCGATGGTGCGCTATACATCGCCGACTGGTGTAACCCGTTGGTTGGACACATGCAGTATTCGGTGCGCGACC
>CBDUST010000189.1:0-9007 GCA_965369945.1 uncultured bacterium | reverse complement strand
CACGCCCACCCATTTGATCGGACTCCCCTGCCAGTTCATGGTGCCGAGGATCGTGAGGACATACTCCACGATCTTGGGTGTCTTGAAGCTGCGGTGTGTGAGCAGCCGGTGAAAGCACAAGCAGATGCCAAGACCACCGCACAGCCACCAGAGGAAGCCGGCCAAACCGAGGCCGCTCCAGGTGAATGTGAAAGGCGCAAATAAACATCCAAGGTGCACCAATCCGATACCGCCGCCGGTGTGCCAATCGATGTTGCGAAAACGAAACTTGCGCCAGGTGTGATCTGCCGGCGCGGCAGGTGCTTGCGACACAGTGATCTCCGGTACGTTTGGCGAGCCCGCGTTGGAAGTGGCGCAGACAGCCGCCTGTGATGAATCCGTGGATCGTAGGTTCCTATCCAGATCGGTCAACCTCGTGGCTTTGCCGGTCGAAATTCGGACGAAATATTCCGGCGACGGCCGGGGAACAAAATCCCCGATTCAGCCGATTGGGCGTCGCAGCGGAGGCCGACTGCGTTCAACGGGATTATTCGGATGCGCTGAAGCGCCCTTTCCAAAGGGGACCTCCCTTGTCCGATTGGTTGGAGGCCGTATTCGGGGGGTAACCGAGGCTTGTCGCTGCGAATTGTTGTTCCAAGAGAGCGTGAAGCCTGTATATTTATCTGCAGTTCGATCGTCGGCGCGGACCGAGCACTGGTCGTTGCTCGGAGGTTGAAATGAGCCGTTCGAATACTCTTTGTGCTGCTATGTTGCTGATCGTGAGTCGTGTGTCGGCGGGCGATCAACTTCCCGGCACGCTGAACTTCGCCAACGTCACCGGCGAGCGTGTTGTCCAGACCGTCAAGGAGGTTTCCCTTAACGAGAAAGAAGTTGAGTTCGGCGACTTCGATAATGATGGTGATCTGGACGTCGTCATCGCAGTTGGGCAGGGTGACTTCGGGCAGCGCCGAAACAAGCTATACCGCAACGACGCCGGCGTGTTCAATGAAGTCAGTGGCGATCCCATCATCCCGGGTTTTGCCTTTACCGACGTTTCTCGCAACGCGTTCTTGCGCGACTTTAACGGTGACGGATTCCTCGACATTTGGATAACCAATGATGGGAACACCAACAGCAATGCGGGACAAGACAAGCTGTACATTGCTCAGCACAAAGATGGCATATTCACGAGCTTTGTCCAAGTCGATCAAGGCGGCACCGGCTCGGCCAACTGTGGGTCACTCACGAGATCGCCGGAGGACACCAGCGTTGCAGTTGACTTTGATCTGGACGGCGACATCGACATTTGGCAGGCCAATTCCACCAACCAATCACAAGATTATCTGCGGCTGAATGATGGTGAAGGCAAATTCTCGCTCGACGCTGCTGGTCCTCTTGTGCCGGGAGCATGTGACTACACGCGGGACGTGTCGTCGGCTGATATGAACGGCGATGGCACGTTGGATCTCCTTCTATCGAACTGGGCCGGTGAGAATCACGTGTATTACAACAATAGTTTCGGAGTGGCAGGTCAGAACGCAGACTTCAACTTCCCCGGCAGCGTGCAGGACTTGGAAGGTGCCGAGCTGAATGAGAATGCCATGGAGCCCATCGATGTGAATAACGACGCCAAGATGGATATCTATTGGTCCAACAAAGAGGATCCGGGCGATCGAATCCTCCTAAACACGGGCAACAACGACGACCTACAAGCGGTGTTCGTGCAGTTGCCTGCCGAGACGGTGCCAAGCCACGTCGATGCCAGTGTCAGCCGCAAAGCAACCGTGGGCGACTTCAACGGCGACGGGCGCGACGATCTAATCGTCATGGCGCAAGATGAATGGCCGACCATCCTCCGCAACGCGACCGTCAAGGATCATGTCTTGTTCCTCGATTGGACGCCCGGCGATGAGTTTCCAAACGGCTCGCAACACCGAGGTTGGCATGCCGCCGCTTTCGACTCCGACAGCGACGGCGACATCGACATCTTCCTCGGCGGATGGGCTAACGATCATCTCTTCGAGAATGTCCCCGCCAACGAAGTCGATGAGAACGACCTACGCGGTCTCCTTCCCCCCGTCTACAACACCGATCCCGTAGCCGTGCTCGGTCATTCCGAAGTAGGTGAAGTTGATACCTATCTCGCGGACGATATCGGCGATGACTCGTTCATCTCAGTCGTACTCAACGGCCCCGACGATTATCTGTTGGAAGTGCTGAACGTTGACGATGTGCTGCTGGCCGACTCCGACCGCGGTGGACTCGGCATTGAAGAAGCGATGCAGGTTACGATTCCAACGGCCGGGACGTACAAGGTTCGCGTGACGGTGATCGAAGCTACCGCCAGCCAATTCGACTTGGACGGCAACGGTTCGGTTGGCGCATCCGACCTGTTGCTGCTATTCGCTCAATGGGGTACAGACCCCGGCGGCCCGCCCGACTTTGATGGCAATGGCACGGTTGGCGCCAGTGATGTGCTGGCGTTGCTGACTGGAGTTCACTATGAACCGCCCTACTGGGGGTCGGTGCCTCCCTGGAGCGACTACGTGCTCGAGGTTCTCTCCCGCACCGGGCCGTAGCCTTAACCGAGGACGACGGAATCGAGCCGGAATTCGTGGCAGGTTCCTCAGCCCTGTTCGGATGAATCGTAGAGGGGCTATGGACGAGCAGACGATCACGACAACCTTCCAAATCCGTTGAACCGTTCATCGAGGCGGGCGGTATAACTTTGATCGTTTCGGTAGTTGTGAAATTGTCTCTTCATGGGCTCGACCGTCAGATTCAAGGAGAACCGATGACATCCACGAAACGACTTTCATCGAACGTGAAGCGCTACCTACCGGTTCGGTTGCTCCTTCTGGCAATCCTTAGCACAGTCCAACCGGCGATTGCCCAAGACGCGAAAGTTTACGCTTGCCCGCCGTGCCCAGTGGATTGTCACGATCAAACGTTTACCGAGCCGGGCGTCTGCCCGCATCCGGACTGCGGCATGCAGTTGATCGACAGACATTCGGTCCGTTATGTCGCGATCGTCGTTTGGCAGGGTGCAGAGATTCTGGACTTCGCCGGCCCAAGTGAAGTATTCGCATCAACGCGCGTTGACAACAAACCTGCCTTCCTCTGCTACACCGTTGGAATCACAGGCGAGCCGATTACCAGCCAGGGTTTCATCAAGATCGATCCCGAGTTCTCGATCGACACCTGCCCGCAGCCGGACATCATCGTCTTGCCCGGCGGAGGAACAAGCAATGCCCTAGCAAGCCCTGCATTGATTCGATGGGTCAAGCAAGCCGGGGCGGAGTCGGAGATTGCCATGTCCGTCTGCACCGGGGCGTTCGTTCTTGCCAGTGCTGGTTTGCTCGACGAGAAGGAAGCGACGACGTATCACTCAGCGATTGAGGGGCTTCGTGGGTTTGCGCCGTACACGATGGTGCATGAAGATCAGCGCTGGGTAGACAACGGCCATGTCGTTACATCCGCTGGGGTCTCAGCCGGGATCGACGCCTCTCTTCATGTTGTGTCACGATTGCACGGGAAACAGACCGCGCAGGCGACCGCTGACTACATGGAATACAACTGGCGACCGGAACAAGTAACCGGGAAAGTCGTTACCAGCCCCGGTGCGCCGAAGGAATACACCGCTGCGCAAAGGATCGTGCAAGTTCTGTTGAAGGAGGGTACGGCCGCGGCTTTTGAGGCCCGCCAAGCTCTTCTGGAAGGACCGAACGCCGAAGCTCCACCTTCCGAGGCACAAATCAACAATCTTGGGTATCGGTATTTGGCAAACGGAGAGACAGCCACCGCAATTACGATCTTCAAGTTCAACACAAAATCGCATCCGGAAGCGTTCAATACGTTTGACAGTCTGGGTGAGGCGTATATGAAAGCTGGTCAACGTGATCGAGCGATCAAGAATTATCGCAAATCGCTCGAGCTGAATCCGGACAACGCGGGTGCTGTTGAAATGCTAAAGAAGCTCGACGCTGAATAGAGGAGCGGTTGCGGGTTTCCGACATGCCGCTGGCGATGGCACGCTCCCGTCTATGAGCAATCTGCATCCAATCAGTCAAACGCTGCTGGCTGTGGTTGACCATCAGATCGCGCGCACGATAGCAGGCCCGCTAGACCGACAATATCCGACAGCGTCTGTGATGTGCGATGCGCTCAGAACGGGAAGCTGAGTCCGGCGTAGACGTAGAAACTATCCTGGGCAGGATTGGTATCGAACGTGCGACTGTTGGAGATGTGCTGCCAGCGCACGCCCGTGAGCAGACGCACATCGTCGCTGATCTCGAAGCTAATGCCGGCGCCGATTTGGGGAGTGAAATTGAAGCTCGACCCGCCGGCCGGAACCGCGTGAGTCGTTTCCATCACGCCCCCCCCAATGTCGACGAAGAATGACCGATCGTCGCGCGCCACGGCGTGCCAGCGCAAAAGCAAGTTGAAGTTGAAGCCGCTCGCGTTCTCAGCGCTCTCTTGATCAAAGTGGAGCCCATTGAACTCAAAACCGATACTAAGGTCGTCGATGGCGAAGTAGCTGAAGCTGAGCCCGCCGAGCCCGAAACGATTCTCTGAGTTCCCGAAGTCTTCGCCGAAACCGAGCTGCACGTCCCACCGCCATGATCCCGCCCGGCCGAACGGCGCCGCCAACATCAACGGGGCGAGATCGTCCTCTGGTGCTTCCGGTTGAGGCGTCTGTGGCGTGATGATCGGCATCGCCTTGAACTCAAGGCTCGTCGCTTCGGCAACATCGTCGCCGGGCTCGGCGGCGCCGGCCGAGCCGACGAGTCCCGCGGTGAGAACACAAGCTGCAGTTACGGATTCTCGAAGCACGATCGGGTTCCTGGTGGGATCGCAGATGAGGTGGGCAGCCTAGGTTCGACGACCAATGCAGGCAAGTCGAGACCAGTGGTGTGAATGCTTGCCCGGGCTCGGTTCATCCTCGCACCGTGTGACGACGTATCGACCGACTCAAGTGACGATCGACTTCAGCAGATCATCGGCAAATCAGCACATCTTATTGAAGATCGACGTACTTTCGTGTCGGACAATCGCCAACGGCCATCGGCCGCGCTGGGAAACTTTGGCCGAAGTGTCAACACCGGCTAGGATCTGTCTGATGAATAGTGGGACGGGCATCTTGCCCGTCTGTAAGAGTGAAGACGACGCCCTGGAAGCCCGTCCCACCAAGAATGAAGTGCATTCGCTTGATCCATCAGACAGAAGCTAGAGTATCTATGCTATGACTCGACCACGCATCATCGTGGCGATCGGCGAAGCACTGCTTGCGGAGTATCCCGATCGCGAAGAGCCGGCGGGCTTGGCGCTGCTCGTGCCGATTCAAGCTCGGTTGATGGGACACGCCGGCATACCCATCTCGCGCCTCGGTCAGGATGACACGGCCGAGCGGTTGTTGGCGCTTCTGCAGTCACGGCAAATCGATGTGAGTCATCTGCAGAGCGATCCTGACCTACCGACCGGGCGGGTACGATCGATCGGATCATCTGCGTCGCGCACCAAAGATGGCCGCGCCGCCTTCGACGAGTTGCAATGGGACTTTGATCTTGCCGACGTTGCCCAGAAGGCAGACGCTGTCGTGTACGGCGCTCTGGCTAGACGAACCGGGCAGTGTCGCTCGGTTGTTGACCGCTTTCTAGCTGAATGCGATTCATGCCTGCGCGTGCTCGATCTGACCAACCGCGCCGATCACGACACTCAGCGAACGGCACCGACGTCGGGGCTGAAGTTCGCCAACTTGGTTGTCGTCGACAAAGCTGCCCTCGCTGCAGTGGTTCCAAGCGCAATCGGAAAGCCAACGCCTGACGCGCTAAGAGAGTTGTTACGCCAGTCCGACTTGCAAGTAGCGCTGTGGGCGCAGCCCGGTGAGCCGCTCGCGTTGTACACGGCCAAGGAAGAATGGATGGCCGATCAGCCGCTTGGCGCCGAAGCGCGCGAGGCGACGGTCGTGGGCTTGGTTCACGGCATGTTGAGCGGTTGGGATCTGCGCGAGGCGCTACACTTGGCCCAGCGCGTGACACAACATGCAATCGAACATCGCGGGCAACCGCCGCCTGCCGAACTTCTTTCGCGCTGTTAGGTTGTCAAAAAGAACCCGCCGCCCGGACGCTCCGACACTTCCGGACGGCGGTACGCCACGGCCAGAAGGCCGTTTCGTTAGGCTACGCTCCACAGTAGCCGCCTGCCCGGCCATCGGTCAACGGCAGATTCTCAGCTTCCGCAGAATTTCCTAAATGACTTCGTGGCAACAGTTTATGACACACTGCCCAAACGGCCCCGGTTCAGCGCTCTCCAAGGGAACTCCCGCGTCGAATCAGAGGCCGCCAACGGAGGTGGCCATCGCTGTGCTATGGCGAAAGGGCCGCAGGGGCAAGGAGTTGCTGCTGACACGTCGGCCAGACGGCACGCATCTGGCCGGTCAGTGGGAGCTGCCTGGCGGGAAGATCGAGCTGGGCGAGTCGGTTGAGCAAGCCCTGCAGCGAGAGCTGATCGAGGAGATCGGAGCCTCGGTGCAAGGTCTGAAGCTGCTTGTGGTGACGGAGCACAGCTACGATGACCGCTCCGTTCGGCTTCACGCCATGATCGCCGAGGTCGTCCCAACCCTCGTTGTGCAGAATCTGGCCGTGACCGAGCACCGTTGGGTGCCGCTGGACGAACTGGCCGACTGGGTGCTGCCGGCTGGCAACACCGCGATTACCGCGGCTGTGTTGGCGCGTTTGGGAGAATCTTCAGATTGTGGATAACCTGACGCTGGCCGGTTCCTGAGGTGGCGAACGAGCACAAATAGTCTGGTTGCAGAGCGTTGCGGGTACAGCACTTGCGCGCGGTCAACCCAGGGTTTTCCCCAGGGGGGATACGGAATGTGGAAAACTCGACGCCAGCGGCGTTATCCGGTATTTTATCACTGGATTGAATCGCGGAGTCCTCTAGCAGGTCGCTCGCTCGAATCAGCCAGGCCTGCCGCACGACGCGCCTGCCTGGTACGGACCGGAGATTGACAGCCTCGCCCCACCACCAGTGATTCGGTGGTCCAGAGGTCGCGACGTTGTCCGGAGGTGGAAACTGAAACGGCGGCGCTGTCTCACCATAGGCAGCGCCGTCTCGCGTTGAGGAACCGAAGCCGCTGGCCGGAACCGCAATTTCAACGCTCAGCTTCCCAACAACGGCTTCGGAGATCGTTTTCACCTCCGGCCGATATGGTGACGTGTACGGCGCGCTTGGCGCGCTCGTTTGGGTACGAAGCATGACCATCGCACATGTTTGTTTTGGCTGCGCACGTGACTTGGCTGGTGCGCGCGCGGTCCGCGACCCACATTACGCGCTGCCCATGGTTATTTGCCCAGGGTGTGGCAAAGCCTCCGTGCGACGAACACATCCTTTTCACACTCGATGGATCGCGACGTTGCGCATTGGCACGGCAGTCACCGCGCTCATTCTTCAGAACGTCGTTGCGTTGACGCTGATCAGTTCGACGCTGGCGGTCATTGCTGGAGTTCTTGCACTTGGATACGCGGCGATGATCGGCGAAGTGACGCGACAAACAGTGATCAACCTCGGCATCAGCATTGGAGCAGTATCGATCGCCACAGGCGCGTGGCTGACGGCAGGCCTGAGTCATCTCTCGTGGTGGCGGGCGTGGCTGGGCTGGATCCTCTTGATCATCTCGCTCGTGGGTCTGATCGCCGCGGTATCTCTGGGCGCTCTTGCGGGGCATGTGCCTGACATGATTTCTTGGATCGTCGGGACGAGTGTGATCACCGCTGCTGCGTGTGTGCCGTTGGGAATAATCATGGCGCTCGCCTTGGCGGGCGTGCCGTTGGGCAAGTTGATGCTCACGGCGCATCGCACCTTTGTTCGCGGACGGTTCCGATGGCGAAGACGACGCCGTGCGCTCGGAGCGACATTGCTATGAGCGCTGTCGGTCCAGTTGAGCATAAACAGGCCAACGTGCAGGAGCAGCGCGTGAGCGTCATTGTCGGCGATCGGCTCTGCGTCCACTGCGGTTACAACCTGACCGGCCAGAACATCTATCGCGAACCACACTACGACCTGTTGATCGCCAGATGCCCCGAGTGTGGGGCGGTGGCGTCGGTGTTGGAATACCCCGTGCTGGGGCGATGGGCCAACCGTTGGGCTGCGGTCATCGCCGCCTTATGGGTGCTCTTGCTGATCGTGTTTTGGTTTGGAACGTCCGGCGCACTGTTCGGCCTCTCAATGGCGACGGGCGCGAACGGTGCTCGCAACGAGTTTCGAACACATATCGAGGATTCGTACAAGCAATCGGAGACTGAGCAGGCAGCGGCCACCGCGCCAAACACGGCTACCGGTGCTGTCAATACGATTACGACGGCAACAGGTGGGACGGTGATCACGTTACCGCCCGGCACTCCGCCGCAGGTCGTTGCGTTTGTGAACCGCGGCTCGCGCTACGCGAACTTTGAAACGTGGTGGGGCATGCAAGATAAAGCGGCGCTGGTTCAACAGGTCGGCGGAGTGCGTGGAGTGCTTGATCGAAGGGCGTTTTTCTTTTGGATTCCGCTTACGATGGTCGCGTTTATCTTGGGGTGCTTTTGGGGGATCGCGCTTCTGCGTCGACGCCGAGTTGGGCTTCTGATCTGGGTCGGTGTGATCATGGCAACCGCGTGCGTCTATGCGATCATTCCGACGCTCATGTGGCTTTACGAGGAGCCCTCCTACCCGTGGAGTGCAGCGGAGCGAATCGTCGCCCCGCCATTGCTTGCACTATCACTGGCCTATGCTGCGATTCCGCTTTCGATCGGCACACTGGTGGGGCGTCCCCTCGCTCGCCGATTGATCCGCACGCTCTTACCCCCCAAGTTGCGCAACTCACTGTCATTGATCTGGACGACCGACGGCTACGATCCACCGCGCGCCTAAGGCGTCCCAACTCCACTCTGCCCCGTTTAGCCCCGCCGGCCCCCCCCGGGGGGCCGGGCCCCCACCGGCCGGGTCGGCCACCGCCCCCCCCGGCGCGCCGGGGGGCAAGCGC
>CBDUST010000188.1:0-9023 GCA_965369945.1 uncultured bacterium | reverse complement strand
GTGGCGTGAGATGACTAGCGCACGCAGCCGCTACATCTTCAGTGAAACTGCTCTAATGCCCAGTGCCAAATGCCTGGTGCCTTCTTCTTCACGGACACGGCCCGCAGTTGGCCGGCATTGCTAGCAGATCGCCTGCGCTGACGTTGCCGTCGAAGCTAGTTCGATGTCGTCCAGAAGACATGGTCAACGCAATCCAGCCATGGGAAAAGGAATATGAAGCTCACGACACGAACTTCGTATCGAGTCCTCACTGCACCAGTACCCAGCTCTACATGATCCGCCGGTGTGCCGGGAAACGTCCTGACCGTATCGGCGTTGAGCGATTGCGTTGCCGTGCCAACAACGTCCCACGAATTCGTGTTGTAATTCCAGAATGAGATTGTAAGTTCCAAACCGACGGTGTTCGCTGACGATTCGATCGTCACGTCGAGGGTCGATGGAGAATCGTTTGGCAACGTTCCGAAGAAATCCAGCGTGACCGGAGCTTCGGCTGGATTGAGTACAATGCCTGGGTTGTAACACAGTTTGTCGTCATCCGAGGCCGGAAGACTGTCCAGGTCACCGGAGACGTAGAAACCGCGGAACGCGCTGAAGTCGTCGGGTGGGGTTTCGTCAAAAACTCTCACCGGCGTCATCAGAAATCCGTGACCGATCTGGCCGTTGCGGATTCCACCGCCAACGATCTGGCCCTGGTCATTGATATCAAACGGAAATAACGTATCCCAACCTTCATCAGGCGGGATCATGTCCAACAGCTCGATGCGCTCGCCGTCCTCCCAGATAAAAGCGCGGAAACCCTCCTGTAGGTTGTCTAGATCATTGAACCATCCGACGACTTGATTGTGGGAATTGATCGCAGTCGCGGCGCCTTGGGGTCGATTGATCTCGGGCACGAGCCGGATCGGCTCGCCGTCGATCCACAACCCCGCCTCGTCGGGGTTGGCTATATCAAACTGAATTACTCCGGCAATGATCCCATCGTCGCTGATACCCAAGGCCAGGCTGGTGACGCCGGTGATCGAAGGATGGTCGTGCAAATTAGTGAGCTCGCCGTCAACCCAGAGGTAGGCTTTATCGTTACCCGGGCTGGCGAACCCAACGATTTTGTCGAGGTTATTGATAGCCATCGGACTATCAAGGATGCCGAGGTTGATCACGATCCCGTCTTCCAGCAGAAAACCGCGCGGGGTAGGCGGCGGACCTTTGGGATCGCGACCGAAGCCAACGAGCTTGCCCGCATCATTATGATCCCTGACGAGATTGAGATCGAAAGAAGTGTCCCCACCAATGACGAGCCCGTTGATATCGATGGGTGTCCCGTCTTGCCACATCGTCGCTTTTTGTGTCTCGAAGATTTTTATGAGGTTCCCACACTTAACGAGTTCGACAAACTCGGACAGGCCGTAGACGGTTCCATCATCGGCGATGTCGGCGGCGATGGTGCTGTTGTCCTTGGGTAGCACTCCAAGAAACTGCGCCGTGCCGTCGGAATCCCAAAGGATCGCGCGCTCGATCGCCAACGAAACGCTCTCGAAGCCAACTACTTGGCCGGCCGCGTTGACCGAACGGCCTTCACACTGAATCACTCCGATATCGTTGGCCAACTCGGTCAGATCGACGATGCTGTATTGTGGTTGGCTCGATGCGGCGTGTGCGACCGCAGCGGCCAGGAGCGCGGCTGAACTGATCGTGATGCGGTGGTGTGTCATTTCCTTATCTCCGGACGCGGTCGCTGGTGCCTGTGATGACAGGGACGTCGATAGGCGGAGTATCTCCGAACGAAAGGGCCCCGTACAATAGGTATTCCGTGTATAGCGGCGAAATCTGCCACGGATAAAGCCCTCGTAGCCGCCTCGGCAGCCCGCAGCCTCGCCAGCCGCTGGTACGATCCCCGCCCATGCCCCCGGAAGTGGTCGAACCCGCGTTTTCGTTCGTCGGCAAGTGGCGCAATCTTTGGTTGCTGGCTCTAGCAGAGCTGATGGCGATGTCGCTGTGGCTCTCTGCCACGTCTGTGATACCGCAGCTTATCGAGCAGTGGCATTTGACCGATGCGCAGCAATCGTGGATGACCATGAGCGTGCAATTGGGGTTTGTGGCCGGCGCGTTGCTCAGCGCGATCCTCAATCTCGCGGATCGGATCTCGGCTCGCTATTTGTTTGCAATCAGCGCGGTGATCGGAGCGACGGCGAACGCGCTGATCACCTTGGCCGCCGACGGACCGGGTCTGGCCTTGGCATGTCGCTTTGTCACCGGTATGGCTATGGCGGGTGTGTATCCGCCTGCGATGAAGCTCGTCGTTTCATGGTGCCGCAGCGACCGAGGTCTCGGCATCGGTCTACTGATCGGCGCGATTACTCTTGGCACGGCTGCGCCGCATCTGATCAACGCTCTTTACGACCACGGCGATGGCGCAGCGCCGGCGTGGCGCGGGGTGTTGTTGGTCACCTCAGGCTTGGCGCTGGGAGCGGCGCTCATCGCCGCGCTCGCCATCCGGAACGGACCCTACGCAGCCCCTATGGCGCCGTTCAACTGGCGCTTCGCGGCGCGAGCGTTTCGGCATAAACCGACCCGACTTGCCAACTTCGGTTATCTCGGGCACATGTGGGAGCTGTATGCGATGTGGGTGTGGGTGCCGACGCTGCTGATCGTCAGTTACGATGCCGCCGGTTTGAGTTTGCAATCAGCGCAACTTGCTGGATTTGCGGTGATCGGAACCGGTGCGATGGGCTGTATCATTGCCGGCATCCTGGCGGATCGAGTTGGACGAACCACCGTTACCAGCTGGAGCTTGGCGGTGTCCGGCGGGTGCGCGCTTCTTTGCGGTTTCTTCTTCCATCAACCGCAGCTCTTGACGGTGCTGTGTTTGGTGTGGGGGTTTGCGGTCGTGGCGGATAGCGCCCAATTCAGCGCAGCGGTAAGCGAGTTGACCGACCCGCGGTACGTTGGAACGGCTCTGACGATGCAGACGTGCCTTGGATTCCTATTGACCGTCGTAACAATTCGACTCGTCCTTCCCTTGGAGCAACACCTCACTTGGGCGTGGGTGTTCACAGTGCTCGCCATCGGTCCCGCGTTCGGCCTGTTCAGTATGATGCGCTTGCGCCGTCTACCCGAGGCTGCAAAGATGGCCTCGGGCAATCGGTGAATTCTCCGTGTCACCGCCGCCATTTTCGGGGCGGACGAGTACCGCCAGTACTCCGGTTTCGCATACCTACTATCTGACACGACAACGGGCCGGCAGATTGCTAGGCCCCTGCCGAATGACGGTGCTAACGGAGGCGGCTTCGGCTTTTCCGTCGCGATCTGCGAAACGACTCTTGGCTGGGTCATGCGCCAGTACATCGATACCAGCGCCGAAATGGTCATTGCTGGCCATATCAGCAGCTAGAACCAGCGAGCAGCCGAACGCACGATGTCACGGATCAACCGCAGAATATCCTTGCAAAGCGATTCCCGATCCACTAAATTCTGCTTGAGGAGCACGGCGGTGGGAGGTCTGGCGGGCCTTCGTGCCGAGCGATGTATCCAGCAGCACTCCGCACTCGCTGGAGATAACTATCAGCACATCACTACAAGAAGGAGTAGGAAGCTATGTCACGAATTCCGACTATTGGTTTGATGCTGGCTGCTGCAGTCGGCATGAGTGTCAATACTGCCAACGCGCAGTTCTTCGACGACTTCGACGGGTACGCGAACGGCACGCTGCTTCATAATATCAACGGCTGGCATGGCTGGGATGCCGACAGCGGTGTCGCCGGCACTGTAACAAATGCGCAGTCCGACTCGGCGCCGCACTCAATTGCCATCGGCGTGTTTATTGACGCCGTCAATCAAATGGGCAATCCGACTGATGGCAACTGGCGAATGAGTGTCAAGATGTTCATTCCGAGTAATGCCACAGGCCAGCAGTATTTCATCATGCAGAACACGTATAACGATTTTGGCCCATATAACTGGAGTGTTCAAACCCTGTTCGATTCTGACACTGGAATGGTTACGGACGATTTCGACACGGTCTGGCCAGGTGCACCTTTCCCAACTAACACTTGGTTCGAAATCGAAATTCGTATCAATCTTGATGCCGATACTGTCGAACAACGGATCGACCTGAACGGTGACGGAATTCTGGATGATGACGGCGCGGATAACACCCCCCTTACCGCGGACGACGAATTAGTCAGTTGGGGCGGTTACGCTTGGTCGACCCGAGCCTTTGACGGCACTGGCGACGGTGTTACATCAATTGGTGCGCTCGACCTGTACTCAAACGGAGGGACGGTGGCCTATTACGACGACGTTGACCTCTCGGTGCTTGATCCTCAAGGAGAGATAATCGAATTCGACGGGTACAATATTTTCCGCGGATTCTTGGTGGAGGGTACGCTCGACGACGTTCTGACATCGAATGACGTCGATCTGGTTCACCGCAATGGCATCACAATCTTCCCAGCGGAAGCTCCGATCACGCTGGATTTCGCCGCAACGGCGCCAGACTGCTGCCCATCGCTACTCAAGGCGACGTTCGAATCGTCGGCGAACACCCCCGGTTTGGAAATCACAGTCTCGTTCTTGAACGTCACGACGGGTCAATTTGATGTGGCTGGTACGGCAGGCCATTCCTTTAACGTAGATGAGGTCAGGACGTTTGAGCCTCCCGGGCCTGCGGAGAACTATGTGAATGATGGGGCTGCTAACCAAGTGGTCGTTCGATACGAGGTTCGTCAAGTAGGCATCATCTTCGCCTTCCCATGGGAGGATAGAATGGACCGGGCGCACATTGAAACACTGCCCTAACAACTAGATCAACCAATATCACGGTTCTTCACCGGGTGCCAACTTGGCACCCGGTTTTTTTGTGCCACCTGATGTGTTCAGCGGCTGTCGTTGGTCACTTCGGATTTGCCATCTCCATTTTCGTCGTAGTAGACATAAGAAGTTGGCATCGTGGCATCAAGGGGAAACAGAAGGCCTGTGGCATGAGACCTGACGCTTGGAGTCTTCGAACTTCTGATCCCTGACTCTCAGCCCCTTTTTCTTTCTCCCTATCTGAGTCTCCGTGATCTTCCGTGGTCCGCTGTGTTTCAATGTTCTCCTAACCCTCTGTGCTCATCCGTGTTCATCTGTGGTTTATTACCCTCTGCGTTCTCTGCGACTCGGCGGTGAGTGCCTTGGTTGCGCGCACAAGTTGTGCCGCGCGCCGGGCAAATCTGACGATCGGCGGTCGCTCAGGCCGATATGCCGAGGATGATGCGGCCGGGACATGGACTGGTGCTGATCGTTTTTGCGCTGCTGACGTTGGGCGTGGTGATGGTCAACTCAGCGGGATTGACGGTCGATCCGCAACGGGCGATCGATCTGAAGCAGGTGCTGCTCGGTCGTCCGACGGTTCTGGCGCTCGTGGCGTTGTTGATGCTATTGATCGGGTCGCGCATCCCGCTGCATCGACTGTACAAGGCTCGCGGTTTCGCTTCGCCGGTGCCGTGGATCGTGGTTGGTTCGTTGGTGTTGTTGGTAGCGGTGCATGTGCCGGGCATTGGTCGCGAAGTGAACGGTGCACGGCGTTGGATCACTCTTGGGCCGATCGGTTTTCAACCCAGCGAAGTCGCGAAGTGGGCTTTGATTGTGGTCCTCGCGTGGTACGCAGCCAAACGAGCGAGCGCAATGGGGAAGTTGTGGCGAGGATTCGTCCCGCCGATGCTATTGGTGGGTGTCGTGTGCGCGTTGATCGTAACGGAGGACCTCGGCACGGCAGTGTTGATCGCCATGGTCGCGGTCATCGTACTGGTAGCTGGTGGCGCGAAGTTGTGGCATGCCGGGTTGCTCGTTCCGCCGGCAGTTGTCGCAGTGGGCGCGGCGCTCTTGGCCAGCCCCTATCGCCTCGATCGGCTCCGCGCGTTTCTCGATCCCTATCAAGACCCGCAAGGCATCGGCTATCACATGATTCAATCGATGGCGGCCGTTGCAGGCGGTGGTCTGGCGGGGCGAGGGCTCGGCAACGGCGTGCAGAAATTCGGATACCTGCCCGAAGATACGACCGACTTCATCTTCGCGGTCATCTGCGAGGAGTTGGGGTTGATCGGCGCGGTCGTCGTGATCAGTCTCTACGCGGGGTTATTGTTGTGCGGTCTGACGATCATTCGGCGAGCGGCGGACGCGTTCTCACGGCTACTTGGGTTGGGGATTCTGGCAACGATCGGCCTTCAAGCGTTGATCAACATCGCGGTCGTGACGGGATTGGTGCCGACCAAGGGCATCGCGCTGCCGCTGTTATCGTCAGGTGGAACCGGCTGGGCGCTGACGGCGTTTTGTGTGGGTTTGCTGGTATCGATGGATCGAACCAATGCGGCGCAGGTTGCCGAAGCGCACGCGGTAACAGGTCCAGACTAGTGGCCGGACGGACGTTCTTGTTTGCCGGCGGTGGATCAGGCGGGCACATCAGCCCCGGCCTGGCTATTGCCGAACGATTCGCTGAGCTAGAACCGTCGGCTCGCTGCCTGTTCGCTTGCTCCAACCGGGCAATAGACGCGGCGATGTTGTCGGATGCAGGAGCAGCGTACGAGCCAATGCCGGCCTCAGGGTTCTCCGTTCGGCCGCTACGTCTACTCCGTTTCCTGAACGATTATCGTCAAACGAAACGAATCGCAGGCGTATTGATCGAACGCGAGAACGTGCTCGACGTCATCTCACTAGGTGGATTTGTAAGTGCGCCAGTGGTGGCCGCAGCGAAGATGCGCGGCGTCAACGTTACGCTGGTCAACCTCGACGATCCGCCGGGCAAGGCGAATCGACTGATTGCCCGTCGCTGTGACCACGTGTTGTCAGCAATCGACATTCAACCGGGAGCCGGCTTCGAGCATCAGCGCGTCGGTATGCCGATTCGGCGCAACGCTGTGGCGTCGTGCGATATAGCGACATGTCGCCAGCGGCTGGGTCTTGATCCAGCTAAGAACACGCTGTTGGTAACGGGCGCATCACAGGGTGCAGGCAGCATCAACAGTTTCGTGCCGCGATTGGCGATGGAACATGGAAAGGCCTTCGTTGATTGGCAGGTGTATCACCTTGCGGGGCACTCGGCAGTGGATGAAGTTCGCCGAGCGTATACCGAGGCGCAGATCTCGGCTGTGGTTGAATCGTTTACCAACTGCATGGGGCTGGCGTGGGGCGCGGCTGACTTGGCGGTGAGTCGGGCGGGAGCGAGTTCGGTAGCTGAAGCCTGGGCCAATGCGAGGCCGACGTTTTTCATGCCGTACCCTTATCACAAGGATCTGCATCAGCGGCGTAATGCCGAGCCGATGGTCGCCACAGGCGGGGCGATCGTCCAAGTCGACCGGATCGATGCTCTGCAGAACGTGGCTGAGGTCGGCCCGACGCTTCTGGCGCTGATGGGGGACCAAGCGCGTCGCGAGGCAATGCGGACAGCGCTGCAATCCCATGAGCCGGCAGACGGAGCGCAGGAGATCGCCAAGCTCCTTTTGGCAGATCAGTTCCAATGACGTATCAATTTGCCAAGAGCAGAGGCTCCGAATCGACCGGCAGCGGCTAGAATGGTGTATCCGCCTGGCTCCCAAGGCATGGATCGCGAATGAGTATGGAATCGACCGCCGGTCGGACGAATTGTGTAGTGCTCGCTCCCAATGCGGCGGGCGTCGATGAAGGGCTTCGATCACAATTGGAGCAGCGCCAGTGGCACGCGCTGATTGCCGGCGATCCGCTTATGGCGATGGTTGAGCTTTGCCTATTGGAGCGGGCTCGGTCGTCACGCATCGCCTGGGGGCTCAGCAGCGTTGATGGCGCCAGCTTGGTCGTGGTCGAACCCAGCCAATGGTCGAATTTCAGCGGCATGTTGGGGGCGATCAGGCAATACCTTCCGACCGCAGGCGTGTGGTCGTTTGAAGACGGCGTATTGCGTTGTATTGCTGAGGCGAAGGGCGATGAGGTATTGGGGCGCGTTGGTGCTCCGGCGAACGGTCAGCCACACGACGACGTAGAAGAGGCGAACTCCGAGACGCTGGACCCACAGGTCACGCGCGAGGAGATCGCGATGTTGCTTGGCGACGAGAATCAGGAACCCGATGAATGAGTACGGTGCCTCCTAGAGCCAGAGCCCCGCGAAGCCGCGTCGTCATTGTCGGCGACGCCAGTCAGCAGCAACGCCTCGCGCGCGACATGACACGCCGGGTGATCGGCGCCGAGACGTTGTTCGATGCGGTTGGCGAGGTGACGAGCGCTACGTCAGCTGAACCGGTTGCAGCGGTGGTTGCGCCGCTGGACCTTGTTGAATCATACGGCCCGAACACGGTCGAGGCTTTCAGGCGGCTTGATCCGTCGATTCGATTTGTCGTGGTCGTGTCATCCGATGCACAAGTGCCTGCGGCGAACGGATTCGACGCGGTGTTGGTTGAGCCGGTGACCGCGAGCGATCTGGAACGGGCTGTGAGCGATGCGGATTGGGACGATCCTACGCCGATTCCACGCACCAACGACGCTGCTTCGCCGGAGGTCCAACGCGAAACGAATATGCCGAACGATCCTGAAGCGGAGGAATCGATTGTTGAGAGTGCTAGCTCTCCCGTGTGTGGGGAAAACTCACCGGTTGTGTTGGGTGAAGCGATGCTACGGTCGTTGGATGAAACGACAACGTTGCCGATCGATGCACTGGTATTGGACGATGCCGCCACAAATGATGTAGCGGGGCAAGCGCAGGAGCCGTTGGGCGATACTGATCTGGTGCATGCCGTTTTGAACGAGCCCGACGGTGTTCTAGAGACGGCGTTGCAGCTGATACGACAACAAACGGGCTGGTCGGATATTCATTTGACGGTAGACGGCGCGACAAGCTCTGCGGCGGCGTCGGTGGACGTGGCGAACGGCGAGCAGAAATTCGGGGCGATTGTGTCGCACGAGGTGGATGCTGCGCCATTGCGACCTTGGGCGGATTGGCTGGCGCGATGGATGACATTGGACCGCCGTTACCGGGACTTTCGTTTGATGTCCTTGCGCGACGACCTAACGAGTGCGTGGAA
>CBDUST010000187.1:0-9047 GCA_965369945.1 uncultured bacterium | reverse complement strand
CATCTTCCCGATTGTCTTCATTTTCCTCATTTTGTTCTTGACTTGCCCCGGGGATTGTGTTAGGCAGACGTAGAAGACATGTCTTGGTAGTTCCCTTGCACGAGTCACGCAGCCGGCAATACGTGTTCAGAACGGGCGGGGCCAAGTAGGCTTGGCACTGGGTATGCGGCTGATTGGCGAGACGGACCGAAAAGGAGGTGAGCGAAAGGAGGCAACAATGACGACCCAGCGAAGTCGAATCTCACTCGCCCCGCTGATCTTGGCCTGCGCGGTCGGTGTAGCCGTGACTACGACGATCGCTCACGCCCAGCCGTGCGGGGGGTATCAGGTCACGGCGATTATTCATCCCCCGGAATGTCCGCCTTTCGGGATTCCGCCGACTACTGGGACGGGGATCAGTGATCCGATCGATGGCGGTCTGCCCAATGTAGTGGGCTACTACCAATCCTGCACCATCGGTCCGGATACGGCGTTTCTTTGGATCGGCAACGAAGATCGGTTCGTCACGCTCCCAATGCCGCCGGGGACGACTCGAAGCAATGCACTCGGTATTTCCGGCTCTCACATCGTGGGATCCTACGACAACCCAGAACTCGAATTGGGGACGACCGGCTTTCTTTACGACTACGAGACCGACCAGTTCACCAGCCTAGGCACTCTGCCAGGGGGGAATACCAGCGAATCGCACAACATTAATAATGTTGGCGAAATTGTGGGATTCTGGGGTAACAACATCATCGGTCCGTGGCAGGCATTCATTTGGGAAGACGGCGTAATGAAGGATCTGGGCCCGTCAATCGGCGGAGCCAATAACCGTGGATTGGATATCAATGACAATGGAGCCATCACCGGTTGGTGGCAACGCAAAGACAATGGCGACCGGATCGCTTTTGTGTGGCAGGACCGAGTGATGACCGATCTCGGTCCGATCCCCGGTGGATTCACGAGTGAGGGACATGCGATCAATTCTCGCGGCGATGTCACGGGATGGGGGAAGGTCCAGGACTTTCCAACTGTTGTTCATGGCTTTGTCTGGAACGACGGAGAGATGGTTGATATTGGGACGCTCCCCGGCTTTGAAAGCTCCACCCCACGCGGTATCAATGACGCTATGCAGGTAGTTGGTGCTGCCGAGAACCCAGGAAAGCGCGCCTTCCTCTGGCAAGATGGAGTGATGATGGATATCAACGATCTCGTCCTGCCGGACCTCGGCCTCAACATCAAGATCGCTTGGGCGATCAATCTAGGCGGACAGATAACGGGACAAGCGACTGGACCGGACGGAATAGTCGCGCTCGTTTTAACACCAACTGGACCACGCCTCTCAGCATCAACTGAACCACCCGTCGGTAATCTCGATGACCATTGCACGGCCGAAGCCTCGGATTTGCTGTTGCTTCTGGCTTCTTGGGGTTTATGTGAAAATTGCCAAGACTGCGCCGCCGATTTCGACCAGAATTGTGCCGTCGGAATTAGCGACTTGCTCATTCTTCTCGCGAATTGGGGATAATCCCATGTCGCACGAGAGGAGGTACCTATATGGAATACTTGTGATTAGATGAGGAAAGGGTCCATGCCGAGCAACGACATGGACCCATAGATAGAGGGAAGAAAAGGTGTCAGGATGATTTATTTTGGTCCTTTAGGGGTCGGCCGCGAGAGCGGAGTGTTGTACCTAATCCGAGATTCGCTGCAATTCGGCTTCTCCAGCGATCGGCACCGAGGGGTGTGCCACGCGCAATCGAATTTCTCACGACCTTTAGGTCCGACTCTTCCATGCGACGATTGACATGTGACGACCAATTCCTCGGTCTATTCACAGGCCATGTGTGCAGCCATTGATTGAGCACCGAGTTTCTATTTTGTCGACAATGCATGCTGCTCCATCGCCAACTCTCAGCCTGCCTCACGAGTTTCGCTCGACAAGCGTTGGCCTCAACATACCGACACAATCGCAAGAAATGTTCGTCAGCCTGCACTGGGAAGCTCTTGAATCGACCTTGATACAACGGCCCTTGGCCGGCGGAATGGCGATGAGCGTGCCAACGATGCGTGTGGGTTACGCTTGTCCATTGCATCCATGTTGAAAGATTCGTCCGCCTTGCCGCTTGCACGACAAGATGCCAATGATTGGGCATAATGCAGTAGGAAAGCAACCTCGGCGCATCAACACGATCCAGCGACTTGGCCAACACGCGCTCAAATGCACGGTAGTCCTCATCATCTTCGAAGATCGGCAGTCTCATCACACGGCGATTCAACACGTGGTAAACAACTCCTGGCGCAGTGATACGCGGTGCTCGTCCCATCACATCAAACTACCGCTAGTATGCCACGCGGTCAAATAAATCATCCTGACACCTTTATTCTTTATTCGTCTCCCGCGGATCAAGTCGGGAGCAGTTCAGAGCGGCCGTTGGGTTTGGTAGATGAAGTCCGTTGTCAGCGGTTTGTCCAACAGCGGATTCAGCTCTACCGCGATTTGGCCACGGTGATAACTGCCGTGTAGGGCCAGTTGTGTCAGGATGTCCATGCGTAACGACTCGAAGTGGTTGCCGTTCATAGCCTGATATTCAAACGGCTGACGCAGTAGGTCGTCGGTATGCTCGCCAATGAGGCGCTTCATTCGTGCGAAGATCACCTGTGCGTTTGAGTTGGACTCCGGCAACGACCAACGCGGAAAGATATCGCTGGGTCGTTCGAATTCATCGGTCAGTCTCGAAAGCCAGAGCTGCTGGCAGATGATGAGATGGCTCATCCGATCCAGCGGCTTGGCGGGCAGATTCTCGATCGTCGCCATCGTTTCCATGACGAATTGATTGGCCCAGTGGTCGTACTCAAACAGTCGCACAAAATAGTCGCGCAGTGCCTGGCTGGCTTCGGATGCGCTTTGGTCGTTAGTCATGTGCGAAGTGTACGCATCCCGGTGTTTGATATGGCGGTCGTAGGCTGGGTCGGCATCCGAGCCGGCATTCACCGAGTCCGGCCTTGGCACAACCGCGCCCCGTGACTATCCTGTGCGGCTCGGTCCGGATCGAGCCCGGCCCGGCGACCCGCAACCACAGGAAAACCAAGTTCATGGGCACCACCGGCACCATTATCCAAGTCATCGGCTCCACCTTCGACGCGCAGTTCCCCGAAGAAGATCTGCCCGAGATCTACAACGCCGTCAAGTGTGAGATCGACATGAGTGGCGACAAGACAACCCTCATCGGCGAAGTTGCCAAGCACCTCGGCGGTGGGCAAGTTCGGTGCATCGCCCTGGGCGGTACCGACGGTTTGCGCCGCGGCGACGACTGTGTGGACACCGGCGGACCAGTCACCGTGCCCGTCGGCGAAGGGGTCCTCGGCCGCGTATTCAATCTCTTCGGCGAACCGATCGACGAGAAGGGACCGGTCAACGCCACCAAACGTCTACCCATCCATCGTGAGCCGCCCCCCTTCACCGCGCTGAACCCCAAAACCGAAATCCTCGAGACCGGCATCAAGGTTGTCGATTTGCTTTGCCCGTTCGTCCGCGGCGGAAAGATCGGCCTGTTCGGCGGGGCCGGCGTGGGCAAGACCGTCATCATTCAGGAAATGATCGCGCGCGTCGCCCGTGAGTTCGGCGGATACAGCGTCTTTTGTGGTGTCGGTGAACGAACACGCGAAGGTAATGACCTTTGGCTGGAGATGCAGGAAGCCGAGTACACCGACGCGGACGGCAAGGTCGCCAAGGTCATCGACAAGGTCGCGATGGTGTTCGGGCAAATGAACGAGCCGCCCGGTGCGCGTCTTCGTGTGGGTCTGTCCGGCCTGACCATGGCTGAAGATTTCCGCGACAGCTCCGGTAAAGAAACGCTCGTGTTCATCGACAACATTTTCCGCTTCACGCAAGCGGGTTCGGAAGTTTCCGCGTTGCTGGGTCGAATGCCTTCAGCCGTGGGATATCAGCCCACCTTGGCCACCGAGATGGGCCAACTCCAGGAGCGCATTACTTCGACCACCGATGGTGCGATCACGTCCGTGCAGGCGATTTACGTTCCCGCCGACGACCTGACCGACCCCGCCCCGGCCACAGCCTTCACCCACCTCGACGCCTTCGTCGTGTTGGAGCGCGGTATCGCTGAAAAAGGCATCTACCCGGCGGTTGATCCGATCGCCTCGACTTCGCGCATCCTCGAGCCGGGGACTATTGGCGAACGGCACTATGCCGTGGCCCGCAAGGTGCAGGTGATTCTTCAGCGCTATCGTGACCTTCAGGACATCATCGCGATTCTTGGTGTGGACGAACTTGCCGAGGAAGACAAACTGGCCGTGGCCCGGGCCCGCAAGATCGAGCGGTTCTTCAGCCAGCCGTTCTTCGTGGCCGAGCAGTTCACCGGCTTCAAGGGCGTGTACACATCACTCGAGGAAACGATCGATTCGTTCGATCGGTTGGCCGAAGGTGAAGGCGACGATCTGCCGGAAAGCGCCTTCATGTACGTCGGCACACTCGACGAAGCGAAAGCGAAGGCCGAACGCATGGCCGCAGAGGTCTAATCGATAAAACGTCCCCTCTCCTTGGCGCAAAAAAAACGTAGTGCCGTTGAAGCGGTACTACGTTGAGCAATTGTTCAGTTCGTTGATGCGTGTCGATCAGTGGTCCTCGAGGTACTGCTGAGTTTGCAGCGTCTGCAATTCCATGAACTCTTCGAAATCCCCGAAGTCGACACCCTCGTAGGCTTCGAGCTCGGCCATTTGCGCCTGCATGTGCATGCGAGCCATCTGTTGCGCCCTTTGCGACTGCTGCAAAGCCATGTTGAACATCTCGCGTCGCTCATGTCGAGCTTCCCGAGCAGTGTCCCGCAGGCTCTCTCCTTCGGCGTTTACGAACTTGCCGACAATTATCAGGCCGACTGTTAGTACGACGCCGCCTGCGGCCATTGCTTGTAGTGGTCCCATGGATACCTCCTTCGGTAAAGTGTCATAGCGTTCCCAGTCGACGCTACAGTTACAAGGTACGATTCGTATGGGGTCGATACAGCAGTCGCGCCCCAGAATACCAACGACGCGCCGGAAGCTGTGCCGATGTGTTCATTTGGGGTGTCTTTGCGGATTTTGAGGACGCTGCCATCGAGACGATAATCTGCCGGTTTAGCGGGTGACGCGCAGCGTCCTGAGAGCGTGGAATGGAAGCAGTGTTTAGTTGTTGGTCTTTAGTTGTTGGTTCTCCGGCGCTCGGCGTCAGGACGTGCACGATGATCGAAAGTGGTGACCGAGCAAGTCGCTGGTCGCTCCACGTACGGGGTGATCGGAGCGGGTTACCCGCGTCGCATTTCCTAGAGAGGCTTTGCGGCCCAGCCGAGCAAGGTTTTGTGGGGGAAAGCGTAGCCGTCGTCTGTCTTGAATGCCGCGAGGTTCGCTTGGGTTGTCGCTTTGATCTTTTCCTGCAGATCAAGTGGTAATGCACCCATGTTGCCCCAGTTCCAAAAGCTCTTCACTACCGGATCGAGCGTCTTGGTGCGCCAGGTGATATCGCGAATGTCGAAACCGAAGTCCGTCAGGCCGCTCGACGAGAGCATGGACTCGTACACGGTCAGGTCCGTGACGCCGAACAAGGGGCCGTGCGGGAGTTCGTCCAGTGAATGATGCTTCTCGACGGCTCCGAAGAACGCTCCGATGCTGCTTTGAGCCTCTGGATCGGCGAAGACGGTGAAGGCGACGCGCCCGCCGGGCTTCAGCACACGATTCATCTCGCCGAACGCAACATCGGGGCGGGCGAGGTGGTGGACCACAAAGCTGCTCACGACCGCGTCGAAGGTGCCCTCATCAAAAGGAAGTTGTTCGGCGTCGGCCTGCTGGAACGTCGTTTGAGGATACCGGCGTTTTGCCACCTCGATCATTTGGGCTGAGAAGTCGATTCCTGTGACAATGCTTCCGCCCTGCGTCAGACCGTCAGCAATGTGTCCCGGCCCCGACCCGACTTCGAGCACGCGCTGACCAGAACGAATCTGGGCAGCTTCGATCAGTAACGGCAGCGCATCGCGCGTCAGGCCCGCGAAGCCATCAAGATAATCATCAGCACACCGGCTCCAAGCTTCGTGCTCATATTGGTGGACAACATCAGGGGCAAACGCTTCGGTCATCTGTATGCTCCGTTAGGTTCTGGCGGCGATTCACTCGGATTGCGGCTCAGCCATGGTACACCGATCTAGCGCGGCTTGTAAGTACTAGAGTCGTGGTGACGGTGCAAGCCGTTGGCCGTCTCACGTCAAAGCTCACCGGACGCGATGGCGCGCAGCCCGATAGCTGTCAGGTGCGAGGCTTAGTTGGAAGATTCAATTCATCCAACGATCAGCAACGCCACGTAGGGAACGACATTGAACATTAGAACGAAGATCTTGAACAAGCCCAGAAACGAGTAGATGACGACGTTGAAGGTTGCTCGGGGAATGGGAAAGAATTTGTTTTGCGTGCGATACACCAAATCAGGGGCGGATATGCACATTGTGGCCCAGAGAACGAACAGGGCAACGTTGATGATTGTGCACCACATGAAGAAAGTTGTCAGCGTCTGAATATCCATGATGCTCCTCCGTTACCAGTCTGCATCCAACAGATGACTCAACAGTTCAGCATAGCGGGGCCAATGCCACGAGAAGACGAACCTGTCCCGGTCTCTTCCCCGTTAATTGCCGAAGATCGACCGGGGCAGGCAGCGGTTGGTTAGGTGCATCTAACGGCGCCGTGGCACTCCATCCGGACCGACGCTATCAGAGAAATCGGGCTTGGTCGACAACGTAACCGACAGTTTATTCTCGACGATGAGTCGCATGATCTCCATCGCATTGGGATGCGGTTCGATTTCAGAGGCTTCTCTGTAATACCACACCGTTCCACTTGCCTTGCTCAAGGTCGCAAATTGTTCCGCGAGTTCGTCGAGTGTAACAGGCTGATCATTCGCGAAAATGGAGCCGTCAGTGAGAACCTTTACTCTAAGATTCATCTGAATACCTTGCATCGGCGATGATGACGCCGGAGGTGCTGACTCACCACAGCCGAATAGGAGCACAAGAGTCGCTAAAACGCAGAAGAGCTTACGCATGTAACACCTCACATCTCTGCTACTCAGTAGTGCGCCTCGGAGTATGTTCGCAGCGTTTCCATCAGCAGCTGACGGTAGCTAGTATCAGCAATTGTGTGGGTTCGTCAATCGATCGTCGTATGAGCGCCTTCCCCAGACGAAGTGAATATATCGCGATTGGTTAGTGGGCCCGATTACCATGAGCCGCAAGCTTGTTCAGGTACTGGTCGAAATGAAAACCATGCGGACCAATTACGAACGCCGGTCCTACCTCGGGCTGGAACACGAAAACGCCCACATCTGAGTCGAAGGGCAGCGCCATCGCCAGTTGCCCGCTTATCGACAGCAACTCAAGAGTGAGGTCTTCCGTCAGCCGCCAGCTTTCGGTCAGCCCAAGGTTCCGCGTTCGTAGACGACCATCTGCTTCAAACCCGATCGGGTAACCGTCGGATGTGATGGCCGGATACGCCCGTGAGTTGAGCATCCACTCTTTTTCGATCAGATGCGCTCGTAACACATTCGAGTCGTTTGCGGTTGACTGTTCTTGTCGGGCCGGGTTAGTAGCGCAGGAGCATAACGCAGTGAGAACAGATGCAAGTACGAGAACATGTCGATGAACCACCAGTCAATACTCCCGAGCGGCTGAAGCTCAGTTGAGGGCCGGCAACTTCGGCCCAGCGCGACGAGTACATTGTAGGTTGCTGACAGAGTCGAACGCGAACCGGTTGATGTAACAATTCTGTAACGCGTGGCCACTTTCACGCTGAACGGAAAAGGCAAACGCGGTGACTGTAATCCCAGGAGGGCGGGAACAATCCCCAACATCCCCGGACCGTTGGCTATCGTCGGCAATTGTATGGGTTGGTTAATCGGCTGGCTCAATCAGGAGTTCGCACCGACGAAACGAACGTGCCGCGCTTCCCCCGGCGATGCCATCGCCGGCTTTACAGTGGCGGGAGTTGCGATTGGATCATGTGTTCGCCCGGCCCAATGATTCTGCCGATTGTTCGACGACTTGGGTTTACGGTTCGGTAAGGAAGCGCAGGATTTCGTCCATCAGCCGTTGGCCTTGGTCGGTATTGAAAATGTGCTGCGCGTGGGCGGACCCGTCGAGGACCACGAGCTGTTTGGGATCGGGGGCTCGTTCGTACTGGTCACGAATCTGGGGGAGTCGTAGGACGCCGTTCCCGCTGAAGTCGTCGCGCGTTGTGATGAACAGCTTTCGGCTCTTCATCCGTTCGGGGTTATCGATCGCTGAAGCGGCGATCAATACGATGCGATCGATCTCGCCTGGTGTTGATTCGACCGCGGCCTGGGCGGCAGCCCATCCTCCGAAGCTGGCCCCGACGACTGAGACGTTCTTCACGCCGTTGTCGTGCAGGTAGTGAACCGCTGCTAACACATCGAAGCGAACGTCGTCAACGGATGTGGCTTGGGGACCGCCTTTCGATTGACCGCGCCCACGGAAATTGATGGCGAGGGTGCGGAACCCCGCATTGGCGAGTATTTGTGCTTGTGTCGCCCAAGATTCTTTAGTGAACCGGCCGCCGTGTGCTAGCACAACGCCGCGGTCGCCGAGGCCGTAGATGTCGGCGTGAACGACTCCGCCGTCGGGCGTCGGGAAGAAAACATGTTGGGGTCCCGCACATCCCGCCAGCACGGCAGCGGCGATGACCAATCCAATGAAACGAAGCATGTGTCGCCTCTGCGAAACTTTTGTTCGCCGTCCGATGTCGAGCGTCTAGACGATGATTGTACTGGTAGCGCCGAAGCAGCGATCTGTGGGGTGATGTGCCCTGGAAGATACCCACGGATTGCTATCCGTGGGCGTCGGCGTCGAGGGGTGACGCTACATCACCATTCCGGTGATGGTGCCTTCGAATACGAGGTTGCCGTTGACGATGCCTTGGGTGGCGCTGGTGAATCGGCGGGGACGATGCGAAATTTCCTTGGCCAGGAGGTACAGCGTATCGCCAGGCACGACCTGGCTGCGGACGACTAC